>JACCTY010000158.1 GCA_013812145.1 Geodermatophilaceae bacterium | reverse complement strand
CACGATCGCCGCGCAGGCCCTCGCGATCACGCCGGGCGGGATCGGCAGCTATGAGGCCGCCGCCACCGCCGCACTGGTCGGCTTCGGAGCGGCCGCCGGCCCGGCGCTCGCTGCGGCAATCGTGGCGCACGCGATCAAGACGCTCTACGCATTGCTCGTCGGCGCCGTCGCGCTGGTGGTGCCCGATCCGTCGTACCCCGGGCGACTGCGGCTCCCGCGGACCCTGCCACGCCGCCCCGGCCGGGCATCGATTGCTGCCGACGCGCCGGTCGTTGTGGTCATGCCGGCGTACAACGAGCAGGACCGGGTCGCCGACGTCGTACACCGGGTGCCGGCCGAGGTGGGCGGCCGGCTGGTGATTCGGCTGGTCGTCGACGACGGGTCGACCGACGACACGGCGGCGCTGGCGGCCGCCGCAGGGGCACAGGTGGTGTCGTTGGGCGTCAACCAGGGGCTCGGGGCGGCCGTACGCCGGGGCCTGGCCGAGGCTGTCGCTCTGGTCCCGGCCTGCGTGGTCTACCTCGACTCCGATGGCGAATACCCGCCGGAGGCGATCCCCGACCTCGCTGAGGCCGTGCTGAGCCATCGGGCGGACTACGCGGTCGGCTCCCGATTCGCCGGACGGATCCGTCGGATGCATCCCCAACGCCGGGTCGGCAACATCCTGCTGACCTGTTGGGTCCGGTGGATGACCCGCTGCCGCGATGTCACGGACGGGCAGAGCGGGATGCGGGCGTTCTCGGCGGAGGCGGCCGCGGACGCCGTGATCCGGCACGACTACAACTACGCGCAGGTGCTGACCCTGAACCTGCTCGGCAAGGGCTACGCCTACGGTGAGGTCCCGATCAGCTACACGTTCCGGACGACCGGTGTCTCCTTTGTCCGGCTCGGCCCCTACCTGCGCGCGGTGCTGCCCGTCGTCCACGCCGAACTCAACCCGCCCGCCCTGACCCTGTCGTCTGGCCGCAGCTTCGGAGTGGTGGGGGTCAGCGCTGGACTGTGAGCCTGTATAGCACAACAGCTATGCTCCTACCCTATGGCCAGCATGGGCGGAGATCTGATCAGAGAGGCCCGCAAGCGGGCCGGCCTGACGCAGCGCGAGTTGGCCGAACGGGCCGGCACCACCCAATCCGCCGTCGCTCGCGCCGAGTCCGGGCGGGTCGACCCCGGTTTCGAGACGGTGCGGCGGATGCTCCGGCTGTGCGGCTTCAACCTGCTGGTCGCACTCGACCCGTACGACGACTCCGACCTCTGGCAAGCGAGCCAGCTGTTGAAGATGTCCCCGGGCGACCGAGCTGACCACATGGTCGACGCGGCCAATTTCATCCAGTCCATCCGCGGCACCGCCGGAGGGCGCCGTGCCGGCTGAGTTCAACCCACATGACATGCTCAGGGTGCTCTTGGAGCATGAAGTCGAGTTCATCGTCATCGGGGGCTTCGCTGCGGTGATTCATGGTTCGCCACTGCCGACACTGCACCTCGACATCACGCCGCTGCACGGCAAGGCGAATCTCGGTCGGCTGTCTGCTGCACTGAGCGACCTCAAGGCGATGGTCCGAGCAGTCGAACTGGACGAGCCGCTTCCGCACGGCCACGACGCCGACTCTCTTGGGGCCGCACAAGTATGGAACCTGAGGACTCTGAGCGGGGACCTCGACATATCGTTCGTGCCGACCGGCACAACGGGCTATCACGATCTTCGCCGCGATGCAGCCGTCGAGGACTTCCGCGGCCTGCCGGTGCTCGTCGCTTCGCTGGCTGACGTGATCCGGAGCAAGGAGCCCGCCGGGCGCGACAAGGACCGCCGTGTGCTGCCTGTTCTGCGCGAGATCCTCGCTCGCCGGCTGCACGAGAAGCAGCTGGACAAGTCCACAGGGGTGCCGCTCTTATAAGGTTTGCCTTACCTAACCGTGAGGAGACCACCATGCCGCGTCGGTTTGTCACTACTCTGCTCGCCGCCGTCGTCATCGCGGCCGTCACGAGCTGCGGCGGCGACGACGGGGACGACGTCCGCACCGAGGGATCGACCAGTCAGAGCGGATCGGGCAACGGGAGTGGATCGGGCAGCGGGTCAGGGTCTGGGCTGTCGGAAGAGGACAACACCGGCACCAGCGACGACCCCGACATCCTCGCCGGAGTCGCGGCGTACCGGGAGTATGTCCTCGGTGAGGTGACCGCCCTGCAAGCCGACACGACGGCGTTCACCGACGCCGTCCGAGGGGGGGACCTGGCAACGGCCCAGGGGCTCTACGCGCCGAGCCGGGTCAGCTGGGAGCGGATCGAGCCGATCGCCGGCCTGATCGAGGACATCGACGTTGCAGTCGATGCTCGAGTCGACGACTTCGGGGACGAGACGAACCCAGAGTTCACCGGGTGGCACAAGCTGGAGTGGTTCCTGTTCGAGCGGCAGACCACCGGTGGCCGCGCGGCCGAATACGCCGACCAGCTCGACGCCGACATCGCCGACCTCGCCGCGCAGATCCCCCAACTCGAGATCGCGCCATCAGCAGTGGCGATCGGCGCGCAGGAACTGGTCGAGGAGGTCTCTCGCGGCAAGATCACCGGCGAGGAGGACCGGTACTCCCACACCGACCTCTGGGACTTCGCCGCGAACATCGAGGGAGCCCAGGCGGTGATCGACTCCCTCGAGGTGGCGCTGGAGAAGTTCGACGCCGACCTGCTCGCCGAGGTGCGTGCGGGAATCGACGAGGTGTTCGCCGGGCTGGAGCCGTACACGCTGCCCGACGGCGGCTATGTCTCCTACCTTGAGCTGACCGAGGACGACAAGGCGGTCCTCCAGGCGTCCTTGGCGGAACTGTCGGAGAACCTGGCTGAGGTGCCGGCCGCACTGGAGCTGTCCTAGCGGATGCTGACCCGTCGTGGCCTTCTGACCGGAGCGGCCGCCGGTGGTGCGGCGCTCGGCGCCGGCGGCCTGCTCGCCGGCTGCACCAACCGAAGCACAGCGGCTGATGTGGCGCCACCGAACGCCGCGGAGGGTTTTCGGGGAGTCCGAGACGGGGCGCGTCAGGCCGGCATCCTCGCCGCGGGATCGGCGTACGGGCTGCTCGCCTCGTTCCGCACGGTCGCGGAGGACCGCGGCGAACTGGTCGACACCATGCGCGCGGTGTCCGCCGAGATCGAACTGCTCGGGTCCGGTGAGCGACCCGAGCCGCTGGAACTCGGGCTGCCGCCGTCGGACAACGGCGTACTGGACGGGGTGACGGCGCGGATCAACAGCGCGACCGTCAGCGTCGGCGCGTCGCTGTTCGACGATCGTTACGGGCTGGCCGAGCGCAAGCCGGCGGAGTTGGTACCGATGACCCGCCTGGCCAACGACCGGCTGGATCCGGCACGCACGCACGGGGACCTGCTGCTGGTGTTGCAGGCGGCCCATCCGGACGTCTGTGTCCATGCGCTGCGCCGGATCATGCGCGAAACGCGCGGGACGCTTGTCATGCACTGGCTGCTGGACACATTCACGCGCCCGGACGAGCAACCGCTGGGCGGGCAGACCAAGACCCGCAACCTGATGGGCTTCAAGGACGGCACCGCCAACCCCGGCGCTGCGCAGGACGACCTCATGGACGAGGTGGTCTGGGTGCGAGACGGCGACGGAGAGCCGGCGTGGGCGATCGGCGGCAGTTACCAGGCGGTGCGCATCATCAGGATGTTCGTCGAGCACTGGGACCGGACGACGCTGCGCGAACAGGAGGCCATCATGGGCCGGCATCGCGGCAACGGCGCCCCGCTCGGCGACGAGGAGGAGACCGATATCCCGAACTACGTCGACGACCCAGCCGGGGAGACGATCCCGCTCGACGCGCACATCCGGCTGGCCAACCCGCGTGACGGCAGCCCCTTGATGCTCCGCCGCGGCTTCAACTTCGCGCGAGGGGTCGACGGCTCCGGCCAGCTCGACCAGGGACTGGCGTTCATCTCCTACCAGCGCCGGCTGGACACGTTCCTGCAGACTCAGGAGCGGCTGGCCGGTGAGCCGCTGGAGGAGTACGTCGTCCCGGAGGGCGGCGGTTTCTTCTTTGCCCTGCCGGGTCCCGGGACCGAGGGCTGGCTCGGTCAGTCGCTGCTGGAGAGCTAGCGGTCGGGACCGGTCGAGGTGGTCCGCGGCGTCTGGGCGACCGACGAACGACGGGCGCTCAGCTAGTCCTCCACGACGTGGTGACTGAAACGTTCGCGGGCGGCCGCCCAGGCCGCCTCGTCTCTGCGGTTGTTCGGGCCGAGCGCCGCCACGGCGTCGTAGGCCATCGCCATCGTGTGGTGGGTGTTGTCATGCACGAACAGACCCTGTCGCCCCAGCGTCGTCACGTCGGTCAATCCGTCCGCCCACTCCTGCAGGCTCATGAGGTGCTCGGCATAGCCGGTCTCGTAGACCGGGTACACGTGGGGCAGTCGCCGCGTCTGCACCGCCGTCAGCCGGACCGGCGGGAGCCCCACGGCGGAGAGAGCATGCATGACGAGGTCGGCCAGATCGTCGTCCGGAGCCACCCAGATGTCGCCGCCGACCGAGCAGGGGATCTCCGCGCACACGACGCTGCGGTCGGCGGGGTCATCCGACCGGTTGTCGCGGTAGTTGGCCGGTTCGCTGACCCGGGTCACCGGCGTGTCGCTGTCAGGCAGGTAGTGCGCGTCGAACTCGGTCCACCGGCCGCCCTTGTGCACGAGATAGACAAGCACCATGGCGCGCAGCCGCAGGTGTCGCGCATCGTCGAGCACGGCCGGTTCCGGCTGAGGGCGGGCCAGCCGCGCGAGCAGCGCTAGCGGAAGCGTCGACAGGATGTGGCCGGCGCGGACCGTCCCACCGTCCGCTAGCCGTACCACCGGTGGCCTCCCGCAAACGTCCACTGTGGACACTTCGGTTTCGGTGTGCAGCAGCGCGCCGGCCCCCACCGCTGCCGCGGCGAGCGCATCGACGATCTGACCGAAGCCGTGCCGGGGGTAGAAGTAGACCCGACCCTCCGGCGCGCGGCGGCCGAGGATGCGCCGGGCGATTTTCCACGGGTTGTCCGCGCTCACCCGTCGCCGGGCCTGCTCGACGTCGATTCGCTCTCCGGGCAGCCCCCAGAGCTTGACCGCGTACGGCTCGTACAGCACGCCGTACAACTCCGGGCCCAGCGATGCGGACAGGGCGCTGGCGTACGACGACCCACGGTCGGCATAGCCGGGCCAGCCGGCGAGCCGGAACGGCGCTAGGACGGCGTCCCGCGCGATCCGCGCCAGCGCGCCGGGTGGGAC
>JACCTY010000156.1 GCA_013812145.1 Geodermatophilaceae bacterium | reverse complement strand
CATCTGGGCTTTCCACGCCGCCGGTCACAGCTGCTGGCGCTGTCGTCGGCTCATCGCCGGTGCTGAATTCGGTGGCCGGCTCCGGCGCCGTTTTCTTGGCTGCCCGCTTTCGCGCGGGCCTCGCGGCGTCCTCATCGTCCGGCGGCCCTGCGATCGGGCCGGCGCTCTCCCCCTCCGCGGCGGGGGACTTGGTGCGGCGACCCCGAGCGGGCCGAGCCTCATCGTCGAGCCCGGCCGGGTCGACCGCTGCGGGCGGCATGAACATGACTGCCGGTGGTGCCGCCTTTCGGCCCTTGTCCGGCGATGCCGCGGGAACAGTCGCGTCCGAGCTCGCAACCGGTTGATCGCTCAGCCGGAGCTGAGCAGGCTCGGTTGCCGCTGCTACGCCCGCCTCGGTCGCCGCTTTCCGCGCTCGCGACCTCGGCGCCTTTTTGGCCGTCGCGGCCTCGACGGAGCTGTCCATCGCAGGCGCCGAGGGCGCCGCCTTTGCCGCCTTTGCCGCCTTCTTGGTCGGTCTCGGTGGCTTTGTTGCCTCGCTTTCGGGCGCGGCTTCGGTCGACGTGGCCGTGCGCTTCGCCCTGGTGGCCGTCGTGGCTCGGGTTCGCTTGCCCGCGGTGGCAGTTTCGGAGGCCGAGCCGTCGGGTTCAGCGGCTGGCGCCGCGGTCTCGTCCCCGGCGGCGACACGGGCTCGCGACCGGGTCGCCTTGCGCGGCGTGGACGGCGGCTCGGAGCCACCGTCTGGTGGGCTGTTTCGGGGTTCTGCGGCTCGGCGCCGCCGTACTGCCGATGGTGCTGGGTCGTTCGGGCGGTCGCTAGGAGCCTCGATTGGCCCCATGTCGCCGCCGGGCTCGGTGTCGAGCACGGTTCTCCGTTTCGGCCTCGCAGCGCGCGCCGACCGAATCCGGTCCGCAGCGCACGCGAGGTGCGGTTTGGCGGGCACCGCTGCGCGCTGAGATGAGCGCGGCATTGATGCCCGCAAAGTCTGTGGACGCCGATCGCGAGCGCGGGGCGCCTACGTTCGACGGCGGTGCCGACGTCGTCCTACCGCTGCGCCCCGGCGATCGTCTCTGGCGAACCCTCCCTGGCAGCGAGGGCGGCCGCACGGTCGGGCGCAAGCGGGTCGGTGAGCTGCCCGGACTCGTCAAGCCGGCCCTGTGCCAACCGGGTCGCCCTCACGGGGGCGGTGGGCACGCATCCGGCGACGGCGGCCAGAGCGGCGATCACGTCGTCGGGTCGAACCGCAGGGCTGACCTGCCGGACGACCAGGTCAAGTATCACACAGGGGCCTGATCCGGTGGTCGGTGTGCCGCCGACCGTGCTGATCGACACCACTGCCGCGCGCGCGTCGACGCTTCGCCGGCCCTTCTTCGTCAGCCGCTCGACCGGGATCTCCGCAGCCGCAAGAAAACCCTGCACCGCCGTGTCCACTGTGGAGAAATCCAGGCCGGGCAGGGTGATGCGCCACCAGCTGGTATCGATCCGGTCGGCCAACGTCTCGCCCGCAGCCGGCACACACTCCTCGATGTCCAGGCCGGTCGGCAGGCAGGAGTCCAGCGCCACCCGGACGGCTTCGGGATCCATGTGCACGGCCAGCCCGATCTCCAGGTACTCCGCTTCGCTCGCCACACCGGTCGGTGCGGCTCCGAGGTAGGAGATCTTCGGATGCGGTGTGAAGCCGGCGGAGTACCCCATCGGAATGCCCGCCCGTCGCAACGCCCGCTCAAAGGCGCGGGCGAAGTCCCGGTGGGAGGTGAACCGCAGCCGGCCACGTTTGGCATAGCGCAGCCGCAACCGCTGAACCACAGGCGGCGGCGGCGGTCCGTCAGGTTGGCGCGCCACGTTCAGACCGGGGTCAGCGGCAGCAACGTACGGCCGGTCGGCCCGACCTGGATGTCGGTGCCCATACCGGGGCACACCCCGCAGTCATAGCAGGGAGTCCAGCGGCAGTCATCGACCTCCGTCTCGTCCAGGGCGTCCTGCCAGTCCGACCAGAGCCACTCCTTGTCCAGCCCGGAATCGAGGTGCTCCCAGGGCAGCACCTCGTTCTCGTTCCGCTCCCGGATCGTGAACCAGTCCAGGTCCACGCCGTACGCCGGCAGCACCTCCGAGCAGCCCCCGACCCAGCGATCGTAGGAGAAATGCTCGCTCCAGCCGTCGAAGCGGCCGCCCGCGCGCCACACCGCCTCGATCACCCCGCCGACCCGGCGGTCGCCGCGGGAGAGCAGTCCCTCGATGATTCCCGGCTTGCCGTCGTGGTAACGAACGCCGATCGCCCGCCCGAAGCTCCGGTCGGCGTTGATCGCCGAGCGCAACAGCCGGAGCCGGTGGTCGATCGTGTCGGCGGCGGCCTGCGCCGCCCATTGGAACGGAGTGTGCGGTTTCGGCACGAAACCGCCGATGGACACCGTGCACCGGATGTCACGGTGGCCGGCCGCCTCCCGGCCGGCGCGGATCACGTCCTTGGCCATGTCGGCGATCTCCAGCACGTCGGCGTCGGTCTCCGTCGGAAGGCCGCACATGAAGTACAGCTTCACCTGCCGCCAGCCGTGGGCGTACGCCGTACTGACCGTCCTGATCAGGTCTTCCTTGGACACCATCTTGTTGATGACCGCGCGCAGCCGTTCGCTGCCGCCCTCGGGTGCGAACGTGAGACCGGAGCGCCGCCCGTTGCGGGACAGCTCGTTGGCGAGGGTGACGTTGAACGCGTCCACCCGCGTCGAAGGCAGGGACAGCGAGGTGTTCGTGCCGGCGTACCGGTCGGCGAGTCCCTTCGCGATGTCGCCGATCTCGGAGTGGTCGGCGCTGGACAACGACAGCAGGCCGACCTCCTCGAACCCGGTCGCCCGCAGGCCCCGGTCGACCATGTCGCCGATGCCGGTGATCGAGCGCTCCCGCACCGGGCGGGTGATCATCCCGGCCTGGCAGAACCGGCAACCGCGGGTGCAGCCGCGGAAGATCTCCACGCTCATCCGCTCGTGCACGCTCTCCGCGAGCGGAACCAGGGGCTGCTTGGGATACGGCCACTCGTCGAGGTCCATCACGGTCCGCTTGTGCACCCGGAACGGGACGTCGGACCGATTGGGTGACACCCGATGGATCCGGCCGTCCGGCAGGTAGTCGACGTCGTAGAAGCGCGGGACGTAGACACCACCGGTGCGAGCCAGCCGGAGCAGTAATTCGGTGCGCCCACCGGGGCGGCCTTGCGCCTTCCAGGCTTTGACGAGGTCGGTGATCTCCAGGACCGCCTGCTCACCGTCGCCGAGCACAGCGGCGTCGATGAACTCCGCGATCGGCTCCGGGTTGAAGGCGGCGTGCCCGCCGGCCAGCACGATGGGGTGCGCCTCGGTGCGCCCGGCGCTGTGCAGGGGGATACCGGCGAGATCGAGCGCCTCGAGCAGGTTCGTGTAGCCGAGTTCGGTGGCGAAGCTGACACCGAGGACGTCGAAGGCGGCAACCGGCCGGTGCGCGTCGACGGTGAACTGGCCGATGCCGTGCTCGCGCATCAGCGCGGCGAGGTCGGGCCAGACGGCATACGTCCGTTCGGCCAGCGCATCGGGACGCTCGTTGATGACCTCGTAGAGGATCATCACACCCTGGTTGGGCAGGCCGACCTCGTAGGCGTCGGGATACATCAGCGCCCAGTGCACGTCGACGTCGTCCCAGTCCTTGACGGTGGCGTTGAGCTCTCCCCCGACGTACTGGATCGGCTTGGCCACCCGCGGCAGCAACGGCTCCAGCCGCGGGAACAGGGATTCAGGCGCTTTCATGTCAGCCTCAGGGTAGCGGTCGGGGCGAACCGGTCAGGTCAGCAACAGCTTCTCCAGCCGCCCGGCGGCGACCCGCAGGCCGATCAGACCCATCACCGCGAGGTAGGCGACGTGGATGGTCAGCGTTCCGTCGACCAGGCCGGTCGTCAGATCGCGGATCAGTTCCACTGCGTGATAAAGCGGCGTGCAGACGACCACCGCCTGCAGCGCCGACGGGTAGGTCGACAGCGGGTAGAAGGTCGTGGCGAACAGGAACATCGGAAGAACGATGAGCTGAACGAACTCGAAGTCCTGCCACCCCCGCATGTACGTCGTAGCCGCCACGCCCACGGCGGCAAACCCGAACCCGATCAGTACCGCGGCGGGCAGCACCAGAACCGCCCAGGGCGAGCCGACCAACCCGAGCGCCAGCATGACGACGAGAAAAGCAGTGGAGTAGATCAGCCCGCGCAGCAGCGCCCAGCAGATCTCGCCGGCCGCGACGTCTCCCGGAGACATCGGCGTGGACAGGATCGCGTCATAGGTCTTGGCGTACTTGAGCTTGAAGAAGATGTTGAACGTCGAGTCGTACACCGCGCCGTTCATGGCCGATGAGGCAAGCAGGGCCGGCGCCACGAACGCGGTGTACTCCAACACCGTCCCGTCCACGGTCACCGATCCGACCAGAGCACCGATACCGACGCCGATCGAGAGCAGGTAGAACAGGGGCTCGAAGAAGCCGGACACGATGATCACCCAGCCACGCCGGTAGACCATCAGGGAGCGCTCGACCATCAGGCTGGCCCGCCGCGCGCTGGTCCCACGCAGCGGGACGATCCGCGCGAGCAGCGTCGCGGACTCCCGGTCGGGGTGCAGCGTCGCACTCATCCGGTCGCCTCCAGACGACGCCGGAAGAAGTAATTGGCGGCGACGACGCCGCCGCCGACCCACAGGGACAGATAGCCGACGTGCATCAGCGCGTCGGCCAGCTCCTGCGTGCCCTGAACGAGGCCGCGGCACAGGTCGACCCCATGCCAGAGCGGGGTCGCGTAGGCCACCCACTGCAGCGCCTCGGGCAGCTGGCTCACCGGAAAGAAGGTGCCGGAGAACAGGAACATCGGCACGATGACGAAGCGCTCCAGCGCCGCGAAGCCCGCTGGGCTGTCGTAGCCCGCGGCAAACGCGAAGATCGGCGCCGCGAACGCCATGCCGCACAGAGTCGCCGCGGGCAGCGCCAAGAGCGCCAGCAGGCTCGGTGCCGCGCCGAACAGCGCGATCACCACGAGATAGATCGCCGCCGTGGTGGTCACCCGGAAGGCAACCCACAGCAGGTGGCCGCCGAGGATGTTCCCTACCCCGAGGGGGGTTGCGAGCATCGCGTGGTACGTGCGAACCCACTTGATCGCGCCCATGACCGGGTACATCGACTCGAAGGTCGCGGTCTGCATCGCCGTGGCGGCGAGCAGGCCGGGGGCGAGGAAGAGCAGGTACTCATCGCCCAAGCGGCCGCCCTCGTCGACGAGAGTGCCGAGGCCGATCCCCATTGCGGCGAGGAACAGCACCGGCGTGAGGATGCTGGACACCACCGTGCCGCGCCAGGTCCTGCGGTACTGGAACGCCCAGAAGCCCAAGGACGCACACGTGCGTGACCAGGCTGAGGGGACCTTACGCGGCTGGACCACAGCGGGGGCTTGTGCCATCAGTCGACCAGCGTCCGACCGGTCAGCCGCAGGAAGACGTCCTCCAACGTGCTACGCCGTACCAGCGTCGAGACCGGCCGAAGGCCGCGGTCGTAGACCGCCGCGGCGCTGCCGTCACCGTCGTCGGTGTAGAGCAGCAGCCGGTCGGGCAGCACCTCGATGCGATCGACGAGTCCCTCGAGCTTGTCCGCGTAGACCTTGTTGTCCGCATCCGCGCCGAACCTGAGTTCCAAGACCTCCCGCGTGCTGTAAGTCGCGATCAGCTCGCGCGGGCTGCCTTCGGCGGCGAAGCGGCCCTTGTCCATCACGACGAGCCGATCACACAACTGCTCGGCCTCGTCCATGTAGTGCGTGGTGAGGACAAGGGTGACGCCGCGTTGCTTGAGCCGGAACAGCCGGTCCCACAGTGAGTGCCTGGCCTGCGGGTCCAGACCTGTGGTCGGCTCGTCCAGCAGCAGCATCTCCGGATCGTTGATCAGGGACCGGGCGATGGTGAGTCGCCGTTTCATCCCGCCGGACAGCGGCTCCACCTTGTCCTTTGCGCGGTCACTCAGCTGCACAAACTCGAGCAGCTCGTCGGTCTTGTCCCGCACCGCGGCGCGGGACATCCCGAAGTAACGGCCGTAGATCAGCAGGTTCTCCCGAACACTGAGCTCGGTGTCCAGCGTGTCCTGCTGCGGTACGACGCCGAGCCTGGCCCGGATCGCCGGCCCCTCGGTGCGCGGATCCCGTCCCAGTATGCGCAACGTCCCCTCTGTCGGCGGCGAGACGCAGCCGATCATCCGCATCGTTGAGGATTTGCCCGCGCCGTTCGGCCCGAGGAAGCCGAACGCCTCCCCTCGGGCGACGTCGACGTCTATCCCGTCGACCGCGGTGAACTCCCCGAATCGTTTGGTCAACCCGCGAGCGTGCACCAACGGCGGATCGGCGGAATCGGTTGCCACGGCTTCGACGCTAGCCAGGGGTACCGACAACTGTCGCCCTGATTCCGCCGTACTCACAGATCGGGAAAGAACAGGCCTATCTCTCGGACGGACGACTCGGTCGAGTCCGACCCATGGACGATGTTCTTCTGCACGGCCAGCGCAAGGTCCGCCCGGATGCTGCCGGTGGCAGCCGCCACCGGGTCGGTCGCCCCGGCAAGCTGTCGGAACGCCGCCACCGCGCGGGGTCCCTCCGCGACCAGGGCGACCAGCGGGCCGGAGGTGATGAAGTCCACCAGGTCGCCGTAGAACGGCTTGCCCTCATGCTCGGCGTAGTGCCGCTGCGCGGTTTCTCGGTCCAGCGTCCGCAGCTCGAGCGCCACCAAGGTCAAACCCTTGCCCTCGATCCGGGAGATGACCTCGCCGACGAGTCCGCGGCCGACGCCGTCGGGTTTGACCAGGATCAGGGTGCGCTCGGACACGGGCTCTCCAGGGGAACGGCGTCGGGACCGCCGAGCCTAACCGGTAGGCGGTGAAGCCGTTCGGGCGCGAAGCTCGCGCTGCACATGGATGCTGTAGAGCCAGATGAATCCGAAGACCGCGCCGAGGAAGAACATCGCCGCGACGATGAAGCCGGTCGCCGTGAACGCCACCTGTGCGACCGACCCGGCCGCCAAGCCCCAGGGCCGTCGTTGCATTGCCGCCAGCACGACGAGCACCCCGGCGAGTCCCAACGTGACGGCAAGGTTGGCGCCCGTCAGCCCGCCGTCCTGAGCGACGGTCCGCGGCACGAGCAGCAGCGTCAGCGCCTCCAGCGCGAGCGTGGCGGCGTAGACACCGGACATCACCCGGTCGATCCCGGCGCGCCGCGGATCCGGCGGCGTGCTCGTCAACGCCCAACCAGGAGAACCCTGGCCTCTCCCGCCGTGACGACAGAGCCGATGACGAGGATGCCGCTCCCGCTCAGAGCCGCCGCCCCCTCCTCGGCCAGCCGTACGGCGGTGTCCAGTGCGTCATCGAGGCGTACCTCGACCGTCACGCGTTCCGGTCCGAGGACCTCGACGGCCAGCGCGGCCAGGTCGTCTGGAGCCATGGACCGCGGTGAGGAGTTGGCGGTGACAACGAGTTCGTCGACGACGGGCTCGAGGATCTCCAACATTCTGCGGACGTCCTTGTCGGCCATGCAGGCCATCACGGCGACCAGCCGCCGGAAGTCAAAGGCCTCTTGCACAGCCGCCACTGTCGCCGCCACGCCCGCCGGGTTGTGCGCGGCGTCGACCAGGACCGTCGGAGCGCTGCGTACCGCCTCGAGCCGGCCGGGCGTCCGAACGCTGGCGAAGGCGGCGCGAACCGTGTTGACATCGATGCGGCCCTGCGCCCCGGCGCCGAAGAACGCTTCGACCGCGGCGAGTGCAACAGCGGCGTTTTGCGCCTGATGCGCTCCGTGCAGTGGCAAGAACACCTCGTCGTAGCTGCCACCGAGACCCTGCACCGCGAGCAGCTGCCCGCCCACGGCGATCCGGCGTTCGACCAGCCCGAACTCCATCCCTTCGCGCGCCACGGTGGCGTCCATCTGGACCGAACGCCGCAGCAGAGCGTCGAGCGCATCGGCGGGCTGCTGAGCGAGTACGGCGATGGCACCGGCCTTGATGATCCCCGCCTTTTCGGTGGCTATGGACCCGACGTCGTCGCCCAGGTAGTGCATGTGGTCGAGCGCGATCGGTGTGACGACGGCGACCTGCGCGTCGGCGACCGACGTGCTGTCCCACAACCCGCCCATCCCCACCTCGACCACGGCCACATCGACGGGGGCGTCGGCAAATGCGACGTACCCCAGAGCGGTGAGGACCTCGAAGTAGGACAGCGCGATCGGCTGTCTGGCGTCGACCATCCCGAGGTACGGCGCGACGTCGTCGTACACCTCCGCGAATCGACTCGCCGGAAGTTGGACGCCGTCGACGCTGATCCGCTCGGTGATCGACGCGAGGTGGGGGCTGGTGAAGCGCCCCACGCGCAGCCCGAAGCCACGGAGCAATTCGTCGATCATCCGCGCCGTCGAGGTCTTGCCGTTGGTGCCGGTGATCTGAACCACGGGGTACCCCCGCTGCGGGTCGCCGAGAACCTCCATCAGTGCGGCGATCCGGGTGAGGGAAGGCTCCAGCCGCGTCTCGGGCCAGCGGGGTCGCAACTGGGCCTCGACCCGGGCCAGTTCGTCGACGGGCGGGGTGACGGTCACGCCGGCGATGCTACGGAGACTCCTATGGGCGGCTGAACCGGCGACCGGTTATCCACAGCGGGGAGCGCCCGCTCGACCGAGCCCAGGGGCGCGGGCACAATGACGGCCGGGGAGGGATCGTGACGGACGTCTTCGCGTGGACAGTGTTCGGCACCATGACGGCGCTGCTCATCGCCGTAATCGCCCTGCTTGGCACTGCGCTGTTTCGATTGACCGATCGAATCGACGCCATGGGCGCATCCGTGAGCGGCCGCATGGATAGCCTCAGCAGCCGAATCGAGGAACAGTCGACAACCCTCGGCAGCCGAATCGACGAGCTGTCCACGACCCTCGGCAGCCGAATCGACGAACAGTCGACAACCCTCGGCAGCCGAATCGACGAACAGTCGACAACCCTCGGCAGCCGAATCGACGGACTCAGCGGCACCCTCACTGCGCGAATGGACTCGTTAGGCGACAAGCTGGACGGCCTGCGCAGGGAGGTGCGTGCCGACAAGCGCGAGGTGCTGGAGCGCCTGGATGTCGTCGCGAACGGCTGACGACGTTGGAACGGGCGGGCTGAGACTCAGGCCGACTTCTCCCGGCGTTCGCGCTTGGGCACCTCACGAGGAACGATCGTCGGGTTGACGTGGTCGAGGACGACCTCACCGGTGATGACGACCCGCGCCACATCCTCTCGGCTGGGCACCTCGTACATCACCGAGAGCAGCACTTCCTCCATGATCGCGCGCAGGCCACGCGCTCCCGTACCGCGCAGTATCGCCTGATCGGCGATCGCCTCGAGGGAGTCGTTGGTGAACTCCAGTTCCACGTTGTCCAGCTCGAACAACCGTTGGTACTGCCGCACCAACGCATTCCTGGGCTCGGTCAGGATCGCAATGAGCGCCTCGCGGTCGAGCTTGCTCACACTCGTGACAACAGGGACTCGCCCGACGAACTCCGGGATCATTCCGAACTTCAGAAGATCCTCGGGCAGGACGTCGGCGAATACGTCGGTGGTGTCGATGTCCGCCTTGCCGCGGATGTCCGCGCCGAAGCCGATGCCCTGCTTGCCGACCCTTGATTCCACGATGCGCTCGAGACCAGCGAACGCGCCGCCAACGATGAACAACACGTTTGTCGTGTCGATCTGGATGAACTCCTGGTGTGGATGCTTGCGGCCGCCCTGCGGCGGCACAGAGGCCGTCGTACCTTCCAGGATCTTCAGCAGTGCCTGCTGAACGCCCTCGCCGGAGACGTCTCGCGTGATGGAGGGGTTCTCGCTCTTGCGGGCGATCTTGTCGACCTCGTCGATGTAGATGATCCCGGTCTCGGCCCGCTTTACGTCGTAATCGGCTGCCTGGATCAGCTTGAGCAGGATGTTCTCGACGTCCTCGCCGACATAGCCGGCTTCGGTGAGCGCCGTCGCGTCGGCGATGGCGAACGGGACGTTCAGCAGCTTGGCCAGGGTTTGGGCGAGGTGGGTCTTGCCGCAGCCGGTCGGGCCGATGAGCAGGATGTTGGACTTCGCCAGTTCCACATAATCCGCCGCGGAGCCGCGCGGCCCCTCTGTCCCCGCCTGCACCCGCTTGTAGTGGTTGTAGACGGCCACGGCGAGAGTCTTCTTCGCCGACTCCTGGCCGATGACGTACTGCTCGAGGAACTCGAAGATCTCCGTGGGCTTGGGAAGCTCGTCGAACTTGAGGTCGGAGGAGTCGGACAGCTCCTCCTCGATGATCTCGTTACAGAGGTCGATGCATTCGTCGCAGATGTAGACGCCTGGGCCCGCGATGAGCTTCTTGACCTGCTTCTGCGACTTGCCGCAGAACGAGCACTTGAGCAGATCACCGCCGTCGCCGATGCGTGCCACCTACGACCGTCCTTCCTTTGGCGCCGATGTGGGCTCGGACGACGTTACCGGCTCGGGGCGACGTTGCACCTGTATTGACTCGGCGCGTGTGTCCACTGGTCGGTTAGGCCGGTACCGCGTTGAGCTTGCGGCTTTCGATGACGTTGTCGACCAGACCGTAGGCCTTGGCTTCCTCGGCGCCGAAGATCTTGTCCCGCTCGATGTCGGTGCGGATGGTCTCCTCGGACTGACCGGTGTGCCGGGCCAGGATCTTCTCCATCTGATGGCGCACCCGCTGGATCTCATCTGCCTGGATCTCCAGATCCGAGAGCGATCCGCTGCCCTCGCCGGAGGGTTGGTGAATGAGGATCCGCGAGTACGGCAGCGCCATCCGCTTGCCGGGCGTTCCGGCCGCGAGAATGACCGCCGCGGCCGAGGCGGCCTGACCCATGACCACTGTCTGGATGTCGGGCCGGACGAACATCATCGTGTCGTAGATCGCCGTCAGTGCGGTGAACGAGCCGCCGGGGGAGTTGATGTACATGATGATGTCCCGGTCTGGATCGGTGGACTCCAGGCAGATCAGCTGCGCCATGATGTCGTTGGCCGATACGTCGTCGACCTGCACGCCGAGGAAGATTATCCGCTCCTCGAAGAGCTTGTTGTAGGGGTTGGACTCCTTCATGCCGTAGCTCGTGCGCTCCACAAAGGAGGGCAGCGTGTACCGGCTGTCGGGGGTATAGAGCTTGCTCACGTCGTGTCCTTTTCGCAGATTCAGCGGGTCTTGGCAGCGGGGTTGTCGTCCTCGTCGGGCACCTGCCGGGCCCGGGCGACCACGTGGTCGACGAAGCCGTACTCCAACGCCTGCTGCGCGGTGAACCAGCGGTCGCGGTCGGAGTCCTTGGTGATCTGTTCCACCGACTTGCCGGTGTGCTCGGCGGTGAGCTCGGCCATCTCCAGCTTGCTCTGCCGGAACAGGTCCGCCTGGATCGCGATGTCCGAGGCGGTGCCGCCGACCCCCGCAGAACCCTGGTGCATCATGATCCGCGCGTGCGGCAGCGCATAGCGCTTGCCCTTGGTGCCCGCAGACAGCAGGAACTGGCCCATCGAGGCGGCCAAGCCCATCGCGTAGGTGGCGACGTCGCACTCGATGAACTGCATCGTGTCGAAGATCGCCATCCCGGCCGTCACCGAACCGCCGGGTGAGTTGATGTAGAGGTTGATGTCGCGGCCGGGATCCTCCGCGGCGAGCAGCAGCATCTGCGCGCACAGCTGGTTGGCGATCTCGTCACCCACCTGGGAGCCGAGGAAGACAATCCGCTCGCGCAACAGCCGTTCGTAGACCGAGTCGCCGAGGTTCATCCCGGCGACCGCGGCGCGCATGTGCGGCACCGAGGGCGTCGTAGTCGCCGGCTGGATGGACTGGCTCACCGGTCGGAGGAGTGGACTGGGGGTGCTCACAACACGCCTGCTTTCACGCCGCGGAACTGCATGTTCTCGGATGATGACCTGCTGCCGACCCTAACGCCCGACGCTGACGCGGAAGTCCCGCACGAAGGGCTGTTCGCTGTCAGCGCACCGGTCGTCGGCGCCGGATGTCAGCGCGGATCAGCGGTTGACGTCGGTCGGAACGGCGCTTGCCTCGTCTGTGCCCGTGGCCGCTTCCGCCTCGTCGGTGTCGCCCGCTGCGGTGGCGTCCGGTACGCCGGAGCCTGCCCCCGGCCCACTGCGTAGCGCGGTGAGTTCCACCGGACGGCCACTCGCATCGGTGATCGTCGCCGCGTCGAGCAGCAGCGCCAATACCTTGTTGCGGCGGACGTCGGACATCATCGCCGGCAACTGGTTACTCTGCGACAGCTGCTGGGCGAACTGCTCGGGCGCGACGCCGTAGCGGCGGGCCTGCATGACGATGTGCTGGGTGAGGTCCTCTTCGGAAACTCCGACCTCCTGCTGATCGGCGTACGCGTCGAGGATCAACTGGGTGGCGACCGCCTTTTCGGCGTTGACCCGCAGCTCTGCCTGGAAGGTCTCCTCGGAGTGTCCCTCGGATTCCAGGTAGTCCGGCAGGCCCCGCCCGCTCTCCTCCAGTTGATGGACGATGTTGTGCTGACGCCACTCCACTTCGCCGGCGACCACGGACTCCGGCAGCGGCGCCTCGACCGACCCGATCAATGCCTCCATCAGATGGTCGCTGGCCTGGACTCCCTGCCCCACCGCCTTGACCCGCTCGATCCGGGAGCGCGCGTCGGCCCGCAGCACCTCGATCGTGTCGAACTCGCTGGCGGTCTGCGCGAACTCGTCGTCGAGTTCAGGCAGCTCCTTGACCTTGACTGACCGGACGGTAACGGCGACGTCCGCCGAACGTCCGGCTGCCTCGCCGGCGGGAAGATCCGTGCGAAAGGTGGTCGATTCGCCGGCTGACAACCCGACCAGCGCCTCGTCCAGGCCATCGATCAACTCACCGCTGCCCACTTCGTGCGACAGGCCGGTGGTGCTGCCGTCCTCGACCGGCTCGCCGTCGACTGTCGCTTCCAGGTCGATGCTCACGTAGTCGCCGTCCTCGACTGGCCGGTCAACGCCGGTGAGGGTGGCGAAGCGGTCGCGCAGGGCGGTGATCTGCTCGTCGACCTCCTCGTCGGTCACCGTCATGTCCTCCACGGTGACCACCAACGAATCCGGCGCCGGAAGTTCCAGGTCGGGCCGGACGTCCACCTCGGCGGTGAAGGCGACGACATCGCCGTCCTCGATCTTCGTGACCTCGATCTCGGGTCGTCCGAGAACCCGGACGGAGTTGTCCCGGACCGCCTCCTCGTAGGCCTTGGGGACGGCCTCGTTGACGACCTCCTCCAGGATCGCCGGCCGGCCGATCCGCTGTTCGAGGACGCGGCCAGGCACCTTGCCGGGACGGAACCCCGGTACTCGCACCTGCGCCCCGATCCGTTTGTACGCCGCATCAAAGCTCGGCTTGAGTTCATCGAAGGGCACCTCGATGGCCAGCCGCACCCTCGTCGGGCTCAGGGTCTCGACAGTGCTCTTCACAGACGGCTCTCCTCGGGAACTGGACTACGGCGATTGCTTCGACTCACCGCTGAACGGACGAGTCCGGTCGGAAGTCTAGGCGGTACGGCGGCCGCCGAGCTTGCCCGATGCAGTACAACTGAGCGCATGGGACTCGTCGTCGGGCTGATTCTGCTGGCCATTGCCTTGGCCGTCCTCGGGCTGGTCATCAAGGCGCTGAAGTGGCTCATCATCATCGCCGTGGTCGTCCTGGTCGTGGGTCTCGCCCGCGGCGCCATCGCGGGCCGAAACAACAAGGCGCTGTGACTGGTCGGGGTGGCGGGATTTGAACCCACGGCCCCCCGCTCCCAAAGCGGGTGCGCTACCAAGCTGCGCCACACCCCGGTGGCAACGAAAGTGTAGTGGCCCCTGAGCGCTACCCTGACCGCGTGCGCCGCAGCGCACATCATCGCGGGTGTAGCTCAATGGTAGAGCCCCAGTCTTCCAAACTGGCTACGCGAGTTCGATTCTCGTCACCCGCTCCGCAGCGCCCTGAGATCGGTCAAGGATCGGCGGACCCGTCCACCACCGTCGCGCTTGGCCTCGTACATCGCCAGATCGGCGCGGCTGAGCACGGTCGACCCGGCTTCGGAAGCCGGGCCGTAGGCGACGCCGACGCTGACCGATGTCGTGTCGCCGATCGCCGCTCTCACCGCGTCGACGACGCCCTGCGCGAGCTCCGCGCCGCCTTCGCCGGATATTTCCGAGCAGATGACGAACTCGTCGCCGCCGAGCCGAGCAACAAGATCATCGGGCGATGCGTGCGCTGCGAGCACGGTGGCGATCGAACGCAGGATCAGATCCCCGGCCGGGTGGCCGCCCGCGTCGTTGACCACTTTCAGATCGTCGACGTCGACAACGAGCAGACAGACCCAGTCACGAGGGCGAGCGGCCCGCATCGCCACCCAGTTGTCGAAGGCGTGCCGGTTGCCCACGCCGGTGAGTGCGTCGGTGTATGCGAGCTCGCGGATGGAGTCCCGCTCCCGTCGCAGCCGCTCGAACACCTGCATCGAGCGAGCCAGGTGCAGCGCCCGCAGCCGGTGGCTCCACAGCGCCTGCGCCAAGTGATCGCCGTAGGCCAGGATCTCGGCGCGTTCGTCGTGGCCAGCCCTGACCAGCAGGTCGGCCCGGGTGTGAAACGCTGCCGCCGCCAGGGTGCCGATCGCCTCCTTGGGCAGTTCGGCACAGGCGCGGCGGGCGGCCTCCAACGCAGCCGAGGACTCGCCGGCTCGGAACAGCGCACGGGCCTCGAACAGCCAGGCCATGGCCGCTTCGCCATCCTGGGCCAGTCCATTCACCCTGTCCAGGCCCGCGCGAATAGCCTTGATCACCGCGGCTGGCTCTCCGGTGTCGCTCTCGGCGCACGCCGACAGCAGTGCGGCTCTGGCGCGGTACCCGGCGGCATGCTCCGAGGCGTTCAACTCGGCCGCCTGATCGGCGTGTCGGCGGGCGCTGCGGCTGTGCTCGGCTGCGCTGTCAGCCCTGCCGATACGACGCAGTTCGACGCTCCACCCGAGATGCAACTCGGCCAGATTCAGCCGGGCGGTGACGGCAGTGAGCCCGAGCGCCTCCGGGTGGGCTGCGCTCCGGTCCGCAGCCGCCAGCAGATGGGGCTCGGCAAGTTCGTACAGGCGAAGATGCAGGTAGCAGGCGCCAACCACGGTGTGGGCGGTGACCACGGCGAAGGGCTCGCCGTCGTCGGGGATGTCTGCCTCTGCCCAGGCCAGCTCCTGGCTGAGCGCATCCCCGTCGGATCCAACCGAGGCGGACTCCGATAGCAAGACGGCCTGGAGCAACCGAAAGGCACGGCCCACCGACGCCCAGCCCGCATCGCCTCCGGATTCGGCGATTCGCAGCACGGTACGACCCGCCTCCAGGGCCGCATCGCGGTCCCCGAGGCAGTGCAGGGCCACCGCCCGCACGTAGTGCAGCGCCGCACAGCTGGCGACATCGCCGGTTGACCGGATGGGCTCGTCCGCCGCAGCGAGCATCGATTCGGCGGTGCGAAGGGCAGTCCGCGCCGCACCGGTCTGGGCAAGCCGCAGCAGTCTGATGGCCTCGGCTCGATGGTTGACCAACGACTCCCCCTGTAGCCATCCCAACACTGCCCGTGATCATAGGTGCTGGCCCGGCACCCGCGTGGTATCTCGGTCGCATTCACCTCCGGTCCGGAGTAGACAGGGCACCCGTGGCCACCACGAACGCTGTCCTTCGCCCGCCCACCGCCGAGGAGTTCCCGGCGATGTGGCGCTGCATGGGGGATGTCTTTGCCGAGACCCCTCATGATTCCGATCGGGACTTGGATGCCAGCGTCTTCGAACCGGAGCGGAGCCTGATCGCCGTCGACGGCGAGGACATCGTCGCTACGGCGGGCATCTTCAGCCGTGAGCTGACCGTCCCTGGGGCGATCGTGCCGATGGCGGGCGTCACGTTCGTTGCCGTCGCGCCCACGCACCGCCGGCGCGGCCTGCTCACGCAGATGATCACCCGCCAGCTCAACGAGCTCCACCAGAACCAGGGTGAGGCGGTCGCGGCGCTGTGGGCATCGGAGTCGGCGATCTACCAGCGCTTCGGCTACGGCAACGCCGCACCTCGGGCGGCACTGACCGGCGCAACCCGCGAGACCGCGTTCCGACCGGAGGTCGACCTGGGTACCGGACGCGTCCGCCGGCTGGACGAGGACAAGGTTCGCCCGCATGCCCGAGCCGTGTACGACGCGCTGCGTCCGCACACAGTGGGGTGGCTCGACCGCACGGACATCTGGTGGGCTCGCCGGCACTACGACCCGGAGCACTGGCGAGACGGTGCCACGGAGCAGCGGTACCTCGTGCATGAAGACAGCGACGGGCAGGTCACCGGCTGGGCGTCGTACCGGATCAAGGGCGACTTCGGGCAGACGGGGCCCAACGGAATGGTGCAGATTCTCGACCTGGGCGCGACCACGCCATCGGCGTACGCGGTGCTGTGGCGGTTTCTGCTCGACCACGACCTCGTCCGCCGGTTCCGCCGCCGAATGTGTTCCCTGGATGAGCCGCTGCAGCACCTTGTGCAGAACCCACGTGCGGTGGAAACCGAACTCAGCGACGGGCTGTGGGTTCGGCTGGTCGACGTTGCTCGGGCGCTGGCCGCTCGTCGCTACAGCACCGAGATCGACGTTGTCTTCGACGTCGCTGACGTTGCGTGTCCCTGGAACACCGGCCGCTGGCGGCTGGCCGCCGGTCCTGATGGCGCGCAGTGCTCGGCCACCACCGACCCTGCCGACCTGCAGCTGACCAGCACCGAGCTGGGCGCGGCGTACCTCGGCGGTCCGTCGTTGACCCCGCTGGCGCGCGCCGGCCGGGTGCGTGAGCTGACACCGGGCGCGCTGCAGCGCGCCGCGACGGCCTTCGGCTGGCACACCGCGCCATGGTGCCCCGAGGTCTTCTGACACGCTGCAGGAATGACCGCATCGGTTGGGGACGAACTGGGCTTCGAGGCACAGGCGATGCTGTGCGACTCGGCGGCAGCGGTCGAAGGCAAGCTCTACATCCAGGGCGGCGGCTGGAACGCGATCGCCGCGGGAGCGATGCCCTTCACCGCGCCGAGGATCGGGATGGCCCTGCTGATCGAGGTCCCGTACGGCGCCACGCAGCGCCGGCACCAGCTCACCGTCGGGCTGGAGGACGAGGACGGTTCCCGCCTGCCGTTGGGGCCGCTAAGCGACACCGGCCGGGCCACGCACCTCCAGCTGGCCTTTGAGGTCGGCCGGCCGCCGCAGCTGCCGCCAGGGGATACCCAGCTGCTGCCGTTCGCCTTGAACATCGACGGCTACGCGTTCACCCGACCCGGCGGCTACGCCTTTGTCATCGCGGTGGATCAGCGCGAGATCACCAGGCTTCGCTTCCGCGTTCACCTTCGCTCGCAGTGACCCGCCCGACTCCGTCCAGTCCGCTCCTGTTGTGTGCTCCCGGACGGAGTCGGGCTCAGTAACGAGGCGCAGCTGGCAGACGGGGCACCAGAACAGGTTCCGTGCCAGCAGGATCTCCGTTCGGACCGGTGTGCCGCAGACCAGGCATGGTTCCCCGGTGCGCCGGTAGACGTAGACCCGGCTGCGTCGCCGGTGCGGCGGCCGCGTCGTCACGATCCGACCGCGACGTACGCCGTCGCGCATCAGGATGAGGAGGTCGGCCCACATCTGCGACCACTGCTCCGGCGTGATGTCATGTCCGGGGCGGTGCGGATCGATCCCGTGCCGGAAAAGCAACTCGGCCCGGTAGACATTGCCGACGCCGGCCAGCACCGACTGGTCCATCAGCAATGCGGCGATCGGCGCGCGGCTGCGGCCAATCCGCGCGTATGCACGGTCAGGATCGGCATTGCGGCGCAACGGATCCGGGCCGAGCCGGTTACGGATCACCGTGACCTCGGGACGGGTCAGCACCTCGCAAGCGGTGGCGCCGCGAAGTTCCCACCACACGTTCTCCGTCCAGAGCCGCAGTCGTAGCGCCCCGCGCGGTGACGGCAACGGCGGCGTACCGGTACGCCATTCGCCGTACAGGCCGAGATGCACGTGCAGCCAATTCTGGCTGTCGTACTGGTGGAACAGGTGCTTGCCGACAGCCTCGGCGCGCAACAGTGTCCGCCCGTCGATGAGCGCCGCGCCCGCCGCAAAGCGGCCCTGTGGACTGTCCGCACGAACCACCTGTCCACGCAGGGTGCGGTTGTGCTCGCGCGCCTGGCGGTAGATGGTGTGGCCCTCGGGCACGGTGCTCCGATCGTCAGGGGTTGTTCAAGTGAGCGATGAGCGTCGTCGGCGCAGGCGAGTCCGCGACCACGTTGACGCGGCGCCGACCCGGGCAGCCGTCCCGTCGACCGCACCGCGCGGGAGCAAGAGGCGAGATCCTGAGGGTGCCGACGCCGAGCGAGGGCTTCGGGGTCTCGTGGGGTCCGGACCCTCTCAGGTCGATATTCAGGCGGCCATGCGCGCCCGGGACGCCTCGCGCCCTCGCCCAGCAGATCTGGCCGCCGCCGAGGACGACGTCGTGATCGTCCGCCGGCACTGGCAGCCACCGGGCTAACCAAGTTCGGGGGGGACACGGGTCTGCTCATACACCGTGAGCTGCCCGATCCGGCGCTCGTGACGCTCGCCGCCGCTGAAGCCGGTGTCCAGGAACGCATCCACGATCTCGTCCGCCTCCGCGACGGTGTGCATCCGGGCGCCGACACTGACGACGTTGGCGTCGTTGTGCTCGCGGGCCAGCCGCGCGATCTCGGTGTTCCACGCCAGGGCGGCACGCACGCCCGCCACCTTGTTCGCGGCGATCTGCTCGCCGTTTCCCGAGCCTCCGACAACGATGCCGAGGCTGCCGGGATCGGCCACCACCGCGGTCCCGGTGGCCACGCAGTAGCCCGGGTAGTCGTCGTCCGGATCGAACACCAGCGGCCCCACGTCGACGACGTCATGTCCGGTGGCGTTCAGCCGATCGACGAGGTGGCTCTTCAACTCGAACCCGGCATGATCCGAGCCCACGTACACACGCATCCGCGGAGTCTGTCACCCCAGTCCGCGCAACGCCCCCGCCACGTCACTGATGGCCGATCTGCCGGCATCGAAGAAACCCGGCAGCCGCCAGAAGCCGTGGATAGCGCCAATGCAGCGGTGGGCGGCGACCGGGACGCCGGCTTCGGCGAGCGCCGCCGCGTATCCCTCGCCCTCGTCGCGCAGCGGGTCGAACTCGGCGGTGATGACATACGCCGGGGGCAGCCCCGCCAGATCCAGCGTCCGCAACGGCGACACGTCGGGATCGAAGGGATCGGGTGGCGCGTACGCGGACCAATAGAACCGCATGGCAGCAGCCGTCAGGCCGCAGTCGGCCGCGAACTTGCGGTACGACCGAGTATCCATCGCGGCGTCGGTCACCGGGTAGATCAGCACCTGCAGCTCGTACGGCGGGCCGCCCGCGTCCCGCACCCGACGGGCGGCGACGGCGGCCATGTTGCCGCCCGCGCTGTCACCGAGCACGGCCAGTCGGGCCGGGTCAACCGCGTCCTCGGCGCCGGAGCGCAGCGCCTCGGTGACCGACATGACGTCGTCCAGCGCCGCGGGGTACGGATGCTCCGGTGAGCGGCGGAAGTCCACCGCGACCACGGCCCAGCCAGACTGCGCCGCGAGCCGCCGACAGGTCACGTCCTGGCTGTCCATGTCGCCGGTGACCCAACCGCCGCCGTGGATCTGGACCACGCCGGGCCGCTGGGACAGCCCGGAGGAGTAGAGCCGGCACGAGACGCCGCCCAACTCGGTGTCACGGACCAGCGGCAGGTCGATCGGCTGTCCGGCGTACCGCCGGGACGTCTCCGAGGTAAGCCGGCGCAGACCCTCAACGTCGGCCGCGGGGTCAGGCTGCGCCGCGAGATACCGGCGTGCCTGCGGATGGAGCCGTCGGTTGAGCGGCGGTCGCGGGCGGGCAGCATTGGCGACGAGGCGACCGGCGGCAGCGGCCAACGCGTCGATGTCCACACCGAGGTCGGCGAGCAGCCGGACGCCTGTCCCGTCCCGCAAGCCGAGCACTCCGACCAGCAGGTGCCGCCGGTCGATGGGCTGTTGTCCCCATATCCCTGCCGCTCGCAGTGCTCCCTCATAGACCTTCCTCGCGCGGCGCGAGAAGGGGATATGACCAGCGACCCTCGGACCTGCAGCGGAGGTCTCCTGCAGTCGCCTCCGGGCGGCCGTCAGCGTGGCTCCGGCCGCTGCCAGCGCTTGACCGGACCCATCGTCGTCCTCGCGATCGGCGTCGTGCAGCAGCCCGAGAACCAGGTGCTCCGTGCCGATGTGATCGTGCTCCAGCAGCCGGCACTCTTCCTGAGCGAACACGACAACCCGCCGGGCCTGGTCAGTGAATCGCTCGAACACGGGACCTCCAAGTGGGCTGGCGGAGAGCGAGCGCGCTCAGACGGTGTCGAACTGCGGGCCCTCGGTGCGGGTGCGCTTCAGCTCGTGGAAGTACGGCCAGCCAGCGAGCAGCCGGGCGCCGTCGAACACCTTCCCGGCCTCTTCACCCTTGGGGACCCGGCTGAGCACCGGGCCGAAGTAGGCGACGCCGTCGACGTGCAGGACCGGCGTACCGACTTCGTCGCCGACGGGGTCCATGCCCCTGTGATGGCTGGCTCGCAGCGCCTCGTCGTAGTCGGTTGAATCCGCGGCGTCGGCCAGCTCCAGCGGCAATCCCACCTCGGTCAGCGCAGCCTCGATCATGTCCCGGCCGACGCCGGCCTCGTCGTGATGGATACGCGTCCCCATGGCCGTGTAGAGGTCGCCGAGAACCTTGTCCCCGTGCTGTTCAGCAGCGGCCGTGACGACACGGACGGGACCCCACGCCGTGGCCATCATCTCCTGGTACTCCTCCGACAGGTCGCGGCCCTCGTTGAGCACCGCGAGCGACATCACATGCCAGTTCAGGTCGAAGTCCCGGACCTTCTCCGCTTCCAGGATCCACCGGGAGGTGAGCCAGCACCACGGACACAGCGGGTCGAACCAGAAGTCAACGGTCGTGCGCGTCTCGGCTGCCACGCTCATGAGTTCTCCTCGTTTCGGCGACGACTACTCCGTGGGACAGCGCCCATCGCCGGACAGGCATTCCCGCCGCGCTTCCGTGGGAGAATGCGATCACCCCCTTCGAGAATGAGGTGCACAACGCTGTGGCCGTGCCCAACCTCACCCGGACCGATGCCGTGACCCGTGCCCGGGTGCTCCAGGTGACGTCGTACGACGTCGCACTGGACCTGACCGATGGGGCAGGCGATCCCGGCGACCGGACCTTCCCGTCCCGCACCACGGTCCGGTTCAGCTGCACCGAGCCGGGTGCGGACACGTTCATCGACGTGATCGCCGACGGGTTCCGCGAGGTGACGCTGAACGGCGATGACGTGGACGTGTCGGCGTACACCCATGAGTCCGGAATCGCGCTGACCGGCCTCGGCGCCGACAACGTCCTCGTCGTGGACGCGGACTGTCTGTACACGAACACCGGGGAAGGTCTGCACCGCTTCGTCGACCCGGTCGACGGCTCGGTGTATCTGTACTCGCAGTTCGAGACCGCCGACGCCAAGCGGATGTACACCTGCTTCGACCAGCCGGACCTCAAGGCCGAGTTCACGTTCACCGTGACCGCACCGACCGACTGGCAGGTCGTGTCGAACGCCCCGCAACTGTCCACTGAGGACGGTCCCGGTGGAGCGCAGTTGGTGCGGTTCGAGACGACCCCGAGGATGTCGCCGTACATCACCGCACTGGTGGCCGGGCCGTACCACGTCGCGCGGGGCAGCCACGACGGGATCGCGCTCGGCCTCTACTGCCGCGCCTCCCTGGCCGAGCATCTGGACGCCGAGGAACTGTTCACGATCACCAAGCAGGGTTTCGACTTCTACCACCGGGTCTTCGACTACCGGTACCCGTTCGGCAAGTACGACCAGCTCTTCGTCCCCGAGTTCAACGCCGGTGCGATGGAGAACGCCGGCTGCGTGACGTTCCTCGAGGACTACCTCTTCCGGTCGAAGGTCACCGACTACTCGTACGAGCGGCGTGCCGAGACGGTGCTGCACGAGATGGCGCACATGTGGTTCGGCGACCTGGTGACGATGCGCTGGTGGGACGACCTGTGGCTGAACGAGTCGTTCGCGACGTACATGAGCGTGCTGTGTCAGGCCGAGGCGACCCGTTTCACGAACGCGTGGACGTCGTTCGCCAACGTGGAGAAGACCTGGGCGTACCGGCAGGACCAGCTGCCCTCCACGCATCCGATCGCGGCCGACATCCCGGACGTGCAAGCGGTCGAGGTGAACTTCGACGGGATCACGTACGCCAAGGGCGCCTCGGTGCTCAAGCAACTCGTCGCGTACGTCGGTCGTGACGCGTTCCTGGCCGCGATGAAGACGTACTTCCGCCGACACGAGTATGCGAACACGACGCTTGCCGACCTGCTGGCGGAGCTGGAGTCGGCCTCCGGACGTGACCTGTCCGGCTGGTCGGCGCGGTGGCTGGAGACGGCGCAGATCAACACGCTGCGCCCCGAGTTCGTCGTCGGGGCGGACGGCAGCTATACCTCGTTCGAGGTCCTGCAGTCCGCCGTACCGGAGCACCCGACGCTCCGGCCGCACCGGTTGGCCGTCGGTCTGTACGCCGCGACCGACGACGGTCTGATCAGGACCACCCGGGTGGAACTCGATGTCGACGGTGAGCGGACGCCCGTCCCGGACCTGGTGGGGGTGCCTGCTGGTGACCTGGTTCTGGTCAACGACGACGACCTCACGTACTGCAAGCTGCGGCTGGACGAGGGATCGCTGGCGACCCTGACGGACCGGATCGGGGAGTTCACCGACTCGCTGCCACGTGCGCTGTGCTGGACCGCGGCGTGGGACATGACCCGCGACGCCGAACTGGCAGCTCGCGACTACCTGCGGCTGGTGCTGTCCGGCATCGACACCGAAAGCGACATCGGGGTGGTCCAGACGCTGCTGCGGCAGGTACAGGCAGCGCTGGCGTCATACGCCGATCCGACCTGGGCGGCCTCGGGCTGGTCGACGCTGGCGGACCGGGCCTGGGAGTCCATGCACTCCGCCGAGCCCGGCGGGGACCACCAACTCGCCTGGTCGCGCACATTCGCTGCCGCCGCCCGTAGCGACAAGCACGCGGAGGGGCTGCGTGGTCTGCTCGACGGGTCAGTCGACATCGACGGTCTCGCGGTGGACACCGATTCCCGCTGGGCGCTGTTGCATGGTCTCGTCGCCATCGGAGGCGCCGGCGACGCCGAGATCGATTCCGAGCTGGATCGCGACACCACGGCTACCGGTCAGCGCCATGCGGCCACCGCCCGCGCCCTGCTACCGGATGAAGAGAAAAAGTCCGAGGCGTGGCGTCGGGCGACCGAGGACGACGAACTGCCGAACGCGATCAACCGGGCGATCATCGTCGGCTTTCCGCACCCGGCCCAGACCGGGCTGTTGCAGCAGTACGTCGCCCGGTATTTCGACGTCATCGGCGACGTGTGGGAGCGCCGGTCGAGTGAGATCGCGCAGCAGGTCGTCGTCGGGTTGTTCCCCGGCATCATCGAGCAGTCCACGGTGGACGCCGCTGACGCGTGGCTGGCCGGCGACGCCCATCCGCCGGCGCTGCGCCGATTGGTCAGCGAGGGTCGCGATGGAGTGGCGCGGGCGCTGCGCTGCCGGGAACGCGACGCCGCCGCCGGACAGCGCGTTCTCAGCGGGGGGTGAGCGACGGCTTTCCAACCTGGTCAGCGAGCATCCGCAGACCGTTGACCACCCCGCCCACGATGTCCCCGCCGTTGAACGACGCCGTCATCGACAGCGCCGCGAGAGCGCACGAGCGGTCGGGCAGCCGCTTGGCGGTGTGCTCGCCGGTGACGATCTCCAACCGCCGCTCCCCCGGTGAGACGGCCACCAGGACGCTGTCCGGCGCGGCCCCCCCGAGCCCCGCGTGCAGGTCTTCGGCGTTACGCCGGGGGTCCGGGCCGAGTGCCCCGACGTACAGGCTGAACTGGACGCCGGTCTCCCGGCTGGACAGGGTGAGCGCCTCATCGAGACGGGTCAGCTGCTTGAGCGAGAAGGGTCCGGCCGGGCCCGCGGAGCGGTCCTCGTCCTCACCAGGTACCACTGGCACCGCCTCTCGCCGTCCGCCGAGGACCCGGCCCGGACCGGGAACTGCCGCCGGATTCCAGCGCCCGATGCGTGGGGCCGCTCGACCTGAGCGGTCGGGGCACATACCAGACGTCGTCGTGGCTCCAGCCCCGGCCGGGGCGATACCGCGGGCTGCGGCCACCGCCCCCCGCATAGACCAGCACCGCGATCACCGCGAACCCCAGTGCCGGCAGGCCGACGTACACCAGCACGGTTTGGACGACGCTCACGGGAGCACGGTAGCGAACGCGATGAGGCGCCGGCTCACCACATGCTGGGGTGCCGCTGCGCCCACGGCCGCGCCGCCTCCAGCTGTGCGGACAGCGCGATCAGGGTCGCCTCGTCCGCCGGCCGCCCGACGAGCATCATCCCGATCGGCAACCCCTCCGGGGTCCACTGCAGGGGGATGCTGACCGCCGGCTGGCCGGTCATGTTGTAAAGCGCGGTGTACGCCGAGAACTGCTTCTGCCGCTCGAAATCCGGCGCCCCGTAGCCGTCGGCGAAGAACCAGTCCACCGGCCGCGGCGGCAGCGTGCACACCGGTGCCAGCACGACGTCGTACGCCGACCACGACGCCACCGCCTGGCGGCAATGCTGCTGCAACGTCATGAGCGCCGTCATCGCCTGCTGGGCGGTCGTCGCCATGCCCCGCTCCCGCAACCACTGGGTCAGCGGCTCGAGTTCGCCGACCCGTCCGGGGTCGATCGGGAGGGTCGTTGCGGACAGGCTCCAGACAGTCTCGAAATACGGAATCAACTCTGCAGTGAGCGGCGGCGCAACGTCCTCCACGTCGTGCCCGAGCGACCCGAGCAGCCGGCTCGTGTCCTCCCAGGCCGCATGGACGGAGGGGTCGACCACGGCACCCGGGACCACGGGATCGACGTACCGGCCGATCCGCAGCCGCCCGGGATCGCGCTCGGCGTGGCCGAGAAAGGACTCACCGGCCGGCAGCGGTGCCGCCCAATACGGATCGCCGGGCAGCGGGCCGGCCATCGCGTCGAGCATCGCCGCCGCGTCGCGGACGCTGCGGGCCATCGGGCCGATCACGCCAAGCCCGGTGACGTTGGCGGCGTACGGTCCACCGCTGACCCGCCCGCGTGCGGTCTTGATGCCGAACAGCCCGCACACGCTGGCTGGGCTGCGGATCGAACCGCCTCCGTCGGAACCCTGCGCGAACGGGACGAGGCCCGCTGCGACCGCGGCACCGGCGCCACCACTGGAGCCGGCGGCCAGCCGGCTGAGATCCCACGGCGTCCTAGCCGGCGGCGCGATCGCGGGCTGGGTGTAGCACGGGAAGCCGAACTCCGGCGTGTTCGTCTTGCCCAGATTGATGGTGCCGGCCGTCCGGAGTCTGATGACGACGTAGTCGTCGACGTCCGGAACGAAGTCAGCCATCAGCGCGGACCCGAACGTCGTGCGCAGGCCGGCGGTGTTGTTGAGGTCCTTGATGGCGGTCGGTACGCCGTGCAGCGGCGGCAGCTCGGCACCGTCGGCCACTGCCTGCTCGGCCGCCCGCGCCTGCTCCCGGGCGTGGTCGGCGGCGACGGTGATGAATGCCCCGACGCTGTCGTTGTGCAGGTCGATCCGCGCCAGGTAGTGCTCGACCAGGTCGACCGGGCTGAGCTCCCCGCAGCGAATTGCCGTCGCCTGCTCCAGGGCACTCAGATCATGCAGCTCGGTCACCGTCCCGCCGCCGGGCGTGAGCACACAGCAGGAGCGGAGCGGGCGGCGGCGGGAGGTAGCACAGTCGTGAGGCTAACCTCAGCCGGTGGCGACGACGGACCGGGCGGTGGCCGAGGAGCTGGACCGCGCGGACCCGCTGGCGGCGTACCGGGAACGCTTCCTCGCGCCGGAGCCAGGCCTGGTCTACCTCGACGGCAACTCCCTCGGCCGACTGCCGGCCACGACAGCGGGGCGATTGGCCGAAGCGGTGACCGAGCAGTGGGGGCGCGGTCTGATCAGGTCGTGGGAGCACTGGATCGAGCTGTCCCAGTCCATCGGTGACGAGATCGCTGCCGGGGTGCTGGAAGCCGAGCCCGGCGAGGTCATCGTCTCGGACTCGACCACGGTCAACCTCTACAAGCTTGCGGCGGCGGCATTGGACGCCCGTCCCGACCGCCGAGTCCTGCTCACCGACGACGACAACTTCCCGTCCGACTCCTACGTATTCCAGGGGCTGGCCGCCGCCCGTGGTCTCGAGCTGCGAGTGATCGAGACAGACCTGGACGAGGGACTGTCGGCTGCGGCGGTCCGTGCCGCGCTGGACGAGGACGTCGCACTTGCCTCGTTCTCCCATGTGGCCTATCGCAGCGGTGCGATCGCCGATCTCGTCGACATCACAGGTGCAGCCCATGACGTCGGTGCCTTGACCCTCTGGGACCTGTCGCACTCAGGCGGCTCGATTCCGGTGCCGCTGCGGTCAGCCGGGGCGGATCTTGCCGTCGGCTGCACCTACAAGTACCTGTGCGGTGGGCCGGGGGCTCCGGCGTACCTCTACGTCCGGCGAGACCTGCAAGCGCAGATGCGGCAGCCGATCTGGGGCTGGTTCGGGCAGCGGGACCAGTTCGGGATGGTCGGCCGGTACGACGCCGCCCCGGGCCTGACCCGCTTTCTTGTCGGGACTCCTCCGGTCCTGTCGATGATCGGTGTCCGCGAAGGGGTCCGGGTCGTCGCCGAGGCGGGCATCGAGGCCCTGCGGGCCAAGGGGCAGGCGCTCACGTCGTACCTGATCGACCTGGCCGACGCCTGGCTCACGCCACTCGGATTCCGGCTGGCCTCTCCCCGCGATGCTTGCCGGCGCGGGTCGCACGTGACCCTGCACCACCCGGATGCCTGGCGGATCTGCCGGGCGCTGATCGAGCGCTACGACGTCGTACCGGACTTCCGCACACCCGATCGGTTGCGGTTGGGTCCGGCGCCGCTGACGACGTCGTACGCCGACGTCTGGGAGGGACTGGACCGGCTGCGCCGGTTGATCGAGTCCGGAGCACACGAGAGCTACCCGACGCAGCGCTCCCGCGTTACCTGAGCCACGGTCAGAACGGTGGGTTGTCGGGGAGGGGTGGGGGTCTGGGTTTCGACGCTGGCGTGGTCTCGGGTCGGGCGGGGGTCTCTGGTGCCGCAGGCAGCTCGGCGTCGATGCGGGTGGGTCGGGTGGTGTAGGTGTTGCCGGCGGGGCTGGCCCAGGTGATCCAGCCGTCGTGGTCGCGGCTGACGGTCCAGCCGCCGACGGTCTTACAGATGTGATGGCGCAGGCATACCGGTTGCAGGTTGCCCTCGCTGGTGGTGCCGCCATCCTGCCATTCCACGATGTGGTCGAGCTGACACTGTCTGGCCGGGCGTTGGCAGCCGGGGAAGGAGCAGACCGGGTCGCGGGCGAGGATGTATTCGCGTAGGTCGGCCGGTGGCTGGTAGACGGTGCGGCCGTAGTCGCGTAGTGCGCCGCTTTGCGGGTCGGTGAGCAGCCGCCGCCAGGTGCCCTCCGCGGCGATCCGCCGGGCAGTTGCCGCGTCGATCGGTCCGTAGCCGGTGAGTTCGCCGGGGTGGTCGTTCAGGCCAAGCAGCATTCCGATCGGCACGGTGACCTGCACGTGTGGGCGGCGGCCGTGTGCGGTGGGCAGGTCCGGCTCGGCCAGCGCGCCGCGGGCCCAACCGAGCAGCGCGTCGACCCGGCGGGCTTGCAACCCGGGGATGTCCTCGATCGGGGTGCCCGCATCAGCCAGCGCCTGCTTGATTTTGGCGGCGTCGGCGTCCAAGCCGGCGAGCACCGTCTGTGCGTCGGCGGCGGCCAGCTCCGCCCAGATGCCGGCCATCCCGTCGGGCAGCGGGTAGTGCCTGACCCGGCGGCGCTCGACGGCGTCAGCGGCCCGCTCCGATGCACCCGCCGGGTCGGCATGGATGACCGCCCGGGCCAGCGCCCGCTGCAACTCCCCCGGCGTCTGACCGGGGCCTTCGGGCAGCACGGCGGCCTCCACTGCGGCGGCGTGGGCGTCGGACAGCTGCCGGACCGCCCTGGCGATGATCGCCGCTTTCTGCTCGGTCAGCTGCCCGAGCCGAAGCGCCGCTGCCGTTTCGGTGAGCCGCCCGCGCAGGTCCCGGGCCAGCTCCAGGCGGGCCTGCGCCGCGGCGCCGGACAGCCGCAACGCCGCAGACAGCTCCTCCCGGCACCAGTCCGGCACGCACACCGCCTCCGGCGCCGGATCCGGACCCTCATCGGCGCCGGGGTCCTCCAACGCGGCCACCGCCGGCAGCTGACACGAGGCGGCCCAGGCGATCTGCCGCTCCCACGCCCGGATCAGATCGATCCGCTCGGCCACGGTCAGATGCGCCGGATCCGTGGCCGCGAGCAGTGCCATCGCCCCCGGCGACCCCGGCAGCTCAGCCAACCTCGCGAGCACCGAACCGACACCGTCACCGACGCCCGGCGGCAGATCAGCGGACACCGCGAAGACGTCCTCCGCAGCGAAGACGTCCTCCGCAGCCACACCGCCCGATTCGAACATACGAGCGAATGTACCCACGGCCTCCGACAATTTCTGTCGAGCGGCCCCAGCTGTTGATGGGAGTTCCCCGACCAGCGGGCCCAGTGGGTTGTGCCGCCGGCTGGACCTGTCGGCACCGAATCGCCCGACCGATCGCGATCGGTGCGTGGTCAGAATTCTTCCGGATCTCGCCCGAGCGCCGCGCGTCCACCGTCAACAGGGACGATCGCGCCGTTGATGAAGCTTGCGTCGTCCGAGAGCAGGTACGCAACAGCTGCGGCGACCTCCTCGGCTCGGCCGACCCGTCCGAGCGGATGCAACCGATCCATCTTCTGCTCGACCCGAGCGGCCGCGGCCGGCTCGAGTTCGGCGAGGAACGCTTCGTACCGCTGGGTGGTGATCGATCCCACGGCCACGGCGTTGACTCGGATTCCCGATGGTCCGTAGTCCACGGCAAGGGCCCGCGTGAGCCCCTCGATGGCGGCTTTGGGTCGTGGCGTACGGGAGGGCGCCACGGACCGCTCGCTGGGCTTGATGCGAGGAGACGTTGACGATGGCCCCGCCAGGGCCGGCGGCGAGGAACCGGCGGATCGCGGTCGCGCAGCCGGGTCGAGCTCGATCGCAATCACAGCGTCACCTGACTCAGCAGCCTGTCGGCGATGGCCCTCCCGATGCCGCGACCCCCTCCTGTCCCCACATAGGGCCGGGTCACGTCCTGCCCAACCCAGGAATGAGGCTCAGGATGATCATGGGATCTTGCCGGTCATAGCCGGCCAAACCCCATGATCATCACCGGAAAGCCGCTCAGGCGCTGACCGGTTCTGCGAGCCCCAGATAGCTGCTCCAACGCGGATCCGGATCGCGGTGACCCAACACTCGCCAGGTCATTCCGGCCGGTGTTCGCGGTGTCGAGCGCAGCCGCCAGCCCAGCTCGTTCAGGGTGTGATCGGCCTTGATGTGGTTGCAGCGCCGGCAGGCGGCGACCACGTTGTCCCACGTGTGTGATCCCCCGCGGCTGCGAGGGATCACGTGGTCGATGCTGGTCGCCGATGAGCCGCAGTAGGCGCAGCGACCTCCATCCCGGGCGAAGACGCCCTTGCGCGACAACGGGATCTGCGCCGGGTAGGGAACTCGGACATAACGGGTAAGGCGCACGACCGCCGGGACGGCGACCACGGTCGTGACACTGTGCAGCGCCTCGTCGGTGTCGTGGACGGCGACCGCCTTGGCGGCCAGGATCAGAACGACGGCGCGACGCGACGACACGACGCACAACGGCTCGTACGTCGCGTTGAGCAACAGCGTCACGGTCGTCAGACCCACCGGTCACCTCCGAGCAGCGACAAGTCAACCGGACAACGGGCCCACATGCACGCGTTATCGCTGGCGTCGCCGGCACGTAGGGTCTGCGGAGTGAACTTCTCCTACCCCGCGGCCGAGCGGCTCGACCAGGTCGATGTTCTGCACGGGCACTCGATCGCCGATCCCTACCGGTGGCTGGAATCGGTCGACGACCCCCGGACGGTGGCCTGGTCGGCCGAACAGGACGAACTCGCCACGGCACACCTCGCTGCGCTTCCCGGCCGGGTGGAGTTGCGGCAGCGCCTTGCCGCCCTGTTGCGGGCGGGATCGGTGACGGCCCCGGAATGGCGCGGTGAGCGCGCTTTCTTCACCCGTCGCGAAGCCGGTCAGGAGCACGCGGCCCTCGTCGTGCGCGAGGCTGACGGCACCGATCGGGTCCTGCTCGACCCGACAGATCTCGACCCCACCGGAACGATGACCCTGGACGCCTGGACTCCGAGCGTCGAGGGTGACCGGCTGGCCTATCAGGTCTCCGTCGGCGGCGACGAGGAGTCGCAGCTGTACGTGATGGACGTGGCAACCGGCGATCCGCTCGACGGCCCGATCGACCGGTGCCGCTACTCCCCCGTGGCGTGGCTCCCGGGCGGGGAACAGCTGTACTACGTCCGGCGGCTTCCCCCCGAGGCAGTACCGGTCGGTGAAGAGCAGTTCCACCGGCGGGTTTGGCGGCACATCGTCGGGTCGAACCCCGAAAGCGACGTCGAGATTCACGGTGCCGGCCTCGAGCCGACGAACTACTACGACGTCCACGTCTCCCGGGACGGCCGGTGGCTCACCGTCTCGGCCAGTGCAGGTACGGCGCCGCGCGACGACGTGTGGATCGCCGACCTGGCCAGTGGCGGGGGCGTCACCCTCGATGAGGTGCAGGTCGGCGTCGATGCGCGCTGCACCGCCTGGGTGGCCCACGACGGGCGGCTCTATCTGTTAACCGACCGGGATGCCCCCCGGGGCCGGTTGTGCGTCACCAACCCCAAGGCGCCGGTGTACGACGACTGGCGCGAGGTGGTCCCGGAATCCGACCCGGATGTACTGGAGCACGTCGCCCTGGTCGACGGACCCCACGACGGCCCGCTGATCGTGGTCGCCCACGGCAGCGATGCCGCCGGCCGGCTGTCCGTCGTCGATCCGACGAACAGCACCCGGATCTGCACGGTCGACCTGCCGGGGGTCGGATCCGTCGTCGAGCTCGCCGCCCATCCAGACGGGGGGCAGCAGGCCTGGATCGGCTACAC
>JACCTY010000118.1 GCA_013812145.1 Geodermatophilaceae bacterium | reverse complement strand
GGCCGAAGGAGCACGCCTCGAAAGCGTGTGAGGGTTCACGCCCTCCGTGGGTTCAAATCCCACCGCCACCGCAATGTGATGTCTCAGGATATCGGCGACAGCTGAACCCGCGGTTGTGGGTTCGGCTGTCGTTTCAGTTGGGGGGTCAGCCGGTGGGCTGGTAGTCGCGGGTGGGGCGGTGAGATTCTGCGCGCCCCTGCAATGACCCCTTGTCGAGACCAGGCGCCCGCGACCACTCGCGCTCCTTGGCTAGACTAGGGAGGCCCTGGCGAGAAGATCTCGAGCGCCATGCCCAAGACGCTCGCCCGCGTCAGATGGGACCTCGAGTTCGTCGACGGTGACAATGACTGGGCCCTCGACGTCGCCATCTGCTGCGAAAACTGCCCGCCGATCAACCGTTGCAGGAACGCCTAAACGGTACATTCGCCGACTCGCTGCAAGACATTGGTAACATTGGCCGCGGACCGGTCTGAGGAGGTCATGGCCAGCCCGTCAGGGTCGACGCCTGCGGCGCGGCCGGATCCCACCAGCGCCGACATCCGCCGCTGGCGCCGGTACCTTGCCGCCGAGCGTGCCGAGGCGTCGGTCTACCGCGATCTCGCCGGCCGGCGATCCGGCGAGGAACGCGACATCCTGCTCGCACTGGCCGAGTCCGAGCGGCGCCATGAAGCGCACTGGACGGCGCTGCTCGGAGACAACATCGGCTCCCCGCGCCGGCCCGACCTTCGCACCCGGACGATGTCGTTCCTCGCCCGCCGCTTCGGCTCGGTTTTCGTTCTGGCCCTGGCACAGCGTGTCGAGGCGCGGTCGCCGTACGAAGGGGACACCGACGCCACCCGCGGCATGGCCGCCGACGAACGGATCCACGAAGAGGTCGTCCGCGGCCTGGCAGCCCGGGGCCGCAACCGGCTGTCGGGGACATTCCGCCCGGCGATCTTCGGAGCCAACGACGGATTGGTGAGCAACCTCGCCCTGGTCCTCGGCATCAGTGCCAGCGGTGCGTCGTACCAGGTCGTCCTGGTGGCCGGTCTGGCCGGGCTCCTGGCCGGGGCGCTGTCGATGGCCGCGGGTGAGTACGTCTCGGTTCGCTCGCAACGCGAGCTGCTCGACGCATCGATTCCCAACCCGCGCGCCGAGACGGCGCTGCGGCACCTGGACATCGAGGCGAACGAACTCGCCCTTGTCTACCGCGCCCGCGGCCTGTCAGCGGCCGAAGCCGACAGCAGAGCCGCCGAGGCGCTGGGTGGCACCACCCCGAGCACCGCCGCAGCGGCTGCCGGTTCGGACCACGAGGAGATCGGCACCGGCACCCGAGCTGCGGTGTCGAGTTTCTCCTTCTTCGCCTGTGGTGCAGTCATCCCGGTGCTTCCGTACCTGTTCGGGCTGCGGGGGGCCACCGCCCCCGTCCTCGCGACGGTGCTCGTCGGTATCGCGCTGCTCAGCACCGGAGCGATCGTCGGGCTGTTGTCCGGTGGCCCGCCGCTTCGGCGCGCGCTGCGGCAACTCGGCATCGGCCTTGGCGCCGCAGCCGTCACCTACGGGTTGGGGTCACTGCTCGGTGCCGCACTCTCCTGAGCATGCGGTCAGGAGCATCGGGTGTCGCTGGTTAGCCTGAAGCTCGGCAGAGGAGCTGATTCATGACTGATCCGCCCCGCGCGACGCCGCCCGCCGCCGCCGTCCCGCCCGCGGTTCGCACCGCCTCGATGCTGCTCTGGGTGCTCGTCGCACTGATGGCCGTACGGACGTTGTTGACCATCGTGCTGCTGGATGACCTCGTCGACGCGTACGCCGAAAGTCTCCGAGGCGGCGCGGCGCTGCCCCGCGATGTCGTGGCGGACGGCGCGCCGGCGTACGTGCCCGTCGCATTGTTCTCGCTTTTCGTCTTCGGCGGTCTCCTCGGGCTGTGCGCGGCCTTTGTGAAGCGGGGCGCCGCATGGGCACGGATCGTCGCAACGATGTTCGCGTCCCTGGCAGCGCTCGGCGGACTGCTCGTGCTGCTGCAGCCCAGCACCGTGCTGTTCACCCTGCTCGGTGTGCTGAGTGCGGCGGTCGCCGTCGCTGCGGTGGTTCTGCTCTTCTCCGGTCCGGCTAAGGCATTTTTCCGCGCCCAGCGGCGCCGAACGTCCAGCGGTCACCCCATGCCCTGATCCGAGTCGGGAACACCCGAGGCTGCAGCAGGAGGATCGGGTAGGGCAGGCTCAGCCGGTCGGCCAGCGGGACCGCCAGGACGGTGGCCGCCAAAACGGCGAGCACCACCGTCAGTTCGGCCATGGTGTGCGAACCCGAAACGTCAGGCGGACTTGCGGCTGGCGGTCTTCTTCGCTGCGGTCTTCTTGGCGGTCTTCTTCGCTGCCGTCTTTTTCGCTGGAGCCTTCTTCGCCGGGCTCGCCTTGGCCGCAGCAGCCTTCCCGGCGGGCTTTTCGGCGACCTTGCCGCCCGCTCCGCGTTGCTGCTTGGCGGCGTCCACACTGCGCCGCAGGGCGTCCATCAGGTCCAGCACCTTGCTGTCGTCGACCTCGGGCTCAGCCGGCCGGGTGACCTCGCGGCCGGCGGTCTTGGCCTCGATCACTTCTTGCAGCGCCTCGCGGTAGTCGTCGGTGTACTGGTCGGGTTCGAAGTCACCGGCCAGCGCATCGACGTACGACTCGGCCATTGTCATCTCCTGCGAGCGGATCGTGACGTTGTCGTCCAAAAAGGAGAACTTCGGTTCGCGGACCTCGTCGGGCCAAAGCATGGTCTGCAGCACCAGTACGCCGTCGCGGGGGCGCAGGGTCGCCAGCCGTTCCCGGTTGCGCAGGGCCACCTTGACCACGGCGACCTTCTCGCTGTTGTCCAGGGCGTCACGGAGCAGGACGTACGGCTTCGCGTCGCCGGTGGGCTCGCAGTAGTACGGCTTGCCGAACTGCACCGGGTCGATCTGCTCGGCGGGGACGAAGGTGAGGACATCGACCGCGCGGCTGGTCGAGATGGGCAGGTCGGCGAAGTCCTCGTCCTCGAGGATGACCATGTCGCCGTCGGGCAGCTCGTAACCCTTTGCGATGTCGGAGTAGGGGACCTCCTCGCCGTCCACCGAGCAGACTCGCTTGTACTTGATCCGGCCGCCGTCGGCGGCGTGCACCTGGCGAAAGGAGACGTCCTTCTCCTCGGTGGCCGAGAACAACCGAACAGGGATGGAGACGAGCCCGAAGGAGATCGCGCCCTTCCAGATGCTGTGCGGCATATCCGCCTCCCGGTGCGTCGTACGAGGTCAGGGCTGGCTCCATGATCGTCTCATCGGAGCTCGGCCGCGCAATCAGTACCTGGTTCGCGACTTTCGACACACCGGCGTGGGCAGCGCGAGATTGTCGGTGGGCCGTGGCACCTTGCACTGAGGAGGTGTTGAGGGTGTCCATGACAATTGCGTCCATCCAATGGTGTACGACGTGCAGCCGCGACGGGAGCTTTGAGCAGCCGGTCTGCTCCGAGGGGCACGGGGCGGACTGTCCCGAGTGGTTCTGCATCGACTGCGGACTTGCGGTCGTCCTCGCAGCCTGGGCCGCCGACGACCCGGCTGTCCCCGATCGCAGCGCCGCCTAGGGCAGCGCTACCAGCACGACCGCTGCAGCGGCCAACCCGAGGCCGCAGGCCTGGGTGCGGTTCATTCGTTCGCTCAGGAACACCGCGGCGAGCGCGACGGTCAGCGCCGGGTAGAGCGAGGTGAGTACCGCTGCTACGGACACCAGCTGCGACCTGGCGGCGAGCTGGTAGAGCACGGTGGCCGCAGCCGCGCACAGACCGACGGCGCCGGCGGCGGCAAGCAGCCGGGGACCCGCCGACCGGATCGGCGCGGTCACGATCCGCGCACCGACGGCGATGACGATCAGGGCAACCGTCTGCCCGATCGCCAACGGCCAGAGGCCCGCTTCTTCCGGCACCTGGCCGAGCGCGACGAACAGCAGCCCGAAGCCGGCGCCCGCCAGCAGACCGTCCCGGACGCCGGCGCCGGGGCGACCCGCCTGCGTAGCCACCTCGGTGCCGGCCCGGGAGACCAGCCAGATGGCCGGTAGCGCGCACCCGATGCCGATCCAGGTCAAGACGGCCGGGCGCTCACCGAGAGCGACCCCGACCACCACGGGGACAACCGCCGCACCGAGAGCTGACAACGGTGCGACGACGTTCATCTGCCCGCCGCCGAGCCCGCGGTAGAGAAAAACTGTGCCCATGCCGCTGCCGATCCCGGACGCAGCGCCCCAGACGACGTCCGGCGTGGAGAGGTTGGCGGGGACCGTCGTCGCGGCGACCGACACAGTGGCCGCGCCGACGAATTGTGCGAGCAGCGCGACGGTCCACGGGCTGATCCGACGGGACAGCAGGCCGCCGAGGAAGTCCGACAGGCCGTACGCGAGGGCCGCCGCGAGCGCGAGGGTGATGCCCATCAGGCGCCCCTCCCTTGCCCGGTCGGGGCGGACCGGATGACATGGCGGAGGATACGAGATTCGAACTCGTGAGGGGTCTCCCCCAACGCGCTTTCCAAGCGCGCGCCATAGGCCAACTAGGCGAATCCTCCGCCGAGCAGGATACCGTCTGCGTGAGTGGTACCGTATCCAGTACCACTTGGAGGCCCCATGGCGATCACCGCATCCGAAGCCCGCAAGAACCTCTTTCCGCTCATCGAACAGGTCAACGCCGACCGCGTACCCGTGGAGATCATGTCCCGGCGCGGCGATGCCGTCCTGATCTCGCGAGCGGACTACGAGGCGCTGGAGGAGACCGCGCACCTGCTGCGCTCGCCGGCAAACGCTCGGCGTCTGCTCGAGAGCTTGGCGCAGGCGCAGGAGGGAAATCGGCAGGAGCACCCACTCACGCCATGAGGCTCGTCTTCACGCCCAACGGCTGGGAGGACTACACGCACTGGCTGTCCGCCGACCGCGCAACGCTCAAGCGAATCAACAGGCTGATCGCTGACGTGCTGCGGGATCCGTTCGAAGGCATCGGCAAACCCGAGCCGCTCCGACACGCCTTCGCCGGCAGCTGGTCGCGCCGGATCGGCGAGGAGCACCGACTCGTGTACCTCGTGGACGGCGACGACATCGTCATCCTGCAGGCCCGCTATCACTACAGCTGACGGTGCCGCGCGCGCGATTACGGGGAAGTACACCTGTCCCGCCAGATCGAAGGGCGGCAAACCCACAATCGCCGAGCCAGACCTGTGCCGAGTCTGTTTCGAGCAGTTCCACTTCGCGCGCTTTGCGGCGGTCACGCACCCGGCGGAGCCGCTGTAGGGTAGGCCGAGACCCCTCGTGCGGCGTCACCCTGTGAACCTCCCCAGGGCCGGAAGGCAGCAAGGATAAGCGGGCTCTGTCGGGTGTGCGAGGGGTCCTCGCTGTCCACCCGCGTCCTGTCGGAGCTCTCCAATAGGGTCGTGCAGCGCTCGTACGACGGGAGGTTCGCGTGGCTCTTGCGCTCTACCGCACCTACCGCCCGGCGAGCTTCGCCGAGGTGGTCGGGCAGGAGCATGTCACCGAGCCCCTGAGCCAGGCGATCCGGACCGGCCGGATCAACCACGCCTACCTGTTCTCCGGCCCCCGCGGCTGCGGCAAGACCTCCAGCGCACGGATCATGGCGCGCTCGCTGAACTGCATTCAGGGACCGACTCCCGACCCGTGCGGCGAGTGTGACTCGTGTGTCGCGCTCGCGCCGGACGGTCCGGGAAGTCTGGACGTCATCGAGATCGACGCGGCGAGCCACGGCGGTGTCGAGGATGCACGTGAACTGCGCGAGCGCGCGCACTACGCCCCGGTCAGCTCGCGATTCAAGGTGTACATCATCGACGAGGCGCACATGGTCACCACGCAGGGCTTCAATGCCCTGTTGAAGCTCGTCGAGGAGCCACCGGACTTTCTTGTCTTCATCTTCGCCACGACGGAGCCGGACAAGGTCTTGCCGACAATCCGCTCGCGCACGCATCACTACCCGTTCCGGTTGCTGCCGCCCACCGTCATGCGGGGTCTGCTCGCGCGGATCTGCGCCACGGAGCAGGTGCACGTCGAACCGGCGGTCTTTCCGCTGGTCGTCCGCGCAGGCGGCGGCTCGGCACGGGATTCGCTGTCCATCCTCGACCAGCTCTTCGCCGGCGCCGGGGCCGTGGGCGTCACGTATGCCCGGACGGTCGGACTGCTCGGAGTCACCGACGCCGCCCTGCTGGACGACGTCGTCGACGCCCTCGGCGCACAGGACGGCGCAGCCGTCTTCCGGTCCATCGATCGGGTGGTCGACGCCGGGCACGATCCGCGGCGGTTCGCCGGAGACCTGCTCGAACGGTGGCGCGATCTGATCGTCCTCGACGCAGTTCCCGACGCGGCCGGCAAGGGGTTGTTGGACTATCCCGCCGATCAGCTGGAGCGGATGACCGACCAGGCCGCGCGGCTCGGCACCGCCACGCTGTCCCGGCTGGCCGACATCGTGCACCTCGGGCTCACCGAGATGAGAGGTACGACGTCGCCTCGGCTGCTGCTGGAGTTGATCTGCGCCCGAATGCTCCTGCCCGCGGCGAGCGGTGACTCTGCCGCGCTCCTGCAGCGCCTGGAGCGGCTGGAGCGGCGCATGGACATCCGGCCCGACGCCCTCACCGCCGCTGCACCGCCGCCGGCTCGCCCCGCTGCCGCCGCCCACACCACAGC
>JACCTY010000104.1 GCA_013812145.1 Geodermatophilaceae bacterium | reverse complement strand
CCCGCGCTACCTGACCCCGACGGTTTCCACGCTGTGGATGGGTGCGCTGTCCATCATCTTCTACGTCGGTCTCACGCTGGTCAGCGAGAACGTGCTGCAGGACTCGATCCTCGCCGTCGGCCTGATGGAGATCTACGCGCGGATCGCGCCGGCGTTCTTCCGGGGCGAGACGCTCAAGCGCAGATCATCGGATCTGCTGCTCGCCGGCCGGAACGGGCCGACGTTCGGACTGCCGGACTCGCGCGAGGGCACTGTGATCGCGCCCGATCTTTCCAATCTGCCACCCGGACAGCGACCGCACGGCGGCGACGAACAGCCGCGGTGAGCCCAGGCGATCGGCGTGTCGAGCCCCCGGAGATAGCCGACTGCCTGCGCACGTCCTACGGGCTTACCGCCGCGAGGTCTGAGCTGCTCGAAGGCGGCTTGGATGAGGCCGCCTGGACCTACCGCGTCACGCCCGCCAGCGGTCCGGATCATGTCCTGCGGGTGAAGCAGGGAACGCCTCGATCGGCTGCCTATCTCGTGCCACGGCACCTGCGTGAAGCTGGGGCTGAGGCTGTCGTCGCGCCGATACCCACAGTGGACCAGCGGCTGTTCGTCGAGCGCGACGGGCTGATCTGGTCGCTGTTCCCCTTTGTCTCGGGCCAGAACGGCTATGTCCGGGGCATGACGGCCCAGCACTGGCACCGTCTCGGGGCAGCCCTACGGGCCGTACACGACGTGCCCGCCGATTCACGGCTGTCGGCTGTGACGCCGCGCGAGGACTTCAACGTCGCGCAGTACGACGTCCTCGCCTCGTGGGGAGCCGACGCCGAAAGTCCCGACGAGGCGTTCACCCTGACGTGGAACCGCAACCACGCGACGATCGCGGCGATGCATGAGCAACTTCGTCGGCTGGCCGAACCCATGCGAGACCGTCCACGGAGGGACGTCGTCTGCCACGGCGACCTGCATCCCGGCAACGTGCTCATCGACGACGAACGCGTCCACATCATCGACTGGGATGACGTCCTGCTCGCGCCGCCCGAACGGGACTTCATCTTCGCCCCTCACGAATCCAGGGTGGCGCCCGCACCCTCGCCGGCCTCGCGGCCCGCACCGACGCCGCTGGGGGCGCCGTTCTTCGACGGCTACGACCTGCCGATCGCCGAGGTGGACTGGATGGCGCTCACCTACTACCGCTGCGAACGTGTCGTGCAAGACGTCATCGCCTGGGCCGGCGATGCCTTCGGGAAAGCCGCGGCCGACGCCGAGACCGCGGAGGCGGGCAGGTGGCTCCAGTACATCTTCGAGTCCGGTGACGAGCCCCATGACGCGATCAAAGCCGCCTGCTACCTGCCGGAGCACCTCGACGTACTCACCGGTCTTGGATGAGTTCTCGTCCCCGAGCCGGTCTACACCGGGAATTGACAATCCACACTGAGAGGGTTCTGCCGTGTCCGTCCTCAACGTCCTTGCCGTTGTCACCGTGACCGACTGGAAGGCGGGGGTGTCGTGGTACGAGCGCTTCTTCGGGCGTCCGGCGGACCGGAATCCGATGGACGGCCTCGCGGAGTGGCAGATCACCGCGGCCGGTGGCCTGCAAGTGGTCGAGGACGCCGAGCGGGCCGGCTCGTCGTACGTGACGCTGGCGGTGGATGACCTGGAAGGACACCGCGCCGCGCTGAGCGACCGACAGGTCGGCGCTGGGGAGATCACCCGAGGTGAGGTGGCCTCGTTCGCGCAGGTGATCGACCCCGACGGCAACACCATCACCCTCGCCCAGGACGCGTCCACCGGGTAGCCGCTGCGTTAGCGTCAGGTATGAGCGATCGCGCGTTACAGACCCTCGTCGCGGGCGGGCACTTCTTCGAGGGGCCGCGCTGGCGCGGTGACCGGTGGTGGGTCTCAGACTTCTACTCCCACACCGTGTCGACCGTGACGACGGACGGCGTGCAGGAAATCGTCTGCGAGGTCTCGGGTCAACCCTCGGGCCTTGGCTGGCTGCCCGACGGGTCGCTGCTGATCGTGTCCATGCGTGACCACCGCGTGCTCCGTCGTACGCCAGACGGCTCCGTCGAGGAGTACGCCGACCTGAGCGAGCACTGCGGCGGCAAGCTCAATGATCTCGTCGTCGACGCCGACGGACGCACCTACGTGGGGAACTTCGGCTTCGACCTGATGAGCGGGGCCGATCCCACGACGGCCTCGCTGGTCCGGATCGATCCGGACCGCTCGGTGCATGTCGCCGCGCTGGACCTGCACTTCCCGAACGGTGCGGTGATCACACCGGACGGATCCACCCTCATCGTCGGTGAGACCCTCGGCGGGCGGTACACATCGTTTCGGATCGGCGCCGACGGTGAGCTGACCGACCGGGCGGTCTGGGCCGAGTTCGCGCCGTTGCCGCCGCCGGGATCGCTGCCGGACGTCTTGGCCGTGGTCGGCGTCGCGCCGGACGGGTGTGCCCTCGACGCGGAGGGCCACATCTGGTTCGCCGACGCCCTCGGCGGACGGGTCGCCCGGACCGCCTTCGGTGGACAGATCGTGGACGAGATCCGCGCCCCGGACGGGCTGAACTTCTATGCCTGCATGCTCGGCGGGGACGACGGCCGGACGCTCCTGATGTGCGGCGCGCCCGATTTCTTCGAGGAGCCGCGCAAGGCCGCCCGCGAGGCGGTCCTGATGACCGCGCGGGTCGACGCCCCCCACGCCGGCCTGCCCTGACCGGCGCGGTGCGGTGCGGTAGAAACGGGTCATGGACGTTCACCAGCTAATGGCGCAGGCAACGGACACCATCACCGTCAAGCGTGTCTTCGGCGAGCCGATCGAGCGTGACGGCACCCTGGTGATTCCGGTCGCCAAGGTCCGCGGCGGAGTTGGCGGCGGTGGCAGCGCTCCGGATGAGGCGGGAGGTGGCGGCCTCGGCCTGCTCGCCGCACCGGTTGGCGTGTACAGCGTTCGGGACGGTGCCGTCGCCTGGCATCCGGCGTTGGACCTCAACCGGATCATTCTCGGTGGTCAGCTGGTCGGTGTCGCGCTGCTCCTGACAGTGCGCTCGATCCTGGCTCACCGACGCCGCGGCTAGCGGCCCGCCGTGGGCTGGGAGTGGGACGAGAGCCTGTACGCCGGTAGTGCGGCGTACTACCCCGTCGGCCGGCTGCCCTATCCGGCTGAGGTCGCTGACGCCCTGTCCGACGCGATGGGGCTGGACGGCAGCGGGCGGTTGCTGGATGTCGGCTGTGGCCCGGGTTCCCTGACGTTGCTGTTGGCACCGCTGTTCGTCGAGTCGGTCGGCATCGATGCCGACCCGGACATGATTGCCGTAGCCGGGCAAGCGGCATCCCGGGCCGGCGTCGGCAACGTGCGGTGGAGGCAGCTGCGTGCCGAAGACCTACCGGCTGGCCTGGGGACATTCCGTCTGGTGAGTTTCGCGCAGTCCTTCCACTGGACCGACCGACCCCGGGTCGCCCAACTCGTTCGAGTGATGCTCGAGCCGAACGGCGCCGTCGTGCTGGTCCAGGCCACCACCCATCAGGGTGTCCCCGGCGAGGATCCGCTGCCGCATCCTCGGCCGCCGCGAACCGAGATCGCAGCCCTCGTTGCCGCCTTCCTTGGATCCATCCGCAGAGCTGGTCGCGGCAGCCTCCCCGCCGGAACGCCATCGGGTGAGGACGTGGTGTTGCGAGACGCCGGCTTTCAGGGCCCGGACCGCGTCGAGGTCGGCGGCGGTCGGGTGTGGACTCGGACCGAGGACGAGGTCGTGGCGTCGGTGTTCTCGCTGTCCTCGGCCGCGCCGCACCTGTTCGGCGACCGGCTGACGTCGTTCGAGGCCGACCTGCGCGACCTACTGCACCGGTACGCCCCGGATGGCATGTTCGCCGAACGGTCACGCGAGATCGCCCTGGACCTGTGGCGGCCGGCGTGACAAGTCATCGTGGTTCGCGTCGTATGGTCGACAGCCATGGGGTGTCCGACTAGAATCTTGGTCCATGACGACGCTACCCTTGTCCGAGGTCAAGGCCCGACTCTCCGAGATTGCCGAGGAAGTGGATCGGACACATGAGCGCGTGCAGATCACCCGTAACGGTCGTGAGTACGTCGTGCTGATGGCTGCACGGGATCTGGAGTCCATGGAAGCCACCCTCGAACTGCTCGCCGATCCGGCAGCCATGGAGCGAATTCGACGCGCCGAGGCGGAAATCCAGGCCGGCGATGTGACCACAGGCGAGGAGATGGCGACCTTGATGCGCGAGCGGAGGGATGACGGCTCCAGGCGGGCAGGCTGAACGTCAACGGTGGTATGCATCCCTCCGGTGGTCTACGTCGAAGATTGTCACGGTCCGCCGCCGGTCATCGATCTTGTAGCGGATCCGGTACTCACCGCGCGTGGCGCGCCACATACCTGCGTAGGGAGCGCGCAGCGGATGGCCGATGACACGCGGGCGCTCGCGCAACGGTCCGTCAATGGTTTCCCACGCAGCCATGGCGACCGCCTCGGGTAGTTCCTCCTGGAGCGCACGCCGCGCAGAGTGGGCGAGCACAATGTCGTATCGCTGTTGACCTGGTTCGTCTTCGCTGCCGCTCACTCTTCCTCCAGCAAAGGGGCCGGCTCGGGGCGGACTCGGAAGCCGTCGGCTTGGACACCCTGGTCGTACACCGGCTCCAGCAGATCGACCGCGGTGCTGGGAATGACACCCTCCGACAGGATGAGGTGAGGTCAGAGCTGGGTCCACGCCTCGGTGAGCACCGAGCGCAGGATCTGCTCGATCTCGTCGAAGTGACTCTGGTCGCAGATCAGTGGCGGAGCCAGCTGTACGACGGGATCGCCTCGGTCGTCGGCCCGGCAGTACAGTCCGGCCTCGAACAACGCCTTGGACAGGAAACCACGCAGCAACCGCTCGGACTCCGCCGCGTTGAACGTCTCCTTCGTCCCCTTGTCCTTGACCAGCTCGATGCCCCAGAAGTACCCGTCGCCGCGGACCTCGCCGACGATCGGCAGGTCCGTGAGCTTGGACAGGGTGGCCTCGAACGCACCCTCGTTGTCGAGCACGTTCTGGTTGAGCTGCTCGCGCTCCATGATGTCGAGGTTGGCCATCGCAACCGCGGAGGACACCGGGTGGCCGCCGAAGGTGTAGCCGTGCGGGAAGCTGACCCCAGGCTGCAGGAACGGCTCCATCACGCGTTCGGTCGCGAGCATCGCCCCGATCGGTGAGTACCCCGACGTCATCCCCTTCGCGCAGGTCAGCAGGTCCGGTTGGTATCCGAACTTGTCGCAGCCGAACGTCGTACCCAGCCGTCCGAACGCGCAGATGACCTCGTCGCTGACCAGCAGTACGTCGTACGTATCGCAGATCTCCCGGACCCGGTCGAAGTACCCCGGCGGCGGCGGGAAGCAGCCACCGGAGTTCTGCACCGGCTCCAAAAAAACCGCGCAGACGGTGTCTGCGCCCTCGAAGAGGATCGCCTGCTCGATCTGATCGGCCGCCCACCGGCCGAAGCGCTTCAGGTCGTCGCCGTGCTCTGGAGCGCGGTAGAAGTTCGTGTTCGGCACCTTCGACGCACCTGGCACCAGCGGCTCGAAGAACTTCTTCGCGTCCGGGATGCCGGTGATCGACAGTGCTCCGTGCGGAGTGCCGTGATAGGCGACGTGCCGGCTGATCACCTTCGTCTTCATCGGTTTGCCGGTCAGCTTGAAGAACTGCTTGGCCGCCTTCCATGCCGTCTCCACGGCTTCACCCCCGCCGGTGGTGAAGAACACCCGGTTCAGGTCTCCTGGTGCCAGCTGCGCCAGCCGCTCGGCCAGCTCGACGGCCCGCGGGTGCGCGTAGGACCAGATCGGGAAGAACGCCAGCTCCTCGGCCTGCCTGCCCGCCGCCTGCGCCAGTTCCTTACGGCCGTGTCCCACCTGGACGACGAAGAGCCCGGACAGGCCGTCGAGGTAGCGCTTGCCGTTCGTGTCCCAGATGTACGCGCCGTCGCCTCTGGCGATGGTCGGCACCGGCGCGTCGGCGTAGGACCCCATCCGGCTGAAGTGCATCCACAGGTGGTCTGCCGCTGTACTCATGTCGCCTCCACGGCGGGACGTGTGTCGGCGAGAATCATCGGGATCCTCGCATCGGTCGGGTACTCCAGGTGTAGGTCTGCTTGCGCAACTTCAGGTAGACGAACGTCTCGGTGCTCAGCACCCCCGGCAGGGCACGCACCCGCCGGCCCACGACGTCGAGTAGTTCTTCGTCGTCGGAGCAGACGACCTCGGCGAGCAGATCGAAGGATCCGGCGGTGACAACCACGTAGTCGACCTCGTCGAAGTCGGCGAGGGCGTCGGCGACCAGGAGGACGTCACCTTCGGTCCGGACCCCTACCATGGCCTGCCGGTGCAGGCCGATCTGCAGCGGGTCGGTGACAGCCACGATCTGCATGACTCCCGATTCGATCAGCCGTTGCACCCGCTGCCGGACGGCAGCCTCGGACAGCCCGACCGCCTCGCCGATCCGCGCGTAAGCTCGCCGGCCGTCCTGTTGCAGCTGCTCGATGATTGCCCCCGACAGCTCGTCCATGGGAGGAGTCGGACGAGGCTGCGGGGACACCCCTGCATCGTGGCGCTTTCGCCGCTAACCGTGCAAGTGATTCCGTCGTACGCCGGGGTTCAGTCGACGGATTTCAGCATCCTGGGCCGGTCAGACTGTCGAAGACAATGGCTGGGCGGCTAGATTCCATCCATGTCTACTGCCTTGCGCAACGTTGTCGGCGGCCGACCCTCGGACACCCGCGGGGCCAGCTCGGAGCTCATCAACCCGGCGAACGGCGAGGTGTTCGCCACCGCGCCGGTGTCCACCGCTGAGGACGTCGACGTGGCTGTGCAGGCCGCAGCACGTGCCTTCGAGGTCTGGCGCGACACCACGCCGTCGGAGCGGCAGCGCGCGCTTCTGCGGATCGCTGATGCGATCGAGTCGCGGGCCGAGGAGTTCGTCACGGCCGAGAGCGAGAACACCGGCAAGCCGCTGGGGTTGACCACCAGCGAGGAGGTCCCGCCGATGGTCGATCAGATCAGGTTCTTCGCGGGGGCGGCTCGGTGCCTCGACGGACGGTCGGCCGGTGAGTACATGGCCGGGCACACGTCGTTCGTCCGTCGCGAGCCGATCGGGGTCTGCGCTCAGATCACTCCATGGAACTACCCCATGATGATGGCGGTCTGGAAGTGGGCGCCCGCCATCGCGGCCGGGAACACCGTCGTACTCAAGCCGTCGGACACCACGCCGGTGACGACGCTGATGATGGCCGAGCTGATGAGCGGGTTCCTGCCCGAAGGCGTGTTCAACGTGGTCTGCGGTGACCGGGACACCGGGCGGGCACTCGTGGCGCACCCGATCCCGGCGATGGCCTCGATCACCGGCAGCGTGCGGGCGGGGATGGAGGTGGCCGCCGCCGCGGCCCACGACGTGAAGCGGGTGCACCTGGAACTCGGCGGCAAGGCCCCGGTCGTGGTGTTCGACGACGCCGACGTGGCAGCGGCGGCGGAGGAGATCGCGGTGGCCGGCTACTTCAACGCAGGACAGGACTGTACGGCGGCCACCCGGGTGCTGGCCGGTCCCCGCGTGCATGACGACTTCGTGGCCGCGTTGTCCGAGCAGGCGCGGACCGCCGCAAAGACGGGGATGCCCGACGACGAGGACGTGCTGTTCGGGCCGTTGAACAACGCCACTCAGCTGGAGCGGGTGACGGGCTTGCTGTCCCGGCTGCCGGACTCGGCGTCCGTGGACGCCGGCGGTGCGGCGGTCGGTGGTGCCGGTTACTTCCACGAGGCGACGGTGGTGTCGGGCTTGGGTCAGGACGACGAGGCGATCCAGCAAGAGATCTTCGGGCCGGTCATCACCGTGCAGCGCTTCACCGACGAGGACGAGGCGGTGCGCTGGGCCAACGGCGTGCCCTATGGCCTGGCCTCCAGCGTATGGACCCGCGACCACTCCCGGGCGATGCGGATGGCCCGCCGGCTGGACTTCGGGTGCGTGTGGATCAACTGCCACATCCCGCTCGTCGCCGAGATGCCGCACGGCGGGTTCAAGCACTCCGGCTACGGCAAGGACCTGTCCATGTACGGGCTGGAGGACTACACCCGCATCAAGCACGTGATGACGGCGTTCTGACCGCACGACCCTGCAGGGGGCGAGATGTCCAGCAGGGCAGCGACCAAACGCTCAGCGTCCTAGCGACCAAACGTCCGAGAAGGTGTGTCGCGCGCCGGACGGGGACTCGCTGCTGCAGCTGCCGAACCTTCGACCAGATGCCGAGCACGACTGGGGGTGGGTCGTAGGCGCGGAGGGGTTCCACGAGCTCGTCGCGGTATGCAGGTCATGGCCGCGATCGCCGGACGGCTCAGCGCAGCTCCTGGATGCGGATCAGGTTGCCCGCGGGATCGCGGACGGCGCAGTCGCGAATGCCGTACGGCTGCTCGGTCGGCTCCTGGACGACCTCGGCGTCGCTGGCCTGCACCCGCTCGAAGGTGCCGTCGAGGTCGGCGGTGGCCAGGAGGATGACGGCGTAGCTGCCCTTGGCCATCATTTCGGCGATGGTGCGGCGCTCGTCGTCGGTGATGCCGGGGTCGGCGGCCGGCGGATGCAGGACGATGGACGTGCCGGGCTGGTCGGCGGGGCCGACCGTGATCCAGCGCATCCCCCCGTATCCGACGTCGTTGCGGACCTCGAAGCCGAGGGTGTCGCGGTAGAAGGCCAGGGAGGCGTCCGGGTCGTCATGCGGGAGGAAGCTCGCGTGAATGGTGATGTCCATGGCGGTCACGCTAGGTG
>JACCTY010000096.1 GCA_013812145.1 Geodermatophilaceae bacterium | reverse complement strand
GGCTGCTACTCGCGACGCATCAACATCCAGCATCGGCTTGTCTACGAGGTTTTCCCCGATCGCCACGTCGTGCATGTCCTGCGGATGTGGACCCACTACGAGTAGCCGTCGCCAGGCGTCGCTCGTGTGAACCCGTCCCGTAGCGCGAACCCGTTACCGGACAGACGACGGAGCAGGACTGACGCAGCGATCGCCCTGCTTTGCAAGGCATGCCGAATCCTAGAAGACCCGCCCGAGATAAATCCCGGTGATGGTGGCCTGACCGCTACAGCCCGACAAGTGTGTCGCCGGCGCGGCACGCCGTGAGCGCCTCACGCAGACCGGGACAGCGCGCTCCGTTCCTAAGGACACCCCGAGTCGCTCAGCTCGAGCCAGCGGCCCACTCGGACAGCGGCGCGCAGTGCCAGCGCCAACGCGCCTGCCGCTCCCGGCCGGGCAGGTCGACCCGGCCGTTGGCCCACAGCAGCGTCTGCCACGGATCGGTGTCCGTGGGCGCCCAGGGGAACATGCGGTGCAGGATGCCTTCGATCAGCCCGCTCGAGGGTACATATTCGAGCCCGAGCCCGGCGGCTGCATCCGCAGTATGCACAAGGATCTCGTCGCACGCACTGCCGGCGAACCCACTGGCGTCCGGCAGGCCCAACGGGTGCCAGCCCCGTCCGCCGGATCGGCGGCGTCCAGGACGCGGGCGAGCACGATGCCGAAGCTGCGCACGCTGACAAGCAGGTCGGTCGGGGGAGTCTCGGAGCGGACCGTGAGGTCCAGCGTGGACAGCTCGGTGGGTCCGGCGGCCATGTCCGTGGCGTACCAGAGCAGGCCTTCCGCGATGTGCGCCGCGGTCCTGGCTACCGTCCAGTCCACATTCGCGGCCGGGCGGGTCCAGTCCAGGTCCACGGCCGGACAGAGCACGTCCTGACACTCCGCCACCGCTCGCAATACCGCAGCGCCGTCCATCGATCGATCGTCCCACCCGGCTACGACGTCCCATAGCCTGTCCCGGTGAATTCACCGCCGCCGTACGCCGACAGCGAGGTCGGCCGCCTTCGAACGGTGCTGCTGCACCGCCCTGGTCTGGAACTGAGCCGGCTCACCCCCCGAAACAACGACGAGCTGCTCTTCGACGGCATCCCCTGGGTGGGCCGAGCGCAGGACGAGCACGACGGGTTCGCCGAACAGCTCCGCTCGTACGACGTGGAGGTGCTGTATCTCACCGATCTGCTGGTCGACGTACTCGGGCAGGTCGAGGCGCGCACCGACACGATCAGCGCGGCGGTGGCCGATCCGCGGCTGGGCGTCACGCTGGCCCAGGTGCTGGCGAGCCACCTGCAGTCGCTGGCGCCGGCGGATCTGGCCGGGGCGCTCATGGGCGGCGTCCGGCACGACGAGCTGCCCGGAGCGCGCGGCCTGTCGCACGCGCTGATGGACTGCACCGACTTCATCCTGATGCCGCTGCCCAACCTGCTGTTCACGCGTGACTCCAGCGTGTGGGTACGGGACCAGATCGCGGTCACGTCGCTCGCGATGCCCGCACGCAACCGGGAAACGTCGCTGACGCGCGTCATCTACCAGCACCATCCCCGCTTCGAGGGCTGCCCGACGCTGTACGGACCGGTGTTCGAACACCTGGAGGGGGGCGACGTCCTGCTCCTGGCTCCGGGGGTAGTCGCCGTCGGAGTCGGGGAGCGTACGACGCCCGCCGGCGCGGAACGGCTCGCCCGGCGGTTGTTCCACCGGGAACTCGCGCACACCGTCCTCGTCGTACCGATCGCGCAGCAGCGCGCCATGATGCACCTGGACACCATCTGCACGATGGTCGACGTCGACTCCGTGGTGATGTATCCGAACGTCGCGGATCACCTGATGGCGTGGACCGTGACCGAGCCCGAGCGGCTGCCCGCCGACGCCGCGGACGAGGCGGGAGAGCTTGTCATCACCGGCCCGGAGCCGCTGCTCGTCGCCGCGGCCAAGGCGATGCAGATCGACCGGCTACACGTCATCGACACCGGCCTGGACCCGGTGACGGCCGAGCGTGAGCAGTGGGACGACGGCAACAACACGCTGGCGATCGCCCCACGGCTGGCGGTCGCCTACGAGCGCAACATCGTCACCAACGCCCGGCTCGAAGACGCCGGCATCGAGGTGGTGCGGATCGCCGGCAGCGAGCTGGGCAGCGGCCGCGGCGGACCACGCTGCATGAGCTGCCCGATCCACCGCGATCCGCTGTAGCCCGGGCAACCGAAGGGACTGTCCGCCCAGCGCGAACAGCGCTACCTTCTCGCCATCGGGCAACTGGGAGGAGCCGGCGATGGCAGAGCACCGCACCGTAGAGCTGTTACGGCAGGCGTACGACGCCTTTGACAGGGGCGATGTCGAGACCGTCCTGAGCATGCTGCACGAGGATGTCGTATGGCACATCAAAGGGTTGGGGGCGCTGGACGGCGACTACCAGGGTCCGCAGGCTGTCATGGGCTTCCTCGGCCAGTCCGCCGCAGAAACCGAAGGAACGCTCAAGATCAACGTGCATGACATCTTGGGCAACGACGAGCACGGCGTGGTGCTCGCCACGGTGCACGCCAGCCGCAACGGGAAGACGCTGGACAGCCAGATCGTCCACGTCGTCCACATGCGCGACGGCCGGGAGGAGGCCTTGTGGACGGCAGCCGAAGATCCTGCCGCGATGCTTGAGTTCTGGGCCTGATCCTCAGCGAAGGGTGAGTTGGCGGCCGCGCAGGCCGGCGCGGGCGCGCCGTTCGGCGTCGGTCAGCTCACCGCCGCCCGCCAGCACGGGCGCGAGCCGCTTCGCGAAGGCCGCCGCCGGCTCCTCCCAGTCCGACGCGGGGGCGTCGTGCGGCAGGTCCCACACCGGAACCAGTACGCCGTGGGCGCGGAAGGAACCCGCATAGCGGGTGCCCTCGCCGAGATCCAGCGTGCCGGCCGCGGACAGCCGGGCGAGCGCGTCGAGCAGCACGTCCTCCTCGTGCGGCAACACCCAGCGCAGGTGCGCCTTGTCACCCACCTGGCACCAGTACGCCGCCTCCGGACCGGCCAGCCGGACAGTCGGCATCACCGCCGAGTTGGCCTGCTCCAGCGAGGCGGCGACATCGGCACTGCCCGCCTCCGCGCCATCCAGCCAGAACGCGAAGTCGTCGTGCACGGTCACCCGAAGCGGTTCGTCGCCGACCAGATCCTGCAGCCGCGGCCCGTCGCCGGCCGGCCCGTCGTACGGGAGCGTCGTGCCCGGATCGGCCGCGAGCGCCCGGAGCAAAGCGTCCGCGACATCCCGCGAGACGTCGTCGCCGCTGCTGTTGACCTGCAAACCCAGCAGGATGCGGCCGTCGGCCCGCGTCAGCGCCGGCAACGCCATCGGCAGCACCGTCGCCACCGTGACGTCACGGTCGGCATACTCGCCGGTCAGACGCAGCGGGGCGGTTCCCGCGGGCACGAGTTCGCGCAGCGCGATCCAGTCGCCTTCGGAGGCGAGGCCGGCGAACGGCCTGGCAACGAGTGTCGTGCCGCCGCTGCCGTGGCAGCTCTTGTACCGCTTGCCGGACCCGCACGGGCACGGCTGCCGGGGATTGATGCCGTCGGCAGTGGGACGGCGGGCGGGTCTACGGCGGCTCACACGATCTCCTCGGATCAGGGACACCCGAGGATACTTAGCCGGCCCGTTGCCGCAGCCGGGCCAGGACCTCGGCCGGCCGGTTGGTGATCACCGCGTCCACGCCGAGACCGAGTACCAGGTCGATGTCGCGGGGCTCGTCGACGGTCCACACGAACAACGGGTGGCCCGCCGCGTGCAGTCGCTCGACGTACCGCGGGTGAGAACGCACGATGTCCACCGACGGCCCGGCGATGTCGGCCCCCACCGGCAGCGACCCGTCGCGGTAGAACAACGGCACCCGCTGCATCAGCTGCACGGTCGGCAGTCCGGGCGCGAGGGCGCGGATCCGACGCAGCGCCGAGGTGGCGAAACTCATCACCGACACCCGAGGATCGACCATCCCGAAGTGCTGCAGCGTCTCCACCAGCCGGTGTTCGACCAGCCCGCCGTACCGGGTGGGGTGTTTGGTCTCGATCATCAGGTCGACCCGGCGCCCGCAGTCAGCTACCAACGCGAGCAGGTCCTCCAGGGCCAACACCGGCACCCGGAGCCGGTCGATCACGCCGAACCGGTCGTCGCCGACCAGCTCATCGGCGGACTCGGGCAGGTCGATTGCCCAGTTCCCGAAGTCGGCGGTCCGCAGGTCGGCGAGGGGCGTCTCCGAGATCAGCCCCCGGAGGTCGGAGGTCCGCGAGAGCGTCCGGTCGTGCAGGCACACGAGGTGACCGTCGATGGTCAGCCGGACATCGCACTCCAGTCCGTCGGCGCCATCGTCGAGGGCTTGTTCGTACGCCGCCCGCGTGTGCTCGGCCACCGCCACCGAGGAGCCGCGGTGCGCCACCACCCGAGGCGCGAGCACAACGACAATCATGCTCGGCGCAGGGGCCTACGCGACACCGACACTCGGCAAAATCTGCACTACCGTCCGGTGATGGGGCTCGACCTGACCGATCCGAGGTTCGTCGAGGACCCGTATCCCGCGTTCGCGGCCGCCCGCGCGGCGGGCCCAGTCAGCTGGGACGAAGGGCTTGGCATGTGGCTGGCCTACAGCCATGCCGCCGGCAACGCCGTACTCCGCGATCGGCGGCTCGGCCGGATCTGGCGCGACCGCGAACCCGCCGGCACGTTCGGCTCCTTCAACCTCATCCACCGCAACGCCATGCTGGAGATGGAGCCACCCGATCACACCCGACTGCGCCGCCTCGTCGCGGCGGCGTTCGGCCGCGGGCACGTCGAGCGGCTTCGCCCCTGGGTGACCGGTGTTGCCGATGGCCTGGCCGACCGGGTGGCCGATGCCGGCTCCGACGGCAGCCCGGTCGACCTCGTCTCCACATACGCCGAACCGCTGCCGGTCGCGGTGATCGCGGAGTTGCTCGGCGTACCGGAGGTGGATCGGCCGCTGCTGCGGCCGTGGTCCAACGCCATCGTGCGGATGTACGAGTACGAGCGGTCCGGCGAGGCGGAGGCCGCGGCCGAGCAGGCGGCCGCGGACTTCGTGGCCTATCTGCGCTCGCTGGCCGACCGGCGCCGTCGCAAGCCCGCCGAGGATCTGATCAGCCACCTGGTGAGCGTCCGCGGCGAGGACGGTTCCCGGCTCAGCGAGGACGAACTCGTCACCACCTGCATCCTGCTGCTCAACGCCGGTCACGAGGCAACCGTCAACGTCACCGGGAACGGCACGCTTGCCCTGCTGCGTAATCCTGCGGAGGTGGCGCGGCTGCGCGACGACCTCACGCTGGTCCCCACTGCGGTCGAGGAACTGATCCGGTACGACGGACCGCTGCAACTCTTCGAGCGGACGGCGGTCGAATCCGTCGAGATCGGCGGCATCGTGATCGGGCGCGGGCAGAAGGTGGCAGCGTTGCTCGGAGCCGCCGACCGGGACCCAGCCGTGTTCGCCGATCCGGACCGGTTGGATGTCGGGCGCACCGACAACCCGCACATCGGCTTCGGCGCCGGTATCCACTTCTGCATCGGCGCTCCGCTGGCGCGGATGGAGCTGCAGGCCTCCCTCCACACCCTCGTCACCCGGTTCCCCGGCCTGGCGCTGGCCGGCGAGCCGGAACGCCGGCCGGAGTTCGTGATCCGCGGACTGCGCTCGCTGCCGGTGTCCCTGCGTGCGTGATGCTGGCAGAGTGATCGGATGCAGGCACTCATTCAGGACTATCCGCTGACCGTCGACTCGATCTTCCGGCGGGCGGAGAAGCTCTTTCCCGACAAGTCGATCGTCACCGGGCCACCGGACCGGGCACAGCGGACGACGTACGGCGAATGGGCCGAGCGGACCAGGCGGCTCGGCGGTGTACTGGACGAGCTCGGCATCTCCGCCGACGGCCGGGTCGGGACGTTCGGGTGGAACTCCGCCCGTCACCTGGAGCTGTACTTCGCCGTCCCGAGCAGCGGCCGGATCCTGCACACGCTGAACATCCGGCTGTTCCCCGACCAGCTGACCTACATCGCCAACCATGCCGAGGACGAGGCGATCTTCGTCGACCGATCGCTGCTGGGGCTGCTGTGGCCACTGATCGACACCATGACGACGGTCAAGCAGGTCGTCGTCATGGACGACAGCCAGGCCGACGTTCCCGACGATCCGCGCATCCGCAACTACGAGCAGCTGCTCGCCGCGGCGAAACCGGTCGACTTCCACGTCACCGACGAGCACCGGGCCGCCGCGATGTGCTACACGAGCGGGACCACCGGGCACCCGAAGGGCGTCGTCTACTCGCACCGCTCGACCTGGCTGCACTCGATGGCCGCCACGACGACCTCCTGCCTGGGGATCAGCGAGAGCGACACCGTGATGCCGGTCGTGCCGATGTTCCACGCAAACGCCTGGGGGATCGCCCAGGCGGCTCCCATGGCCGGCGCCGCACTCGTCTTCCCGGGACCCGACATGTCACCGGCGGCTATCGGGCGGCTGCTGCAGGACGAGAAGGTCACCGTCACAGCCGGCGTACCGACGATCTGGCAGGGGCTGTTGCCGCTGCTCGACGACCTCGACCTGTCGTCGCTGCGAAGCCTGATCTGCGGCGGATCCGCTGTGCCTGCTGCGCTGTCCGAGGCCTATCGGGAGAAGACCGGCAAGCCGATCCTGCACGCCTGGGGGATGACCGAGACCCATCCGCTCGGATCGGTCTGCCGAGTCCAGTCACGGGATCACGGCGCATCCGACAGCGACCTCGTCGCCATCCGCGCGAGGCAGGGTACGCCGATGGCCGGCGTCGAGCTGCGAATCGTCGAGACCGACACCATCGACGAGCTGCCATGGGACGACGAGGCAACCGGTGAGCTGCAGGTCCGCGGCGCCTGGGTGGCCCGCGACTACTACGACCCCGACGACGAGGTTGAGCTGTCCACTGCGGACGGTTGGATGAAGACAGGTGACGTGGCGGCTATCGACCGGTTCGGATCGATCCGGTTGGTCGACCGGACCAAGGACCTGGTGAAGTCCGGAGGCGAGTGGATCAGCTCGGTGGAGTTGGAGAACCTGCTCATGGGCCACCCCGCCGTGGCCGAGGCCGCGGTGATCGGGATCCCGCACCCGAAGTGGGACGAGCGGCCGTTGGCCTGCGTCGTACTCAACGAAGGGCAGACCGCGACGGCCGAGGAGTTGCTCGACCATCTGCGGCCACTGGTTGCCAAGTGGTGGCTGCCCGAGGCGGTCGAGTTCATCGACGAGGTGCCGAAGACCAGCGTCGGCAAGTTCTCCAAGAAAGATCTGCGCAGCCGCTTCACCGACTACCGCTTCCCCGACACGAAGGGCTGACGCGCTATGGATTGGAAATTGGAAGTCGTGGTCGTTCCGGTCTCGGACGTGGACCGGGCGACACGCTTCTATGCCGAGCAAGTCGGCTTCGTTGTCGACCACGACACGCGGATCGACGACGACACGCACATCGTGCAGCTGACCCCTCCGGGGTCGGCATGCTCGATCGTCGTGGGAGCCGGGATAGTCGAGTCGACGCCGGGTTCGGCCAAGGGCTTGCAGCTTGTCGTGTCCGACATCGAGGCCGCCCGGGCTGAACTCGTCGAGCGGGGCGTGGAGACGGGACCGATCGTGCACTATGACGGCGCTGACCAGGTGGAGGGGCGAGGCGAAGCCTGGAACTCCTTCATCTACTTCAGCGACCCCGACGGGAACAGTTGGGCGGTGCAGGAGCGGCCTGCCGTGGATGCGGGCTGAATGCGCCCCGGCTCACCAGACGGTGAGGGCGAGCGACTCGCGGGCAATGTGGGTGGCGCTTGGCGGGTCGGTGAAACGGTCCGCCGAACCACCGGGCCATGGACACCGGCGGTGCACGCCCTACTCGACCATCTCCGGCCCCGTCTTGCCCATGTGCCGACGGTTCTCGGGTTCGACGATCGTGGGCGCGAGGTACTGACATACCTGCCAGGCCGCGTCATCGACAGCGACATCGAGATGCTCACAGAAATACAGTTGCGCTCGGTCGTGAGCTGGACCCGGTGCTTTCACGAAGCGGTCGAAGGCTTCGCCCATAGCGGGCCGTGGCGGTTCTTCGATGTCGGTGCGCCCACGTTGATTGCGCACAACGACATCGCGCCCTACAACATCTGCTTTGACGGCGACTCACTTGTCGGGGTGTTCGACTGGGATCTCGCCGGCCCGTCGACTCCGTTGCTGGAGCTGGCGTTCATCGCCTGGAACTGTGTGCCTTTGTGGAGCGACATCGGCACCGAGTACGCCGCCGCGCGACTTCACGTCATAGCGTCCACCTACGGTGCTGACAGTGCCCGCGACATCTTGTCCGCCGTCCCGTATCGGATTCAGTTGATGTTGGACGGGATTCCGGTCGCCGCTGCGGCCGGTGACGAGGGAATGGCGAACCTGATGGCCGGAGGTGAGCCGCCGCGTTCCGAGCGGCCCCTCGCCGAGCTGGTCAGCCGCATCCCGTCGATCGCCGCCCACCTGGACTGAACCCGTCGGCCACGGGTTGCCGTCGCCAGCGCGGATGATGTGCGAGCTGTTGCCGGTTGATCCGGCGCTGGATCGCACCCAGAGCCACCGCCGGCCGGTCGGAAGTGCGGGTCGTTGGCCAGCGCCGAGTAGGCCGCCAGGGCGCGGCCGGCCGAGTCGTCCCCGGCACCACCGGGGGCATCGACTTGGTATGACTCCCTGAGCGGGTTCCTGTCGTTGGACACATCGAAATAGCTGAAGAGCTTTATCATTGGCAGCTCCTTCAGAGCCGCTTGAGCATTGCCATACCATTCGGCCCGGGATGGGCTCCGGTTCGGATAGGATGACTGCGGCTGAATGCCGATCTCACTCACGGTCATTGGCTTGCCGCGCGGGGCGTACGTGGCATACCAGTCGACCAGCTGAGTCGGCGGAAGGAAGACGTCGCGAAGATACACCATCCGGTTGCTTGTGTAGCTGTCGATACCGATCCAGTCAACGTACTGATCGCCGGGATAGTACGGCCGATAGTCCTCGCTCACTCCGTCCACGATTATGTTGGGCCGGGCCGCACCGGGCGTCCAGGAGAAGCGCACGTTGGCGGCGTCAACAGGGCTGCCGCGGATATTCATCGCTCGCCACGTTGCAGCGTCACCAAAGAAGATCGCGTGGGTACGCTGCCAGGCTTTGATGAACTGCCCGTGGTCACCCCCGTAGTTGGCAGCGCCCAGACCGTTGTCGGCGTGGTTGAACTCCCAGAAGGGTCGCAGTATCACCCGGCCGTCGAGAGCCTTGATTCTGGCGGCGGTTATCGCGATTTCCTGGTCATAGTTTCCCGAAGCTACTTGCGGGATGAAGTCCGGGTTCGACGGCATACGCTGCGGCCACGACAGTGTCACCAGCGGGGTTTCGTTTTCGTCGATCGCCCAGCGAACATTTTCCAGCTGGACATCAGGTACCGCCAGCCCGTACAGATAATAGTGCAGGTTGTCGAACTTGCGGCAGAGCTGACTCTGTCGAGTGACAACGTCCCGAGGATTGCCTGACGCCTCGTTGTCCCTCTCGGAATCCAGGTTGACCGCCCCTCCGAACCAGGCTCCGGTCTTCGGCGAGAAGTCGTCGCGGATGGTAGCCGGTCCAGTCACCAGGACGAAGCCGAGCACGACCAGAAGCCCGCTTATCACAACGGCTACCAGAATCTGGAGTCGCCTCGCCCGAAGTCGTCGGAGTCGAGGTCGGGTCATGGCCGGAGAGTCATTCGGCTTCAAGGATCGGTGCGACGCTGTCCGCGTTGCCGCCGAGGTCGACGACGAGCTGGGCCCACATCCGGTCCGTCTCGGTCGGGGGCTCGCCGTCGCAGTAGGGCTTGGCGCCGTTCGAGACGTAGTACCGCAGCACGGCCAGGACCGCGGCAGTGTCGCCGTTCTCCCCGCCGGTGTACGCCGTGCCGGGTTCCTCGGTCTGATGCTCCATGCAGGAGATCTCCCCGGACCCGCCCGGGTCGAAGCGGCCGTCGTCGCTGCTGCAACCGGTCAGCGGCAGCAGCAGCAGCAAGGCGGCCCCAAGGGCGGTACATCGCCAGGTAGGCACTGCGGTCTCCGATCCGAGGTGTCTAGACGGGTGAGAGGACGCCGCGCAGGGCCAAGGCTGCGCCGACGATTAAGACCAGGAGGGCAGTGAGCACGGGTAGGGCAGCCGCGACAGCGGCGGCGGACTGCCCAAGCCGCCCGCCGGAAGCCCGGACGGCCAACCGAGCGCGCATCCGGACCAACAGCAGACCCACTGCGGTCAGCGTCCCAGCCATCCCGAGGCCGTAGGCGAACACCAGTCCGACACCGAACGCCGTACGCCCGAGCCCGATCGATGCCAGGAGCACGACCAAGGCGGACGGGCTCGGCACCAGACCACCGGCAATGCCCATGCCGATCAGCCCGGCCCGGCTGTACCCGCCACTCGGGGCGTGCGAATGGAACTGCCCGAAACCGTGGCTATGGGAGTGCCCGAAGCCAGCCGCATGGGTGTGCCCAGGATCGTGTCCGTGGTCACCCGCGTGATCGTGATCGTGATCGTGGGAGTGGTCGTGCGGATGGCCGTGCTCGGGCGAGCTCCCACCGAGGTCCCGCACCGGCGCTGACTCCTCGAGGCCGCCCGCACCGACCCGGACCGCAGCCTCGGACAGTTCCGCTGCCCGCGCCCGCCGCGACCGCAGCGCGGAGCGCAACAGGGCCACACCGATGGCGGCGACCAGGATCCCGCTGAGCACGCCAAGCCACCGCAGCACCTGCTCGCCGGCGAGCGTGCTGGACACCGAGATGGCGATGCCGAGCACGAGCACCCCGGCGGTGTGTGTACCGGTCACCGTCGCACCCACGATGAGCGCATCCCGCCGCGACCCGCGTCGACCGGCCAGATAGGCCGCCATCACCGTCTTGCCGTGCCCCGGCAGCAACGCATGGCCGGCGCCGAGCAGAACCGCTAGCAGGACCGCCAGCACGCCCACCAGCGGTGTGAGTTCCGGGCCGATGAGCTCCTCGAGATAGGCGTCAGCGCCGGCGATGAGCCGGGTGAAGGGATCCGCCGAGGCCCCGGTCCGGAACTCCCCCGAGCCGGTCGACCCCTCACCAGGCTCCGTCCGCAACGTCACCGCGGCGATCTCCAGTGGCGAGAGCAGCAGATCCTCGGGGTAGGCGCGCAGCTCGTCGCTGATACTCACCGCCGGGACGGCGGGCCGCAGCAGCCGGACGCCGTCGCCCACCGCGGTGATCTCCCGCCAGCCGACCCGCCCCGCTCGGAACTCGTCGGCCAGCGTCACGGTGGACGGGCCGCTCAGATCCGCCGCCGCACTCAGCTTGCAGGTCAACCGCAGGGTGGGCAGGCCGGCGACGCCGGGGACGCTTTCCAGTGTCGGGTCGCTGATCGTCCATTCCAGCGCCGTACCGTCGACGTCGGCCGTGACGGCGGCCGCGACATCCTGGCACTGGTCCTCGGCGTAGGACGCCAGCTCCGCATCGGACAGCGTGCCGGAGTCGTCGGTGTCGACTGCCGGGAACTCCTGCGCGGTCGGGATCTCGGCGGTGTCGACGACGGCGAGGACGTGGACCCGGCCGGGGAACAGTTCGATGCCGTTGTAGTGGTTGACCGTGAAGTTGCCGAGTGGGTGCGCCACGGCAGCCGTCGCAGGTACGGCGAGGATCGCGCCGACGGCGCACGCGAGGATCCCGAGCCGGGCGATCGGCCTCACAGCGGCCCGCCGAGGGCGGCGAGCGCCTCCTTCGCCTGCGGCGCGTGTAACGGGGAGAAGTACGGGTTGATGTCCAGCGCCGTGTCCAACGTCTGCCGAGCCTGCTCGGTAAGGCCGAGCGCCTGCTCGATGATCCCCCGGTGGTACAGGAACGCGGCGTTCCTGCCGCCGATCCCTGTCGCCTGCTGCGCATACGGCAGCGCCTCGGCATCGCGCCCGGCGCTATGCAGCGCCCACGCCAGCGCGTCGGCGGAGTCGACGTTCTCCCGCTGCGCCCACTCCGCCTCCCCCGCCGCCACCGCGGCAGCCGGGTCACCGTGGTCGGCTTCGACCAGAGCAAGGGTGAGGTTGTCCCGTACGCCGTTGCCCTCGAACAGCTGTTGGGTGGTCTCGAACAGGGCGAACTGCGAGTCCGCCTCCTCGGTCCGCCCAAGGGACAGCAGGTAGTCCCCGAACTCGACGAGGTACTCCGGCAACGGTCGAACAGCCACGACGTCCCCGTAGCCCCCCAGCGCGGCTTCCTCCTCGCCCCGGGCGGCCGCGACCCGCGCCTGCCCGATCAGCAGGGACGGCTCGCCCGGAGACTCCCGCAGACCGAGCTCGTACTGCTCGGCGGCGTCGTCGAGGTCGCCCTGCGAGAAGCTCAGCTGCCCCAGGTAGGTCCGGCAGAACGCGACCTCCGACGGCGAGAACGCCGTTTCCAGCGCCTGCTCCAACGCGCTGCGGGCACCGTCGATGTTGCCGTGCAACTCCAGGTCGTAGGACGCGCGGGTGAACGACGGGATGCCCGGCCGCAGGTCGAGCATCTGCTGGATCGCCTCGGTGGCGCCGTCGTAGTCACCCAGTTGGGTCAAGGCGTCGGCCAGTACGCCGTACGTCGTGGCCCCGGCGGGGTTGACCTGCAGCGCCTGGCGGGCCCAGTCCGCGGCGGCGGCGAACTCGTGCCGCGCGTTGGACAGCGCGCCCATGCCGGTCAGCGCGACGTCGTTCACGGCCTCGTTCAGGTCCAACGACGTCTCCAGCGCACCCTCGGATTTCGGGTAGTAGGACGGGTCGGCGGTGACGCGGGCCTGTTCGACGTACGCCGATCCAAGCTCCGCCCAGGTCCGGTAGTCCTCGGGATTGCTCTGTAGTCGCTGCTGCGCGCGTGCGATCAGGCGGGACAGTTCGTCCTGGGCAACCGGCGTGGTCGCGGTGGGCGCCGCCCCGTCGTCCGCGCTGGTTGCCTCACACCCGACAACAGCGGTGAGGATCAGCACGAGCAGTCCGGCGACCGCGGTGGGCCTGCGCATCGCGGTCACGCCGCCGTGTCGTGAAGCGCCGTTCCCCGACACGACCAACGCCTCCCAGTTCGGTTCAGTCCGGCTCGCCGTCGGCGCACCCCAAGCTCATTCCCCAGCGTACTCGGGAGGTGCACGCCGGGCGGCGGATTCGGTCAGGACGGTAGCGCTCAGATCACGGTCGGTGGGGCACCGCTCTCGCTGACCATGGACCGACCGGCAGCGCTCCACGCCTGCATGCCACCGTCGAGGTTCGCCGCGTCGATGCCGATCTGCTGCAGGTACGCGGTCGCCCGTGCGGAGCGTCCACCGCCGCGACACGTCACGACGAGCGGGTCGGCATCGGGCAGCTCGGGCAGCCGGCCGGTCAGCTCGCCGAGCGGGATGTGGATCGCCCCGTCGATGTGACCGGCGGCCCACTCGTCGTCCTCACGGACGTCGAGCACCGTGGGCGAAGCCGGCAACTCCTCGACGCTGAGTTGCCGGATCGGAGGCATTCCTGGTGTCGTCACGCCTCCCATCCTCGCACTCAACCCCGGCGATACAGCCGGGTCGTCAGCGGCGCGAACACGGCGGTCAGCACGGCGGCCGTCGCCAGCACGATCCCGATGTCGGCTGCCGAAGCGGTCCCTTCCATCAGCCCGCGTGACGCGTTCGCCAGGATCGAGATCGGGTTGACGTTCACGAACGCCTCGAGCCCGGCCGGCAACGTCGACGGGTCGACGAAGACGTTTGACAGGAAGGTCAACGGAAAGATGCCCATGAAGCCGGCGTTCATGACGGCGTTGGGAGAGCGCAACAGCAGCCCGAGGGTCGTGAAGACCCAGGACAGGCCAAAGGCGAAGACGACCACCAGCGCCAGCGCCGCAAGGACGCCCCCGACACCTGCGTCCGGCCGGTAACCCAGGGCCACTCCCAGCACGATGATCACCGTTCCCGCGACCAGGTAGCGGACGCTGTCCCCCAGCAGCGATCCGACCAGCGGTGACGGGCGCCAGATCGGCAGCGAGCGAAACCTGTCGACGACGCCCTTCGTGAGGTCGGTGTTGAGCGCGACCCCCGAGTACACGGTGGTGAACAGCACGGACATCACCAGGACCCCGGGGAGGATGTAGTCGAGGTAGGCGCCCGTGGATCCGGCGACCGCCCCGCCGAACAGGTAGGTGAACATCAGGACGAACATCACCGGCGTGATCGTGACGTCGAGGAGCTGCTCGGGGACGTGCTTGACCTTGAGCATCCCCCGCCAGCCGAAGGTGAAGGCTGCCGACAGCGGGCTCGCGGTCGGAGGTCGCGAAGTCGAGGAGATCGCCTTACGGACCGCTGCCTCGTCGGCCTCGGTCATCAGGCTGGCTTCAGTGGCTGGGGTACTCATGCTGGCTGCTCCTCCGCAATAGCGTCTGGTTGCTGATCTGAATCGTTCTCCGCCGGGTGGCCGGTTAGGGCCAGGAATACCTCGTCGAGGCTTGGCTGACCCAGGGAAAAGTCGGCGACGCCGATACCCGAGCGAGACAGCTCGGCAACCGCCTCGGCCGCCCGGCCGGCGTCGGAGCACTGGACCGACAGTGCCGCCAGGTCGGGCTCCAGGTGCACGGCGCCGAGCGCGCGGCCGATCAGCTGCTCGGCCTGCGGCCGCTGCTCGGGGTCCAGTAGCCGAACGTGCAGCGCTCCGGTGCCCACCGACGCCTTGAGCTGCCCTGGCGTTCCTTCGGCGATCACCTTGCCGTGGTCGATCACGGCGATGCCGTCGGCGAGTTGGTCGGCCTCCTCGAGGTACTGGGTGCACAGCAGAATCGTGGTTCCCTCTGCGACGAGCGCGCGGATGATGCCCCAGACCTGGTTGCGGGAGCGCGGGTCGAGACCGGTCGTCGGCTCGTCCAGGAACATCAGCTGGGGCGTCACAACGATGCTCGCCGCGACATCGAGGCGTCGCCGCATGCCACCGGAGTAGTTCTTGACCATCCGCCCGGCGGCCTCGGCGAGCCCGAACGCTTCGAGCAGCTCCGCCGCGCGGGTCTTGGCCGCGTTTCGCCGGAGGCCGAGCAGCCGACCCAACAGGATCAGGTTCTCCCGCCCGGTCAGGTCTTCGTCAACGGAGGCGAGCTGGCCGGTGAGGCTGACCGCCCTGCGGACCGCGCCCGGCTCCTGCACGATGTCGTGCCCGAGGACCCGGGCGCTTCCCCCGTCCGGGCGAATCAACGTCGCCAGCATCCGGATCGTCGTGGTCTTGCCGGCGCCGTTGGGGCCGAGTACGCCGTACACCGAGCCGCTGCGAACGGCCAGATCGACGCCGTCGACGGCACGGGTGTCGCCGAAGACCTTGACCAAGCCGGTGGCCTCGATCGCGAGGGTGGACTGGGATGTCATGGGAACTCCTCAAGTGTCGGGTCTCGCTACACCACAGACCGAGTGGAGCGCGCAAACTCATCGTCGGCAAGCCACTTATCTACACCGCTGCGGATGCGGCAGCCGAACCTGACACCATGCGGCGCATGAGCGAGCGTGCGTCGGCGTACGACCTGATAGTGCTGGGGGCTGGCGCGACCGGGCTGGGGGCGGCCACCACCGCACGGACCGCCGGGCACAGCGTGGCCCTCGTGGAGCCGAACCGACCGGGCGGGGACTGCACGCACTACGGCTGCGTGCCGAGCAAGACGCTGATCGAGTCCGCGCGCCGAGTCGCCGCCGCACGGGACGGCGCGCGCTACGGCTTCACCGCCGACGTCAATGTCGACTTCGCCGCCGTGCTGCGTCGGGTGGCCGACGTCATAGCCCAGATCGAGAAGGATGAATCACCGGCGCTACTGAGGCGGCAGGGCATCGACCTGGTGGTGGGCGCCGGCCGGTTCGCCGACGACCGGACGGTGCTCGTCGGCGAGCAGACCCTGACCGCCCAGCGCGTCGTCATCGCCTCCGGCGCGGCACCGACAGTCCCTCCGGTACCCGGCTTGGAGCAGCTGGACTACCTGACGAACGAGACGGTGTTCTCCCTCACCGAGCAGCCCGAGCAGCTGCTGGTCCTCGGCGGCGGCCCGATCGGTTGCGAGCTCGCGCAGGCCTTCGCCCGGCTCGGGTCCGCGGTGACCATCGTGGAGGGCGCGGACCGACTCCTGCCACGGGACGAACCCGAGGCCAGCCGGGTTGTCGCAGCGGCGTTGACCGAGGACGGGGTCAGGCTGCAGCTGGGCCAGAACGTCGCCTCGGCCGCGAGCGGGCCGACCCTGACACTCGCCGATGGCGCGACCGTGTCCGGCTCGCACCTGCTCGTCGCGGTGGGCCGTTCGCCGCGCACCTCCGAGCTGAGCCTGAGCGCGGCAGCAGTCCGCACCAGCGAGGGCGGGCGCGTCGTCGTCGACCAGCACCTGGCCACGACCGCCGACGGCGTGTTCGCCGCCGGTGACGTCTGCTCGCCGCTGCAGTTCACCCACGTCGGGTACGAGCAGGGCAAGATCGCCGCCGGCAACGCCTTCGCCCGCGCCGGCCGCCCGGGAGCACTCGGCGGACGCAAGTCATGGGACCCGGCAGCTATCCCGTGGGTCACGTTCACCGACCCCGAGGTGGCACACGTCGGCCTGACCGAGGCGCAGGCCTATGAGCAGTACGGCGAACGCGCGCGGGTGAGCTACCTACTCGACAGCACCAGCGACAGGGCGCGTTGCGCCGGGGAGACCCGGGGCTTCGTCAAAGTCGTCGCGGTCACTCCTGGCGGCTTGCTCTCGGCCCGGGTGCTGCAGAAGATCATCGGAATGACTGTCGTCGGACCCGTGGCGGGAGAGCTCATCACGCAGGGCGTCCTCGCGATGAGTACCGGGATGCTGGCCGGGCGGATCGCGCAGAGCGTGCATGCCTACCCCACCTGGTCGATGTCGGTTCGGATCGCCGTGGCGCAGCTGTTCGGCGAGTTCGCCGGCCGCGGATCGCGGCCGGCCCGCCCGCCGTCGTGATCCGTTCGAAGGGTGGCCGACGCTTGGGCAACGGTTGCGGCACCCCGGACGGGGGCGGCTTGAACATGGACCACGGCGGCACCGGCGACCGGCCGATGGTGGTCCTGCTGCACGGCCTGGGCGGCAACAGCAGAGTCTGGTCGCGCCTGCTCCCGCTGCTGTCTGGGCGACGCTGGCTGACGGTCGACCTGCCCGGGCACGGCTGGTCCCCCGCGCTGCCGTCGTACACCTATGCCGACTGCGCGTCGCGGGTAGCCGGCACGCTGCGCGACAGGGACAGAGTTGTCGTGCTCGGTCACTCCTTCGGCGGTGCGGTCGGGCTGGCGCTGGCCGCGCTGCGGCCCGTCGACAGTGTCGTCACGGTCGGGATGCGCGCGGTCTGGCCGCCGGAGTTCACCGCCTCGCTTGACTCGTTGGCCGCCAAGCCGGCCCGCAGCTTCGACAGTCGCGAGGAAGCCGCCGCCTTTCTGCTGCGGGTCAACGGCCTCGGCGACTACCTGAGCCCTGACAGCGAGTTCGTCGAGCGGGGTCTGGCGCCGACCGGGTCGGGGTGGCAGCTGACGCAGGATCCGCGCTCGTTCGCGGTGGGCGTACCACCGTTCGACTACCTGTTCAGTGCCGCGGTGTCCGCGGGGACTGCGGTGACGGTCGCTCACGGCGAGCGGGACACAATGGTCGCCGTTGGGGAGTACGACGACTTCGCGGCGCGGTACGGCGTCGAGGTCGTGGTGCTGCCCGGCCTCGGACACAATGCCCACGTGGAGAGCCCGCCGGCCGTCGCCGAGCTGCTGCCCGCGTGACGTCACCTCGGGCGGCGCCCCGTACGCCGGCGTACCAGATCTCTCGCGGCGCGATCGGCCTGTGGACGCTGGAGGGGGCCATCTCCTCGCTCTTCCTGCTGGCGGCGGCGATCGTGGCGGCGGTGCTGGTCCCCTCCGCGGCTCCCGCGCCGCTGCGTTTCGCGGCCGCGGCGGCGCCGTACCTCGCTGGTGCGTACGCGGTCATCGCGGTGGCGATCCGGCCGCGGCTGCGCTATCGGGTGCACCGCTGGGAGGTGACCGAGGAGTCGGTGTTCACGCTGACCGGCTGGTTGACGCAGAACTGGACGATCATCCCGATCGCTCGGATCCAGACCGTCGACATCAACCGTGGGGCGATGCAGCGGCTGTTCGGGCTGGCCTCGGTGGCGCTGCTCACGGCCTCCTCGAAGGGAACGGTCGAGATCGTGCACCTCGACGCCGGTCTCGCCGGTGCGGTCGCGCCGGACCTGGCGCACCGAGCGGCGGCGATTCGCGACGAGGCGACATGACAACTGCCCCGCCCACCTCCGTCCAGTCCGCTCTCGTGCGCTCTGCGCAGGGTGGGCTCAGTGTGTGCTCCCGGACGGAGGCGGGCTCATGAACGCCCCGCCCACCTCCGGCCTGACCGAGCAGAGGCTGGACTGGCGGGTTCTCGTCGTACACACGGTCACCTTCCGGCAGGCCCGGGCGATCCTGTCCAGCGCCGGCCCGATCGCGGTGGTCGTCGCCGTACAGGGCAATCTGGGGTCGGTCGGTCTGATCGGCATCGCGGTAGCGGCCACCCTCGCGTCATTGGCCTTTTCGGTGTTGCGCTGGTGGCGGTTCAGCTACCAGATCGACGCTCAACGGCTGCTGGTCAGGCAGGGCCTGCTGACGCGCTCCGAGCGGGCAGTGCCGCTGGACCGGGTTCGCGGCGTGGACGTGGAGGCCTCTGCGCTGCACCGGCTGTTCCGGATCGCCGTCCTGCGGGTTGATGCCGCCGCGGGGACCGGCGGGAACGACGAGGCGGTGCTCGACGCGGTCTCCGCGACGGACGCCCGCCGCCTGCGCGAACTGCTCCTGGTGCAGCGGGCCGTGGGCGGTGGCCCCGCTGTTGCGCAGGCGCCCGAAGTCGCGGTCGCGCCCGATGTCGCAGCGGAGCGGGTCTTCGCGCGGTTGGACCCGCGGTGGCTGCTTTACGCGCCGCTCGTCGGCAGCTACCTCGCCGTACCGCTGGCTATCGGCGGGACGCTCCTGCGCGACGTGGGGAGCTTGCCGATCCCGACCGGGCTTCGAGACCTGGTGGAGATCCCCGAGGGGGCCGGCGCCGGCCGCATCGCGTTGAGCCTCATCGGTGCGCTGGCGGTCGTGGCGGTCGGCGCGCTGCTGGCCGGCGCAGTTGCGAACTGGGGCTTTGTGCTCGCCGCCCGCGGCAGCAACCTGGTCGCCGAGCGCGGCCTGCTCACCCGGCGGACGGTCTCCCTGGAGATCGACCGGATCCGCGGTTACGTGCTCTCGCAGGGGTTGGGTCTCCGGCTGGTCCGCGCGGCCCGGCTCACCGCGCTGGTGACCGGACTCGGCGACCAGAACCGGCGCGGGCAGCTGCTCCCGTTGGGCCCGCTGCGGGTCGCCGAGGACGTGGCGGCCTCCGCCGTGCGGCGCTTCGACACTCCGCTCCGGCCGCACCCGTCGGCGGCGTTGCGTCGCCGGCTGCTCCGAGCGGTCGGTCCGCCGGCGCTGATCGCCGTGGTCCTGCTCCTCGTCGACCTGCCGGTCGCCGCGACCGTCGCCGCGGTGGTGGCGGTGGCCGGCGTCGCGCTGGGCATAGACCGTTACCACGCTCTCGGTCATGCCGCCGACGCCGCCGCGCTCGCTGTCCGCTCGGGCTCGGTGCTCCGGCGCCGGGTCGTGCTGGAGCAGCGGGCGCTCGTGGGCTGGCGGGTGCGGCAGAGCTGGTTTCAGCGCCGCGCCGGGCTGGTCACGGTGATCGCCTGCGTCGGCGCCGGTGAGGGCGGGTACGACGTACTGGACTGCGGCACCGGCCAGGGTCTCGATCTGGTGACCGCGGTGAGCCCCGGCTGGGCCGGTCCCCTCACCACCCATTGATCAACACAGTCCTCGTCGTAACCCTGTGGACAGCGGACTGCCGGTGTACGCAACGGTGGGGTCAGTCGGTGAGCAAACGCTCGAGCAGGCGGCGAGCGGCAGCCGGATGAGCCGCCCGGAGCAGTCCTGCCGGGGCCAGCAGGCAGCCATCGTCGACCACAATCCGCGCCTCATCGAGAACGGCGCGGGCACCTCCTCGGTCGCCGCGCAACGACTCGACCACCGCGTCTCGACCGCTTGGGTCAAGGTGCCGGAACACCCCACCGGAAAGCACCACGAGGCCCGCTCCCGAGGCGCTGACGCTGCCCTCGTCGTACGCGCTCTCCGCGCGAACGTGCCGGCGCAGCGCGATGGTTGCGGCCAACGCACCGAGCCGCGCGTCCACATCGCGGTCCGCCGCCGTCCTTGGCAGCAGACCGACCGTCGCGGAACGCCGAGCGGCCGGATCCGCCAGGCCGTGGATGTCGAGACGTTCGGCCGAGGCCGCGGCCACCAGCGACGGAGCGCTCCAGCGCATCCCGAGGTCACCCTCCACGGTGCGCCGATCCCACAGCGGTGCCACGGCGCTGCGGGCCTCTTCCGGCGTCAGCGCGGAGTACACGTCCGTCGTTGCACCGCCGACATCGACAACCACGACTCCCCGCGCACCTGCATCGCGAGCGCGGACCATCTCGCCGAGCAGGCCCACACCCGAGAGAACCGCATCGGGTGTCACCGCACTCACGAGCCGGGCGAAGCGCGTCCCTCGGGAGAGCCCCTTGCCGCCGATGACGTGCTGGAGGAATACCTGCCGGATCGTCGCCCGCGCCGGGCCCGGGTCGATCGCCCCGATGTCGGGCAGCACGTTCGCCGTCGGCAACACCACCCGGCCTCGTCCGGCGAACAGCTCCGCGGCCTCCGCACGCACCGTTGCGTTGCCGGCCAGTACGACCGGAATCCGCAGGCCGGCCAGCGCCGCGGCGTTGTGCAGCAACACGCTCTGCTCGCCGCCGTCGGTCCCGCCGGTCAGCAGCACCACGTCCGGCCGAGCGGCTCTCAACTCAGCTAGGGCGGCCCGATCCAGCCGGCCGGCACTCACGTGCACCACCCGGGCACCAGCCGACAGCGCCACCCGCCGACCGGCCTCGGCGCTGATCTCCCGCTCGTACCCGACCACCGCCAGCCGCAGCCCGCCACCAGCGCTGGAGCAGGCGAACGTCGGAACGTCCCCCGCCATACCCAGCGCTGCGCGCACAGCAGCGACTCCGTCGAGGACATCGGTGTCGGACGTGGTCCGGTGTTCGGCAGTCCCGACCAGCCGCCCGTTCCCGACGTCGACTGCCGCACCTTTGGTGAATGTCGACCCGATGTCGAGACACAGCAC
>JACCTY010000025.1 GCA_013812145.1 Geodermatophilaceae bacterium | reverse complement strand
GATCACGTCGGCGCAGGACTCGGGTTCTTCGAGCAGGAACAGATGCCCCCCTCCGCGTACGACGTGCAGCCGGGCGTCCGGAATCCGCCAGGCCAGGATGCGCGCGTTGAGCAGCGGCACGATCGGGTCGTCGTCGCCGGCCATCACCAGGGTCCGCTGCGGCAGCCGGTGCAGCCACGGCAGGCTGGTCCAGCCCTGGATCGCATAGAGCTGGTGCAGGTAGCCGGTCACCGACGGCGGGGCAGTGAACCGTGTCCCCGTGCGGTGCAGCAACCCGCCCGGGTCCGACCGGGCGCGGCCGCCGTACAAGTCGCCGGCGATCCGGCGGAAGTACGCCGGGTCGTAGTAGCGCCGCGGCGTCATCATCTTCGCCAATACGGCGGGGGAGCCGGGTAGACCGCCGACGCCGGGCATGGTGGCGGCCAGGACGAGCCGGCCGACCCGCTGCGGCGCCTGGCGGGCGAGTTGCTGCGCGATCGCCCCTCCCAGGGAGACGCCGAGGACGTCCAGCGGCCCGTATCCCAGCGCGGCCGCGACCCGGTCGACGACCCGGGCGATCGCCGGCATCCGACGAGGCCGCCGCCAGGCGCTGGACTGCCCGGTGCCGGGCGCGTCGAAGGCGATCGTCTGGATGCCCCGCGGCACCAGATGCTGCTCCAACGCAGACCACATTCCGAGGTTTCCGCCCAAGCCCATGATCAACAGCAGCGGCCGACCGGTGCCCCGGACCGAGGTGCGGATCGACAGCCCGTCGACGACAACGTTGCGCTGGAACTCAGCTGAACGCACTGACACCGGTGATGTCCCGCCCGACGAGCAGGGTCTGGATCGTCTCGGTGCCCTCGTAGCTGTGGATGGACTCCATGTCAGCCATGTGTCGGATCACGTGGTGGTCGAGCAGGATCCCGTTACCACCGAGCAGGTCCCGCGCCTCCATGATCACCAGCCGGGCCTTGCGAGTGTTGTTCATCTTGGCCAGCGACGCGATCGTGTCGGTCAGATGCCCTTCCTCCATCAGCCGGCCGAGCCGTAGGCAGTAGAGCTGCATCGCTGTCACTTCCGCGAGCATCTTGACCAGCTTGTCCTGCACGATCTGAAAGCTCACCAACGGCTTGCCGAACTGCACCCGCTGCTCGGCGTACGTCACTGCGATGTCGTACGCCGCAGTCGCGTGGCCCAAGGCGCTCCACGCCACCGAATTCCGGGTCGCGGCCAGCACCCGGCTGGTGTGCTTGAACGACAGCGCATCGGGAAGCCGGTTCTCCTCCGGCACCCGGACACCGGACAGCTGGATCTCGGCCTGCCAGACCGCGCGTAGCGATCCCTTCCCGGTCATCACCCGTGCGTCGAGGCCCGGCGTTCCCTTCTCGACCAGGAAGCCCTTCACTTGCCTGTCATCGGTGTCGCGCGCCCACACCACGATGACGTCGGCGATGGTGGCGTTACCGATCCACTTCTTGTCTCCATCCAGCACCCACGAGTCGCCGTCCCGTCGGGCGGAGGTCTCCAGCGCCACCGAATCCGACCCGTGCAGCGCCTCGGTCAGCGCGAACGCCCCGATCGCCTCCAGCGCGGCCATCGGCGGCAGCCAGCGCTGCTTCTGCTCCTCGGAGCCCAGCATCGCGATGGAGCGCATCGCCAACCCGGCCTGTACGCCGAGGAAGGTGCCCAGGCTGCCGTCTCCTCGGCTCAGTTCCAGGTTGACCAGGCCGTTGGCGATCGGGCTCATCGGCGGGCAGCCGTAACCGACGATCCCGTCGCCCACGATGCCGAGTTCGGCCATCTTCTCGATCAGCGGCCAGGGAAACTCGGCGCGCTCCCAGTAGTCGTTGATGACCGGCAGCACCTCGTGATCGACGAAGATCCTGGTCCGCCGCCAATAGTCCATCTCCTCGTCGCTGAGCTGATCAGCGATCAGGAAGTAATCCGTCCCCCGCGACCGCCCGATCACCGTCATCGGGCGGCCAGCGTGCCCAGCAACCCGCGGGTACGCCGTACCTGCTGCTCATCGCCGAACGGGACCGGCCACAGCTCGGTGACTCCCACCGCCGAGAAGCCGCGCAGCCTTTCCTCGACCTCGGTCTCGGTGCCGATGACGGCGAGCTCCGAAACCGAGGCGATTCCCTCTCGCTCGAAGAGCCGCTGGTAGTTCTGCATCGTGTTGTAGCGACCAAAGGACTCCTCGGCCTGGGTGCGGGCGGCATCCGCATCGTCGGACACGGCGACCGGCACCGCGGCGATGACACGGGGGGCGGTCCGCCCGGCCGCTGCCTCCGTCAGCGCCGGGACGATGGTCTCGGACAGGCTGCGCGGCCCGGCCAGCCACGTCACGATGCCGTCGGCCAGCTCCCCGGCCACCCGCACCATCTGCGGGGACAGCGAGCCGACCACGACCGGCACCGGCGCTGTGTCCACAACCACGAAGCCGCC
>JACCTY010000022.1 GCA_013812145.1 Geodermatophilaceae bacterium | reverse complement strand
CCGACGCGCCGGAGCAGCTGGCGGAAACCGTCGCGGCAGTAGCCGCCGCCGGAGCGACACACGCCTCCGGCATCGTGCTGCACCTGCGCCCCGGCGCCCGCGAGTGGTGGATGGCCTGGCTGGCCCGGGAGTACCCGGCACTCGTCCCCCGTTATCGCGAGCTCTACCGCGGCGGGACCTACGCCGACCCGGCGTACCGGGCGCTGATCGCCGATCGACTTCGTGACCTCGTCCGCAGCCACCAGATCGGCGCGGGGGGCGACCGGAGGAGTCGTCGGGTGCCGCAGGCACCGGCGCCGCAGCGGCAGTCCGAACAGCTGGCCCTGCTGTGACTACCGCCGCTGGCGTAGCGCGGTTACGTTCAGCGGTTGACTCCCGAGCGGGCCGCGGAGATCTATCGTCGTTCGGTGCGCACCACCTCCGTGACCCTGGCCAAGAGGCTCGGCGCGGACCTTGCGCTGGCCGCTGCCGTCACGGCCTTCATGGTGGTGGGGACCATCGGCGCGGCGAACGAGACCACACTGCCGGTGGCGCGCGAACTGGACGCGTTGACCTTCGTGCTCATCGCGGTGGCGGGCTTGGGCCTGGCGCTCCGCCGGTTTCGACCGCTGCTCGGCCTGGCACTGGCCGTGGTCGCCACCGCCGTCTACCTGGCGCTGAACTTCCCGTACGGACCGATTTTCTTCTCCGTCGCAATCACCACATACTCCGTCGCCGCCCATCACCCGGTACGCCATTCGCTACCCGCCTGGGCAGCGACGGCAGTGCTGCTTGCGGTGCCGGCCGGGACCGACGCCGACTGGGACGGCCCGCTGCTCGCGGCGGTCCAACTCGCCGGCTTCCTCAGCTGGTCGCTCGCCGCCTGGGCGATCGGCACGGTCGTGCGGACGGCACGGGCGTCGGCGGGCCGATCCCGCGCGGAGCGGGAGCGGCAGCAGGCCTATGAGGAGCGGTTGCGCACCGCCCAGGACGTGCATGACATCGTCGGGCACGGGCTGGCGGCGATCAGCATGCAGGCCGGCGTAGCGCTGCATGTGCTGGAGCGTTCCCCGGCCCGAGCCCGGGAGCTGCTGGAAGCGATTCGGCAGAGCAGCCAGCAGTCCTTGGACGAGCTTCGGGCGACCCTCGCGGTCTTTCGGGCCTCGGGAGCGGAAACAGAAGCCGATCGCGCGCCGCTGGCCGGACTGCACGACATGGACGTCTTGCTGACCCGGATGGCTGACAGCGGTGTCCCGGTCGAGCTGCGCACCAGCGGCGAGCCGGTTCAGCTGCTCAGTAGCGTGGACAACGCCGCCTACCGGATCGTGCAGGAGTCACTGACCAACGTGCTGCGACACGCGGACGCCGCCAGCGCCGAGGTCCACGTGGCCTACGGCCCCGACGCCCTGGTGCTCGAGATCACCGACACCGGGCGAGGGCCGCGGCGGACCGCACCGGACGGACAGGGGTTGGCCGGCATGGCGGCCCGCGCCAGGTCGCTGGGCGGCAGCGTGCACACCGGGCCGGGGCCGACCGGCGGATTCCTGGTGCGCGCCCGCCTGCCGATAGGCGGCCGACGATGATCGGCCCGCTGATCGGAACCGCCGCGTCCCTCGGTGGCCGGCGTTGATCCGCCTGCTGATAGCTGACGACCAGCCGCTGGTGCGGATGGGGCTGCGAGTGCTCGCCGAAGCGGAGGAGGACATCGAGCTCGTCGGGGAGGCCGGCGACGGCGCCGAGGCGCTGCGGCTGGCCCGCGAGCGCCGGCCGGACATCATCCTGATGGACATCCGGATGCCCGGCACGGACGGCATCACCGCCCTGCGGGCGATCACGGCGGACCCGCAGCTGGCCGGTGTCCGGGTGGTCATGCTGACGACCTTCGAGCTCGACGAGTACGTCTTTGATGCCTTGGCTGCCGGAGCGAGCGGCTTCCTGGTCAAGGACGGCGACACCGCCGAGCTGCTGCACGCGCTACGGGTCGTCGCATCCGGTGAATCGCTGCTCTCCCCGTCTGTCACCCGCCGCGTCATCACCAAGTTCGCCGGCGGCGCGCACCGCAGCCGGCCGCACCCGCAGATCCATACCCTCACCGAACGCGAGACCGAGGTGACAGGGCTCGTGGCCGAGGGACTGTCCAACGACGAGATAGCGCGGCGGCTGTATCTGAGCCCGGCCACCGTCCGAACCCATGTCAGCCGGGCCATGATCAAGCTGCACGCCAGGGACCGGGCTCAGCTCGTGGTCTTCGCCGTACAGTCGGGCCTGACCCGGCGGCCGTAGGCGGACTACGCAGAATTGCGTACGCCGAAGACGCGGACGGGCGGACGCGCCGCGCGGCAGCCGTCGCCAGGCTGGTCACATGACCACATCGATCATCGAAACGCAGCCAGGACAGGGCCGGCAGGCCGCTGTGCCAGTCGTCGTCGCCCGCGGGTTGACCAAGCGGTACCGGTCCGGCGTACTCGCCGTGGACGCCGTGGACCTGCAGGTGAACCGTGGCGAGGTCTACGGCTTCCTCGGACCCAACGGTGCCGGCAAGACGACCACGATGCGGATGCTGCTGGGCCTGATCCGGCCGACGTCCGGGTCGGTCACGGTGCTCGGGCAGCCGCCGGGTGCGCCGGCCGGCCTGTCCAGGATCGGCGCGCTGGTGGAATCCCCGGGCTTCTATCCCTACCTGTCCGGCCGGGACAACCTGCGGGTGCTGGCCCGGTACGCCGGCGTACCTGATTCGCGGGTCGAGGAGGTGCTCGGTGTCGCGGGGCTGTCGGACCGGGCCGGGGACACGTTCGCGCGGTACTCCCTCGGAATGAAGCAGCGCCTCGGCGTGGCCTCGACCCTGCTCAACGATCCCGACCTGCTCGTCCTGGACGAACCGACGAACGGCCTCGACCCGGCCGGGATGGCCGACATGCGCCGTCTGATCGCACGGCTGGGCGCCGAGGGCCGCGCGGTGCTCCTGTCCAGCCATCAACTCGGTGAGGTCGAGCAGGTCTGCGACCGGGTGGGAGTCATCTCCGGCGGCCGGGTGATCGCGGAGAGCACGGTGGCCGAACTCCGCGGGCAGGCCGAGCTGGTAGTCGTGGCCACGCCGCTGGCCGACGCTGCGCGAGCCGCCGCAGCGCTGCTCGGCGAGTCGGCCGTCCAGCGCCGCGGCGATGCCCTGCGCTGCCAGATCGACCCGGCCCGGGTGGGCGAACTCAACCGCGCCCTTGTCCGCGCCGGTGTCGACGTGACCGAGCTGCGTCGGGACGAGCGCAGCCTGGAAGAAGTGTTTCTTGCCATGACCACTCAGGAGGTTCCCGATGTTGGCTAGTGTCCGCGCCGAACTGCTCAAGCTGCGCAAGCGGCCCGCTGTCTGGGTGCTCGGCGGCGTCTGGCTGGCGATGCTGCTGACGTTCGGCTATCTGCTGCCGTACTTCTCCTCGCCGGACAGCACCGTCGGCCCGGGGGCCAGCCCGCTGGCCGAGCTGTTGCCGGGCAACCTCGTCGCGAACACCGTGGGCGGATATGCGCTGTTCGGCGGAGCGCTGGTGATGATCCTGGGTGCTCTCGTCGCGGGCAGCGAGTACGGCTGGGGCAGCCTCAAGACGGTGCTGACCCAGCGGCCGGGCCGGCTCGCGGTGTTCGGCGGAACGCTCGCCGCGCTCGGAGCAATCCTGCTCGCGGTAGTCCTTGTCAGCTTCGCCGTGTCGGCCGGAGCCAGCGCGACACTCGCGGCGGCCGAGGGGCTGCCGATCCAGTGGCCGCCGGTCGCTGATCTGGTGCAGGGTATCGCGGCCGGCTGGCTCGTGCTCGGCATGTGGTGCCTGTTCGGCCTGCTGCTCGGCACCCTCACGCGGGGAACCGCGCTGGCCATCGGCCTCGGCCTGGTGTGGGCGCTCGTCGTGGAGAACCTGATCCGGGCCAGCGCCAACGCCCTGGAGTGGCTCGACGCCGTACAGCGGGTTCTGCCCGGCGTCAACGCAGGCTCCGTCGTCGCGGCGCTGGGCGCCCGTGGTGAGGGAGACGGCGACGGCACCCCTGGCGTGGCTGCGATCGTCAGCGGGACGCAGGGCGCGCTGACGGTGACCGCACTGCTGGTCGTCTTCGCCGCCGCGGCCGCCGTCCTCGTCCAACGTCGCGACGTCCTCTGACGTGGCGACTCCACCGAGCGGTTTGGCCCCCATGACCGGCAACAGCAGAACTCCCGCAGCGCGGCTACTCACCATCGGCGGCCTCATCGCCGCGGGTGAGCGGCCCCTGCGGACGAGCGCCGGTTCGCTTGGTCCACAGGCGCACGTCGACCTCGGAAGTCGTTAGCCTCAGCGGGTGGGCTCGGGTGATCGACTTGGCGATGCCCGCAGGATTTTCCTCTACGGCGTGACCGGTTCGGGCAAGACAACGCTGGCCGAACAGCTCAGCGTGGTCACCGGAGTTCCGTGGCATTCCGTTGACGACCTCACCTGGGAGCCCGGCTGGGTCGAGGTGCCTGGTGACGAGCAGCGCCGACGCATCCAGGCGGTCTGCGATGGCCATGAGTGGATCCTGGACACTGCATACGGACAGTGGCTCGATGTGCCGCTGGCCCGCGTCGAGTTGATCGTGGGGTTGGACTATCCACGTTGGTTCTCCCTTCAGCGACTGGTTCGCCGGTCGATCCTGCGATGGATCGACCGACGGCCGATCTGCAACGGCAACCATCAGACACTGCTGGGGATCGTCGGGAAGGATGGGATTGTGGCGTGGCACTTCAGGTCCTTCACTCGCAAGCGCGCGCGAGTCCGACAGTGGGAGGTCGCTGTTGGGCCGAGAGTCCTCCGGTTCACAGACCCACGCGAGACGGCTCGGTGGGTCGCGGAGCTTCGCCGGGCAGTGAGGACACGCCAGCCGAGATCGGCGAGGCGTCGAGGGCCCGCAGGGGGCTGACCCCTGGCGACAGTGTCTCCCACGAGCACCCCGACGTCGTGAACCAGCGCACCCTGCCACCGCGGCCCTCTCCGTCGGGGTGTTGCCGCCATGGCACCTTTCGCTTCACCGCTGCTGCCCAGACCCCACGCAATGGAGCGACAAGTGCCACTAATCGGCTGTGTGCGGCGCCTTTCGCTCCATTGTTGCCGCCCAGACCCAGGACAATGGAGCGAAAAGTGTCACCCATGCGGCCGCGGTGCGTGGCGGCCGAGTTGTCCCGCTCGTCGGTTGGCCCCGTCGGTCCTCCGCTCTGGTCCGGATGACACCGAGTGGGACGGCACTTCCCGTGTTTGCGTCAGAGCCGCAGCCCCGACAAACATCCGACACCGTCCACTGGCCCACGGTCACTCGTAGAGCACGTACTCGGGCAGCGGCATCAGGGCGAGCACCTGCTCGGGGGTCATCAGCAGGCCGCCGGTACGAAGGTCCTCGTCGTAGAACAGCTTGAAGCCGGGATGCACGTGCGGCGGCTTGGGCGCCATCAGCTCGTCCCAGGTGTTCTCCTTTTCGGCCTGGTTGCCGATGCCATCGACGCTCTTGATCGGCACGACACCGGGATGCGGCCGCAGCAGCTGCTCGTCGACCACCACCTGCGCCGCCACCTGGTGGTAGACCATCACCTTCTCCGGCAGATTGCCCCCGGCCACCAGCCGGGCGAGGTACACCGCGACACTGTCCAGCTCAGCCCCCGTCGTCAGGCCGTACACCTCGCCGGGGATGCCATCAGGCTCGACCGCCCACTCCGGGTCCAGCGCCACCCCGACGTCCGGCAGCCGCAGCCACTTCTCGTACGCCTGCACCTCCGGCAGGAAGCCCGCCCGTCCGGGCTGGATGTTCAGCAGCAGCAACGCTCCGGCCCGCCGGGCGGCGTCGAGGTACTCCTGGATGAGCGCGTCGTCCGACCGGCCGCTGTAGTCGCCTTCGGGGGTGGGGAAGGGATGGGCGATCGTCGCGATCAGTTCGAAGACGGGCAGCACCGGCCGATCTACGGCGTACGGGACAGCCTGTTTCGCGATCGCCGCGGCCGCCGCGTCCAGGTCTCCGGTCAGCCGCCCGAGCGCGGGCGACCCAGGACCACCGGAGAAGCCGACCAGCCGGTACGCCGGGAAGATCGTCCGGCCGCCGCCGGGAAGCTCAGGCGGCGGGGGCGGTGTGGTCGTGGTCGGTGTCGCTGAGGTAGTCGGCGTGACACTTGTGCCCGCCGTAGTCTCCGAATCGGCCTGCTTCGTTCGCGGCGTGGCGCTGTTCGCGGTGCACGCCGACAGGGCCAGGACCGTGGCGACAACGACCGCCCAGCCCCGGCCGGAGCGCCGACCCTCAGCGCTTGAGCGCATATTCCTTGAGCAGACCTCGGCTGATGATCATCTTCTGGATCTCACTGGTCCCCTCCCCGATCAACAGGAACGGCGCCTCCCGCATCAGCCGCTCGATCTCGTACTCCTTGGAGTAGCCGTAACCCCCGTGGATGCGGAAGGAATCCTGGGTGACCTCGACGCAGTACTCGCTGGCCAGCAGCTTGGCCATCCCGGCCTCGACGTCGTTGCGCTCGCCGGCGTCTTTGAGCCTGGCCGCATTGACCATCAGCATGTGCGCGGCCTCGATCTTGGTGCCCATCTCGGCCAGCTTGAACGCGATCGCCTGGTGTTCAGCGATCGGCTTGCCGAAGGTCTCCCGTTGCTGGGCGTAGGCAATGGCAAGTTCAAAGGCGCGGATCGAGATGCCGCACGCACGGGCCGCCACGTTGACGCGACCTACCTCCACGCCGTCCATCATCTGGTAGAAGCCGCGGCCGGGTTCCCCGCCGAGGATCGCCGTCGCCGGGATCCGGTAGCCGTCGAAAATCGCCTCGGTCGAGTCGACGCCCTTGTAGCCCATCTTGTCCAGCCTGCCGGGGATCGTCAGGCCCGGGCTCACCTCTCCCAGGCCGGCCGGCTTCTCGACGAGGAAGGCCGTCAGGTTCCGGTACGGCGAGGACTCGCCCAGCTCGGTGCGCACCAGGGTCGCGATGAGCGTGGACGTGCTGCCGTTGGTCAGCCACATCTTCTGCCCGTCGATGACGTAGGCGTCGCCGTCAGGTACCGCTCGGGTCGTGATGGCGGCGACGTCGGAGCCCAGGCCCGGCTCGGACATGGAGAATGCCCCGCGCACCTGCCCGGTGGCCATCTGCGGCAACAGCCGCTGCTTCTGCTCGTCGGTGCCGTGCTGGGCGAGCATGTAGGCAACGATGAAGTGCGTGTTGATGACCCCGGACACGCTCATCCAGCCGCGGGCGATCTGCTCGACGACCAACGCGTACGTCAGCAGCGACTCACCCAGCCCGCCGTACTCCTCCGGGATGGTCAGGCCGAACAGGCCCATCTCCTTCATCCCGTCGACGATGTCCTGCGGATAGGCGTCCTCGTGCTCGAGCTTCGTGGCGTGCGGGATGATCTCCTTGTCCACGAACTGCCGGACCGTGGCCAGGATCTCCTGCTGAACGTCGGTCAGACCTGCGGTCTGAGCCAGTCGAGCCATGAGGCGTTCCCTTTCCGGCCGAGTCGGCGCGCCGCGGCTGTCCCCTGCAGTATCGCCGACGGCAGCGACAATGGCCGGTAGACAGAGGAGCAGCGAATGACGAACTTCGAGCCGACGTACCCGCCGCGAGCGCCCGGAGGGCAGTCAGATCCGGGCGGCCACCCCCAGGGCTACCAACAGCCTCCCTACCAACAGCAGGCCTACCAGCGGCCAGATGGCCCTCCGCAGCCTGGTTACGGTCAGCCGCCGTACGGCGCCCCACCTCAGCGCGGCACGAACGCCCTGGCCATCCTCGCCATCGTCTTCGCATTCGTGTTCGCCCCGCTGGGCATCGTGTTCGGGAGCATGGCCCGCAACCAGATCAAGAACACCGGCGAGGAGGGCAGCGGCCTGGCGCTGGCCGGCATCATCGTCGGCTCGATCATCTGCGCGATCCTGCTGGTGTACTTCATCTTCTTTGCGCTGTTCATCGGCGCCGCGATCGACACGATCAACGACCCGAGGTTGACCTTCCCCACCTAGCGCGCTCAAGCCTCCGGTGGCGTGAAGCTCTGCTGCCGCGTCATACCGGCCGCCCGGCCCTTGGCGGCGACCACGAGTGCCATCTTGCGGGAGGCCTCGTCGATCATCTCGTCACCGAGCATCGCCGAACCCTTCTTGCCACCGACCTCCGACGTCGCATGCTCGTAGGCGTCCAGGATCAACTCGGCGTGCTCGTAGTCCTCCTGACTTGGGGCGTAGATCTCGTTCGCGGCATCGATCTGCCCGGGGTGCAGTACCCACTTGCCGTCGAAACCGAGCATCGCCGAGCGCTTGGCAACCTCCCGGAACGCCTCGACGTCACGCACCTGCAGGAACGGTCCGTCAATGGCCTGTACGCCGCGGGCCCGAGCAGCCATCAGGATCTGCATCAGGATGTAGTGGAACGGATCACCGGGGTAGTCCGGGTGCAACGCGCCCACGACGAGCGACTTCATGTTGATGTTCGCCATGAAGTCCGCCGGACCGAAGACGATCGTCTCGATCCGCGGGCTGGCGGACGCGATCTCGTTGACGTTGATCAGGCCCTGCGCGGTCTCGATCTGGGCCTCGATCCCGATCCGGCCCTCTGCCAGGCCCACCGTCTTCTCGATCTGCAGCAGCAGCATGTCCAGCGCACGTACCTGCGCGGCGTCGGCGACCTTCGGCAGCATGATCGCGTCCAGGTTCTCCCCTGCCCCTTCGACCACCTCGATCACGTCGCGGTAGGTCCACTCCGTGGTCCAGTCGTTGACCCGTACCACCCGGATCCGCTCTCCCCAACCGCCCTCGTTCAGGGCGGCCACGATGTTCTTGCGGGCGCCCGGCTTGGCCAGCGGCGCACACGCGTCCTCCAGATCCAAAAAGACCTGGTCCGCCGGCAGACCCTTGGCCTTTTCCAGGAACCTCGGGTTGCTGCCGGGCACCGCCAGGCAGGAACGACGGGGGCGGAGCTGGGCCACTAGCGTCTCCTCGAGGGGCGGGTACTCAGATGCTAAGGGGAGACCGAATGCGCCGTACGGTCGTGATCACCGGTGCCAGCGCGGGGATCGGTGCGGAGGCTGCCGTTGCGCTGGCCCGGCGCGGCGACCACGTCGTACTGGTCGGCAGGAACCCGGACAAGCTGGCCGCCGTCGTCGACCGGATTCGCGATGACTCCGGGTCCACACCGGACAGTCACGTGTGCGACTTCGCGGCCTTGGCCGAGGTACGTCGGACCGCCGGCCGGATCGCTGCGGCGTACGACGTGATCGACGTACTGGCGAACAACGCCGGCCTGATCGCGAAGAAGCAGACGTCCACTGTGGACGGACACGATATGACGATTCAGGTCAACCACCTCGCGCCGTTCCTGCTCACGTCCCTGCTGCTGGACCGCGTCACCGCGGCGGCGGCGGGTCGGATCATCACGACCTCGTCGGCAGCCCATACGAGCGGGTGGCTCGATCCCGACGACCTGGATTTCCAACGGCGGCGATGGGCACGCTGGCGGGCGTACGGCGACTCCAAGCAGGCCAACATCCTCTTCACCACCGAGCTGACCTGGCGGCTGCGGCAGACGGCGGTCGTGGCGACCTGCTTCCATCCGGGCGTCGTGCGATCGGACTTCGGGGACAGCACCGGGCTCTTCCGGCTGGCCAAGAAGCTGTCGCCGATCGGCTTCGTGTCGCCGTCCCAGGGCGCCTCGACGCTCGTGCAGCTGGCGGCGACCGAGGACGGCCGCGGCATCCCGGGGGCGTACTTCGATTCCGGGCGGTTGGCCCGACCGACGTCGCGAGCTGTCGACCCCGATCTGGCCGAGCGGCTGTGGGCGGTCAGCGGCGCAATGACAGCTGGCTAGGCGCCGTACGCGACGGTGGTTGCATCGAGGGCACCGGTTGGACCGGGCTGCGACTCGCTGGTCCCGGTGACGTAGAGGACGCCGCTCCGGTGGTCGACGGCAAGAGCGGAGGCCTGGTCGAAGCCGCCGGTCGGACCGTCGAAGCGGTCCACCCACAGCCTCGACCCGGAGGGCGCGTAGGCAACCGTGGCGAAGTCGGTGGCGGTCTCACTGGCGCTGCCGACGACGTGGTAGTTGGCCGTCCACAGCGGCACTCCCGAGGGACCCTAAACCGATTGCGCAGAGTAACCGCCGGTTAGGTCGAGGGCCCGGTTTGCACCCGATCGCCCCCGGAGCGGATCACCACTGCAATCCCGCCGACGATGAGAACGAGGCCAGGTACGACGAGCAGCGCCGGCACCTGGCCGATCAGCACGAACGCCAGCAGCGCCGCACCCGGAACCTCCAGCAGGATCGCCAGGCCCACCACGGTCGGCCCGACAGTGGACACCACCCGGTTGAAGATCGTGTGGCCAAGCATCTGCGCGCAGACGGTGATCCCGAGGATCAGCAGCCAGTCCCGTGCGGCGTACCCGCCCAGCGAGGTGCCGGTGACCAGCGCCGCCGCGGCGAGAAGCACAGCGGCGGTCGAGTAGCAGACCGCCGCGTACGCCGCCGTACTGACCTGCTCGCGTACCGACGCTCCCAGCAGGACGTAACCCGCGGCGAGGATGCCGCCGAGCAGCGCCAGCAGATCACCGGTCAACGCCCGAGTGGACACCGTGACGTCGACGCCGGTGACGAGGACGACGCCGAGCAGGCCGAGGGCGAGCCCGATCCAGACCTGGCCGGGGACCCGGTGCCCCGCGATCCGAGCCGCAAGCGTGGTCCAGATGGGTGTCGTGCAGACAAGCGCGGTCGAGGCCGCCACCGTGGTCAAGGTGACACTGGGCAGCCAGGCGGCGAAGTGGGCGGCGAGGAACCCTCCGGAGAGCAGGCACAGGGCAAGCTGCCGGCGCGACAACGGCTGGCGACGCAACTGGGCCGTCGCGCCCGGAACCAGCAGTGCGGCGCCGACGGCGTTGCGCCAGAACGCGATCCCGAGAGCGGGGGCGGCGGCGAGCGCGGTCAGCGGCGCAGACATTGACACACCGAGTACGGCGATGGTGAGCAGGCCGAACTCCGAGACTGTCGGTCTGGAGAGTTGCCACTGGCCGACCCCGCCCTCGGCCACGCGCACCTCGTTCCCGGTTGATGCCCTGGTCCGCAGGCTATGCGGTCGGGGCGCCGTACCATGCCCGGGCATGGGGGCAGCTCCGCCGCCGCTCGTCGCCGCGGCGATGCGGAAGGTCAGGGTGGTGTGGCTGGCGCCGGTCGGCGGGACTGCGGTGGCCGCGTGGCTGTTATGGCGGGACGGATCGGCTTACGTCGTCGGAGGACCTGGAGAACAGCCCCTGCCCGGAATCGAGGCCGGCCGGCCGGCACTTGTCACGGTGGGCACGCCGGAGGGCCGGCTCGTCACGTGGGTCGCGGCGGTCGAGCAGCTCAGGCAGGGCAGCGACGAGTGGGGCCGGGTGGTTCCTCAGCTGCTCGCCAGACGGCTGAGCGCCGTCGGGGACGCCGCCCACCGCTGGGAGCGCTCCTGCCGGGTGCTCCGGCTGACACCCACCGGGGAACTCAGCGAGGGCAGTCGCTAGTCGGTCAGCCGGTCGACGAGTTCGGTGATGACCGCATCCCGGACCGCGGTCTGCACCGGCTCGTCGTAGCTCCAGATACCGAGGCAGGCAACCGCGCTGCCGGCGGCGAGGAACACGTAGTCGATCACGTAAGAACCCACGCCGTTGTCCGATTCGAGCAGCGGTACGACGATCCGCCGCGAGGAGGCAGTGACGACGTCGGTGAGCTCCGGCAGGGCCGGCTCGCTGTAGACCGGAGTCGCGCCGTAGTCCACCGTGTCCCCGGTCAGCCCGAAGTTTCTCGCGAAGCTGGTGAAGTCCTCCCGGCACAGGTCGAAGCCGGGTGGCCCCAGCGCATCCACGATGTCGCCAGCCTGCGCCTCCGACGCGGTGATGACGCCAGCGGTCTGCACGGACACACCGGGCACCACGTACACCTCCGATATCCGCAGGTCCCGCGCGTCGAGATCATCCGCGTCCGGCTGGTCCTGGGCGATCTGCGGCAGCCCCAGACACTCCAGCACCGCGGACGTCTCGAGGACCGGATTGAGTGTCCCCGTGACATCGGTGTTCAGCTCCCATCCGTCGCCGGGGAAATCACGCGGTTCAAGCAGCAGGTCGAGGGCGACAAGGTTCTGGCTCGGCTCGGGCGCGTTCAGGACGCGGACCACGAAGAAGCCCGCCACGGCCAGCGCGACGACCAGGACTGCCGCGACGGCGAGCCGTCCCCAACGCCGTCGGGTCGGGGCAGCCGCCGGCGGGAGCGGTTCCGGCGTACCCGGCGGCGGTCGTTCGTGGAGGTACGGCACGGTGCCGACGCGGGCGGGAGAATTGACGCGGGTCGGGCCTGCGTCGGACCCCGGGGGCAGCAGCAGCGGCCGCCCCGCCACGGCGACCGGCGACACCGGCAGACCGAGGCTCTGCTGGGCTCGCTGCAGTGCAACGGCAAGGCTGAGCGCGGAGTCGGGGCGGTCCGGGGGGTCCTTTGCCATCGCGTTCTCCAGGACGCCGACGACCTGCTCGGGGACACCGAGCCGGCGCAGGTCCGGCGGCGGCTCGGACAACACGCGGTACAGCACCGGTGCGACCGAGATGTCCCCCGCTCCTTCGAACGGCGGCCGCCCGAGCATCAGCGCCATCACGGTGGCGGCGAGTGAGTAGACGTCCGCGCTCGGCGTCGCTGACTGACCCTGGATCACCTCGGGGGCGGCGAATCCTGGTGTTGCGGTGATCTCACCGGACCGGGTCAGTTCCAAGTCAACGAACCTGGCCTGCCCAAAGTCGGCGAGTCGCGGTGCGCCGTACTCGTCGATGAGCACGTTGGCCGGCTTGATGTCCCGGTGCAGGATGCCGGCCTCGTGCGCGGTCTGCAGGGCACCGGCGAGGCGTACGCCGACGTCCACCGCCTCGCGCCAGTCCAGCGGACCGCTGGTACGGATCCGCTCCGCCAGGGAGCCGCGGGCGAAGAACGGCATGACCAGGAAGCCGTGCTCGTCCGGGTCGATTCCCCCGTCGTACACGCTGACGATGTGTGGATGACCGCTGAGTTGCCCCAGTGCCCGGCACTCCTGGGTGAAGCGGGCGCGCGCCCGCGCGTCCAGGGTCGCGGAGATGACCTTCACCGCGACGTCCCGACGGAACTGCTCTTGGCGGGCCCGGTACACCACCCCGAATCCGCCCCGGCCGATCTCGACGAGGTCGGTGACCTCGGGCCGGCGCAGGGTTGTCACGCCGTCAATCCTCGCAGAGACATTCACGGGGGGAGGCGGTTCGTCGCCCAAGGGGCGTTCTACCACCTCGGCGATCATGACGATCCGGCGCGAGGAAGCCGCACTAACGACGCAATTCGGGCCACCAATCGTCATGATCGTCCAGAGCATGATGGGTTCGTCGTTGCTCTGGACCGACGAGGCGGAACATGACGATCGATAGCAGCGCCGAGAACAGCCGCGAAAGGTCCGCGCCGACCGTGCTCGGCGCTGCGGTGGGCTGGAAGATGGTCGACCTAGGCTGGGGCCGCAGCGCGGTGGACTTCGCGACCCTGAGCGAGCCGAGCAACTGCCGCGAGTACGTCTCCGTTCATCACCGGCTCGGGGTCGGTGCGGGCGACCGGCTCATCGACGTCGCGTGCGGCTCTGGTCTCGCCGTCGAGCTCGCCCGTGCGCGGGGCGCCACCGGCGCGGGAATCGACGCGTCGCATCGGCTCGTCGCAGTTGCTCGGGACCGGAACCCGGACGCCGACATCCGGGTCGGTGACATGCACGCACTTCCGTGGGACGACGCCAGCTTCGACGTCGCGACCAGCTTTCGGGGAATCTGGGGCACGACACCGGCGGCCGTGGCCGAGATCCACCGAGTGCTGGTGCCGGGTGGCCGGGTGGGGCTCACCGTCTGGGGCCATCTCAAGATGTCGCCGGGAGCGTGGGCACTGGCGCCGTTCAGGATGGCCGACTCGGCGCGGCTGGAGAACCAGGCCGCCATGGTGTCGCTCGGTCGGCCCGGGGTGGGCGAGGACCTCCTGGCACGCTGCGGGTTCGTAGACATCGAACGAGTCGACGTGCCGTTCGTGTGGGAGTTCGCCGATCCGGAGATGTTCGCGCGGGCCCTCGCATCCACCGGGCCGGCGTACGAGGCGATTCAGAACGTCGGAGAGGAGGCCTTCCTCGAGGCGGCGACCCAGCAGGCTCGGGAGCTTGTCCGGGACGGGCTGCCGCTGCGAGCTGGGATAGCTGTGGTCGGCTATCTTGCCCGCAAGTCCCAACCGCGGCAGCAAAAGGCAGCGACATGAGATCGATCGGCTTTCTTGGCGTTCCGGAGGCAACCGTCGAGGCTCAACGCCTGTTCGACGAGGACGTCACCGACGTCGGTTACGTGATGAACGTGTCGCGACTATGGGCCTACCAGCCGGACCTGATGACCGGGCTCTTCGAGCTAATGCGGCAGACCACCGCGGTGCACAGGCTCAGCCTCCGCCAGCGCGGCATTCTCGTCGCTGCTTGCGCGTCGGCCTTTGGCGACTCGTACTGCTCGCTGGCGTGGGGATCCAAGCTGGCCCAGGCGACCGACGCCCAACTGGCCGCTGGAGTGCTCCGGGGGGATGACGACGGACTGACTCCGAGCGAGCGTGCGATGGCCGACTGGGCTCGCAAGGTGGCAGGCGACCCCAACCGCACCAGCGAAGCCGACGTACAGGCGTTGCGCGATGTCGGATACCGCGACTCCGAGATCTTCGCGATCACCGTGTTCATCGCGCTGCGCATCGCGTTCTCGACCGTCAACGATGCGCTCGGCACGGGTCCGGATGCTGCCTTCCGCTCCACGGCGCCCGAAGCCGTTCTCGACGCCGTAACCTTCGGCCGGCCCATCGATGAGGAGACATCGGGAGTGAGACACCCGACGGCAACCGCAAACCCGTGAGTTCCGCGCCGCTGCAGCCGGCGCCCAGCGACCTGACGAGGCACTGCTGTTCCGCAGGGACGATAGAAGGCATGCGGCTGGACGTGGTGGGGGTCGAGTGCCGCGTCAAGCAACGTTGGCTCGGGGGGAAGGTGCCGCCCACCGGGAGTTCACTGCGCTGGCTGACCATTCTGTTCGGACGACGCTCACACCGGATCGACCACCCTGCTCACGATCCATGCGTGCTTGCCAACCTGCCGGCCGCGGGTGAATCCGCGCTGCTCGAAGAGTTCGACGGTCGCGCTGAACAGAAACCGGCCCGGCGCCTCCCGGCCGGTGGTCACCTCGGAGATGGCCTCGACGAGGCCGCCGCCGGCATGGGCGATCTGGTCCAGCGCGCCTTTTAGCGCCGCCCGTGCGATGCCCTGGCCGCGATGTTTCTTGTCGACGTAGCAGCAGGTGATCCGCCAGTCCGGACGCGGCGGAGCGTCCTTCTCGTACTCGCGCTTGTGTTTGATCCCCGGGAGTTCCTCGGGGCTGCCGTACTGGCACCATCCCCGTGCGGCACCGTCCTCGTCGAAGACGAGCGCGGCGTGAGCCCGACCTGTGCGGACCCTGTCCTCCTTGACCGCGCGATGGCTGATCCCCTTCTGGCCGCACTCCGGGTGGTAACCGATGCACCAGCACCCGCCGAAGATCCCGTTGTTGCGCTCGACAAGCTCCGCGAAGGCATCCCACGTGGAGGCGTCGAG
>JACCTY010000017.1 GCA_013812145.1 Geodermatophilaceae bacterium | reverse complement strand
GCGGTACGCCGGTCCGGCGCGCGCCGCCGAGCACGTCCGGACCCGCTGGTCGGAGGCCGTGGTCACGGAGGTGCGGAGCGGTGAGCACGGCAGCCTGGCGGATCCGCACGCCGTCCTGGCCGCCGGGCAGGTGCAGGCCTGGGTGATCGGCCCCGGGTTGGGCACCGACGAGCACGCCCGAGGTTTGGTGGCGGAGGTGCTCGGCACCGACCTGCCGGTGGTGGTGGACGCCGACGGCCTGACCCTCGTCGGCCGCGCGCCGGACCTGGTCCGCGGCCGTGCTGCCCCGACCGTGCTCACGCCGCACGACCGCGAGTTCGAGCGGATCTTCGGCCCGGTCGGCGACGACCGCATCGGCAGCGTTCGCCGGGCAGCGGCCGACATCGGCGCGACCGTGCTCCTCAAGGGGCAGGCGACGATCGTGGGCGCGCCGGACGGGCGGGCGTTTGTCAATCCGACCGGCACCGGCTGGCTGGCCTCTGCCGGCACCGGCGACGTGCTGTCCGGCCTGGTCGGTGCCCTCGTCGCCGCGGGTGGCGATCCGACCGAAGCGGCCGCAGCGGCGGCGTACACCCACGGGGTGGCCGGTGCCCTCGCCGCCGGCTCGAGCGATCCGGTGTCCACCGCGACGGGCGCCCCGATCATCGCCATGGACGTTGTAGCGGCCATCCCCGCCGCGATCCGCATCATCCGGTCCGGCGTCCGCTGACGTCCGAGCAGGAGTGAGGAATAGTTCACTGTTGCTCGGACGTGCGCCTGCGCGGATGCGCGTGGCGGATTCTGGGAGACTCAACCGCGTGGCCCGTGCGGAGATCGTCGTCGACCTCGACGCGATTCAGCACAACGTGCAACGGTTGAAACAGCACGTGGCGCGGCCGCTGATGGCCATTGTCAAGGCCGACGCCTACGGTCACGGCTTGCTGCCGTGCGCTCGGGCCTGTCTGGCCGGCGGCGCGGACATGCTCGGTGTTGCGATCATCGACGAAGCCCTCACGCTGCGCCAGGCCGGAGTCGCTGCTCCGATGATGGCGTGGCTCATCGGGCCAGGAGACCGGCTGGCCGACGCGGTGCTGGCGGATGTCGAGCTGTCGGTCAACGCGACGTGGGCGCTGGAGGAGTTGATCGCGGCTGGCCAGGCGGCCGGCGCGGCCCCACGGGTCCATCTCAAGGCCGACACCGGGCTGTCGCGGGCGGGCGCCGTACCGGCCGATTGGGCGCGTCTCGTCGCCGCGACCGCACGGGCGGCGGCGGCGAGAACCGTGCGGCCGGTCGGGCTCTGGAGCCACCTCGCCTACGCCGACGCCCCCGACCACCCCACCATTGACCGGCAGATCGGGGCGTTCAAGGAGGCGGTGGACATCGCCGAGCGGGCCGGCCTGCGTGGCATGACCAAGCACCTGGCGAACTCCGCGGCGACCCTGACCCGCCCGGAGACCTGGCTCGACATGGTCCGGCCGGGAATCGCCTGCTACGGCCTGGATCCGCTCGGCGGTGATCCGGCGGTCCACGGCCTGCGGCCGGCGATGACGGTGCGTGCCGAGGTAGCGCTCGTCAAGCGGGTGCCGGCCGGCAGCGGCGTCTCCTATGGACATGAGTACGTCACCGACCGCGAGACCGGACTTGCGCTCGTTCCGATCGGGTACGCCGAGGGCATCCCACGCAACGCGACCAACGTCGGGCCGGTGTGGCTCGGTGGAGCGCGCCGCACGATCCGTGGGCGGGTGTGCATGGACCAGTTCGTCGTGGACGTGGGCGACGATCCGGTACGAGCAGGTGACGAGGTCCTCGTGTGGGGGCCGGGCACGCAGGGAGAGCCCACCGCGCAGGACTGGGCCGACGCCGTCGACACCATCCACTACGAACTCGTCACCCGGATCGGGGGGCGGATGACCCGCCGGTACGTCGGAGGCAGCGGCTGATGTCACCCGCCACCAACCCTTTGACGGCTGACGGTCGTCAGCCTCGCCTGGCCGCCGGCCGCGGCGGTCCCTGATGCCCGCCGGCCGCAAGCTCGAGCTCGTCGGCGCCGTGCTCGGTGTCCTCACCGCCGGAACCGGCGCTGCCGTCGCGGTCCAGCGC
>JACCTY010000005.1 GCA_013812145.1 Geodermatophilaceae bacterium | reverse complement strand
CATGTCCGTTGCGAAAGTGACGTCCGCGGCGTTGTGATCGGTGTCCGTGACATCCGCGGCGTTGTTGTTGGCGGAGCCTCCACATCCCGCCAGGACTGCGGCGGCTACTGCTGCGGTGAGCATGACGAAAACGCGTGTGTGCGTGGTCTTTGTCCTCCGTGAGGTGTCGGTCGGCTGATCAAGGTGAAGGCCGGCATACCGGCAGCTTGATCAGGTCCGCGACACGCAGAGGATGGACAACGGCGGAGCGTTCGCGCGCAATCGATCGACGGCAACACGGGCGGACGCTAGGCGCCGTGGCGCAGACCGTGCCAACGCAGCGACCGACCAATTGAGCCCCGGCGAAGAAGCAGCACGATGACCGCAGCGATCACGGCGAAGCAGACCGCCGCCGCGTGCCCTGCCGTGTGCGCCGGTCCGGCCGGTTGGGGGCCAGTCGACACGGCCACATCGCCGGTCATCCCAACCCCGTCAGACAACCCGATGACCATCGCGTCGTGCACCCCGTGAGCGATGAGAAAAATGGCGATAACGGCCACGGCGCCGGTCAGTCGCAGGGCCGCAGACACGCGGCCGGCACCAGAGGACACGGCTCGAGTGTAGAGAAGCCGGCCGATCGGCAAGCCCGCTTCACACCTTTGCGGCCCACTGCTACCCCCAACTGCTCGCCAAGTGGGGCCGCCGGCCGCGATCAGGTCTTCTGCTCGCGCGGTGCCCGGGGGACCTTCGACCCTGATCCGTGGGGGCACGGCTGCCTATCGTGGATCGCGAAGCTCCGCCTCCGGCCAGTCTTCTGAGAGGAACTGGATGAGTTCCGAGGACCAGCGTGACCTCCGCGCGGCCGGTGCGAGCCCGGCCCGGTCGGCGTCAGCCAGACAGCGGCCGTCCCGCCGGATCCGACGGCGGGCCGGGGCAATGCTGCTCCTTCTCACGCTGCTCGTGATCACCATTTGGGGGGTGAAGCTGTGGCAGCTGCGAGCCTCCGGCTCTGAGTACGCGCAGTGGTGGGACCAACCGCGGGTTACAGAGGACGGTCTGGTCTACGTTGCGCTGGGGGATTCCACCGCCCAGGGCGTCGGCGCCAGCCGCCCCGACCGCGGGTACGTGGGCCTTCTCGCCGAACAGCTACGCGAGGCGACCGGCCTGCCGGTGACCGTGATCAACCTCAGCCGCAGCGGTGGCCAGGTCCGCGACGTCGTGGACGAGCAGCTGCCGCTGCTGGCTGGGCTGCACCCGGACCTTGTCACTGTCGGAGTGGGCGGGAACGACATCCGGGACTACGACGCGGACCGCTTCGAGCGGGACGTGACCGCCCTTGTGGACGGGCTGCCTGCCGGCGCGGTGATCGCGGACGCCCCGTACTTCATGCACGGGGCAGCCGAGCGGGACGCGCGCCAAGCCGCGTCGACCGTCAACCGGCTGGCCGTAGAGCGGGGGCTGCTCCCCGCCCCGCTGCAGGAGAGACTGCGCGATCGAGGATGGCAGGCGATGGTGACTGACTTCGCCGCTGACTGGTTTCACCCCAACGACCGCGGACACCGCGTGTGGGCGTCGGCGTTCTGGGACATCATCGGGTCCCTCCCGTTGCTGCACAGCTCAGCGACGATGGCTTGTCCTTGTCCGTTGGGGTGACGATCTGGGCGGGCTGGTCGAGTCAACGCGGCGGCCGCAACCCGGCCAGGGTGATGGCTACGAGTCGGCGGACGGCGGCCTTTGACGGCAGGCTGCTGGCGGCTGTGAGGGCGTGCAGGCAGTAGTTCGCCAGCTCGGCAGGCGCAATGTCATCTCGGAGCTCGCCGGCCTCGGCGCCCTCGGTCAGCAGGTCACGGATGAAGTCGCTGAGCTGCTGGTGTGCTCGGGCGATGTGCTCCCCTCGATGCAGGAGTGCGGCGAGGTCGCTGCCGTGGTGCTCGTGGCGAATGAGGGCGTAGGCCTCGAGCACGGCTTGGAGCCGCTCACCAGCGGCGCCGGCTTGGTCCCGGACCTCGGCGAGCTGGTTGAGGTGGCTGGCGACCTGACGTTCGTGCCACGCCAGCAGGATCGCTTCGACGTCTGCGAAGTACTTGTACAGCGTCGCGCGTCCGATCCCGGTCTCCTCAGCGATCTTCGACATCGTCACGGCCGCCAGCCCGTGCTCGGTCACCAGCGCCGCGGTGGCGTCCAGCGTCGCGTCGCGCACCGCGCGGCGGTGCGCCTGGATCGTGTCGGTCCACAGCTTTGGCACGACCGCAGCATAGGTGACGACGGATTGTCTTGACAAAGACATAGTGTCTCGATAACGTCCAGCAGGTGAGCGGGAGCCTTGACAAACATCCGGGGTCGCGAAGGCAGGCACAACTTCTCGACAACCTCGACAAGATGGTCACAACCGGTCGGGTCACCGAGGTTGAGGCCGAGCGGCTACGCGCAACAGCCACACCGGGCGACTTCGACGACGCAGCCCGGGACATCCGTCGCAGGCATGTGACGGCATCCGTCGACGCGGCTGTCGAGGACGGGAGCCTCAGCAAGCAGGAGGCCGAAGCCATCCTCGAGCGTCTCGAGAACGGCGCGGACCCCCGCTTCCTCGGGGATCTGAGGCGAAGGCTTCGCCCCAGTGCCAACCCCGAGGGAAGCGCGCAGAGGGTCGGCCGCTGCCAAGACGAGCAAGGGGGGGAGCCGCCAGCGGACCGACGGTCGGTCCCCGGCGGTGAGCGACAAGCCTGAAGCAATCCGGAACTCACTACCCAGCCGATCGCTCCGCTCCTGCAGTCACGCGGGTTTCGCCGAAGTGGTGATGCTGCTCTGCGCCCTGCGCCTAGAGCGACAAAGCACCCCCCGGATGCACAGGACGTGTTGACGCACACAGTCCGAACATCGACGTGCCGTCTCGAGAGAGGTCGGCCCCAAGACCCTCCCAGCATGCCGATAGGAGACGCACATGACGTACCACGAGACCGGCGACGACGTCCGCAGCGAGTACGAGGATTCGTCCACCACCCGGGTGCCACGCTGGGTGAAGGTGGTTGGGATCGGCGTGATCACCCTGATTCTGCTGATCGTCGTCGTCCTGATGCTCGTCGGCGGTGGTGATCACGGCCCCAGTCGGCACGCACTGGCCGGTGACGGCAGTTACTACCAACCCGCCACCGTCGTCACTCAGAGCCCACCGCTCCGGCGATGAGGGGGCCGGCCACACCCGCCCGAGACAGCTTCCCTCAGCGCCAACGTCGCAGTAAGGAGTACTGCCCGTCATGGAACTTGCGATCCAGGTGAGCGACGTCGTCAAGACGTATCCGCTGGCCGGCGGCGAGTTCACCGCCCTTGATCACCTCAGCCTCGACATCGCCCAGGGCGAGTTCGTCGCGGTCGTGGGGCGGTCCGGCAGCGGCAAGACGACGTTGCTGAATCTGCTGGCCGGTATCGATCGGCCCACCTCAGGCACCGTCCGCGGCGCGGGCGCCGACCTAGGTTCGTTGTCGGAGTCTGGGCTGGCCACCTGGCGATGGCGCAACGTCGGGCTGGTGTTCCAGTTCTTCCAGCTGCTGCCGACGCTGACCGTTGTCGAGAACGTGATGTTGCCGATGGACTTCGCCAGAAGGATTCCGGCTCGCGAACGCCGTGATCGGGCGCAGCAGCTCCTAGAACGAGTTGGGGTTGGCGACCAGGCCGACAAGCTGCCGACCACGCTGTCGGGGGGTCAGCAGCAGCGTGCCGCGATAGCCCGGGCGTTGGCCAACGATCCACCGATCCTGCTGGCCGACGAGCCGACCGGCAATCTCGACTCCAACACCGCCGACGCGGTATTGGAGTTGTTCGTCGACCTGAACGCCGACGGGCAGACCATCGTCGTGGTCACTCATGAACGCGACATCAGGTCGATCGCCGGTCGACAGGTGACCCTGATGGACGGTCGCGTCGTCACCGACGAGAGCGAGTCAGCGGGGGTATCGGCGTGACCAGCCTGATGACCGTCAAGCTGCGCCGGGATCTGCGGGCGACGTGGTCCCGATTTCTGCTGATGGTGATCGCCATCGCGGTCAGCCTGACGATGTTCGGCGGGGTGCTCTTCGCCTGGGCGGCCAGCGGCAGGGAGACCAGCAGCGCGTACTTGAGCACCGAGCCAGCGTCGGCGACGATCCTGCTAGACCAGGCCATCGACGCCGAGCAGATGGCGGCGATGGCCGCCGAGGTGCGAAGCCGACCAGGTGTCATCGAGGCGACCGGGCGCACCCAGTTCACCAGTGAAGTCCAGGTCAACGGCCGTTCACGGGGGATCCCGCTACAGCTGTTCGTGGCGGCGCCGGACGATCCGATGCGGATGGCGACGTTCGAGGTGCAGCAACGCAGTTGGCCACCGTCACCTGGCGAAGTCTTCATCGGACGCGACGCGCTCACCCTGCTCGGTGTGGCGGTCGGCGACGTCGTGACCGTCGAGGCACCCAGCGGCGAACCGGTGCGGCTGAAGGTGACGGATACCGCATACGACCCCAGCCTCTCGCCTGCACCCCAGGAGCAGACGGGCCACGGCTACGTGTCCGCAGACTCGCTGCCCGGGCCCGGCGGCCAGGCCCTTCTGGACCAGCTGAAAATACAGGTCGCCGACCCCGGACAGGCGACCCCGAGCCGGAACCGCGACGTCATCGTGGCCGTTGCCGGCGACGTCGGCGAATGGTTGCGTGCCGAAGGGCTGCCGGTCCGCGAGATTCAGGTTCCCACCCCGTATGCGCACCCCCACCAATGGCAAGCTGACGCGTTGCTCCTCTCGCTGCTCGCCGGCGGGGCGGCAGCCCTATTGCTCAGCGCGATGCTGGTCGCGAACATGCTCAACAACCTGTTCACCCAGCAGGTACCCCAGATCGGGATCATGAAAGCGATCGGTGCCCGATCGGTCCGCATCGGGCGCCTGTACCTGGCGATGACGCTTCTGGTGGCCGCAGCGGCCACACTCCTCGCGCTCGCGCCCGGCATCCTACTCGGCCGCATCGCGGTCAGAAACTTCCTCGGTTTCCTCGGCATAGAGGCCACCAGCGTCGCGGCTCCCTGGTGGACGTACGTGGTGGTCCTCGCCGTCGGTCTGGTCCTGCCACCGTTGTTGGCGCTGATACCGCTGGTCAACGCCAGCCGCACCACGGTTCGGGCGGCGATCGACCACCATGGCGTCGGCTCGAAGCCGAGCGCTGCGACTGGCGTCCTGGCCCGGCTGAGTCGCAGTCGCGGCCTCGACCGTGGTCTGCTCATGGCGCTGCGCAACACCGTCCGGCGTCCGGCCCGGTTCCTGCTCTCCGTGGGCCTGCTGGCCTGTGCCGGCACGGTGTTCGTCGCGGGCATGTCCCTGACTACCGGCACGGAGGCGATCGCCGAGGAGCAGCAGGAGCAGCGCAGCTGGGATGTCGACGTGCAGCTGACAAACCCAGTGTCGATGGAGGAGGTCATCACCATGGTCGAGGGGCTGCCGGACGTCAGCCGGGTCGAGGCCTTGAACGTCGCGGAAACCGGCGTCGCCAGCCCGGAACAGATCCCTGTCACCCGCACCTATCCCGACCAAGGACACGGCCGCGTCTCGGTGACCGCGGTTCCCGCCGGCAGCACTATGTTCACCCCGCCCAAGCTGCTGGCAGGCCGGTGGCTGGACCCAGGTGAAACCGGCGGGGTCGTGCTCAACCAGATCGCCCGCAACAACACCGTCCCCGACATTGATGCCGGCGACACCGTGCAACTGATCGTCGGCGGCAAGACCACCACCTGGCGCGTCGTCGGGATCGCCGAGGAAAAAGGCGGTGGTGGCGGCGTGTACACCACGGCCGAGGGCTTCGCCGCCGCCATGGAGCAGCCACAGCGAGTCAACCAGCTCCGCATCGCCACCAACAGCCGCGACGAACAGACCCGCCAAGCGGTGGCCGACATCGTTCAGAGAACCCTTACCGCCGCGGGCATCGAGGTACGATCCGCGGCGTCGATCAGCCGGAGCGAGGCCATCTCTGCCGGTCACCTGGGTCCGATCATCCTGATTCTGCTGGCGATCGCCCTCCCCCTGGGCGTGGTCGGCATCATCGGACTGGCCTCGACGATGAGCGCCAACATCCTCGATCGGACCCGAGAGTTCGGTGTCATGCACGCCATCGGAGCTCGCCCCAAGGCTGTTCGCCGCATCGTTGTCGCCGAAGGCATCCTCCTGGCCGTCACCAGCTGCCTGGTCGCGGTCATCCCGACACTGACACTCACCGCGGTCTTAGGCGCCGGGCTTGGCGACCTGTTCTTCTCCGCGCCGCTGCCCTACCGGATCTCCCTGCTCGCAGTCGGCATCTGGCTCGCCCTCGTCATCCTCGGCGCCATACTCGCCACCGAAGCAGCCGCAACCCGCGCCTCCCGCCTCACCGTCCGCGAAGCCCTCGCCTACCTCTGACCGCCACGTGCGGCGATCCGGTGAACAACTCTGCTGCCGGCCGGGCACTTGACGATCCGCTATCGAGGCTTGGCTCGTCGGCCCTGGCGCCGAATCACCGACGACTCGTTCATGCCGCGTGCTCGACGCTCATCTCGACGTGGAGTCCGGCCGCGGCCACCATGTTGACCAGCGAATCCAAGCTGAACA
>JACCTY010000121.1 GCA_013812145.1 Geodermatophilaceae bacterium | reverse complement strand
GGCCGGGCCGGTCGTCTTGGCCCGAGCGGAGGCTCTGGCGGCCTCCAGCGCCGCGCGCGCGAGGTCCGGCCCGCGCGAGGGGGCAGCCGGTTCCTCAGGCAACTCGGCGGGCCTGTCCCTCGGCGATGTCATAACGCGCTCCCTGCAGCTTCTCCGGGACGTCGGCGGCGACCGCTGCGGTGACGATCGCCTGCTCCGCGCCGGCGGCGATGTCGGCCAGCCGGTCCCGTCGCTGCGAGTCCAGCTCGGCGAAGACGTCGTCCAACAGCAGCACCGGCTCCCCGCCGTCACTGCACAGCAGGTCGTACGACGCCAGCTTCAAGGCTAGCGCGAGCGACCACGACTCCCCGTGGCTGGCGAATCCGCGGGCCGGCAACTCGCCGACGTGCAGGACGAGATCGTCGCGATGCGGGCCGACCAGGGTGACTCCGCGCTCCACCTCCTGCGGGCGCAACGCCGCCAGATCCCGGTGCAGCGCCTCGGCCAGGTCGGCCCGGTCAGCGGCCGGATCCAGGCCCGACACCGAGCTCTCATACGTCAGGCCGGCCGGTGAACCGCCGCCGGCGACGGTGTCGTACGCCGCCACGACGTACGGCCGGATCCGCTCGAGCAGGTCGAGCCGACCGGCCAGCAGCGCCGCCCCCGCCTCGGCCAGCTGCCCGTCCCACACGTCCAGCGTCCGCAGGTCACCGGTCGCTCCGGCGCGGCGGGCCGAGCCGGCGGTCTTGAGTAGCGCGTTCCGCTGCTTCAGCACCCGGTCGAAGTCGGCCCGTACGCCGGCGTACCGGGGGTTGCGCACGACCAGCAGGTCGTCGAGGAACCGGCGGCGCTCGGCGGGGTCGCCCTTGACGATCGCCAGGTCCTCGGGGGCGAACAGGACGGTGCGCAGGATTCCGAGCACCTCACGGGCCCGGGGTACCGGTCCGCGATTGATCCGAGCCCGGTTCATCTTTCCCGGGGTGACCTCGATCTCGACCTGCAATTCTCGGCCGGCGCGGACGATCACTGTCCGCACGACCGCCCGGTCGGCGCCCGCGCGGACCAGCGGGACGTCCCCGGAGACGCGGTGGCTGCCCAGTGTCGCCACGTAGCCGATCGCCTCGATGAGATTCGTCTTGCCCTGCCCGTTCGGCCCGACGAGCACCGACGCGCCCGGATCGAAGGCGAGCTCAGCGCTCGGGTAGCTGCGCCAGTCGGTGACACTCAGGTGCCGGACGTACACGACTCGCTACGCGGGTGTCTCTACTTCGCCGGCCGCCACCTTGCGGATCGCGTGCCCACCGAACTGCTGCCGCAGGGCCGCGACCGCCTTCATCGCCGGCGACTCCTGCTGCCGGCTGCCGAACCGGGCGAACAGCGCCGCGGCGATCACCGGCATCGGCACCGAGTTGTTGATCGCCTCGTCCAGAGTCCAGCGGCCCTCGCCGGAGTCCTCCACCCAGCCGCTGACCTCGGCCAGCTCCGGGTCGGCGTCCAGGGCGAGCACGAGCAGGTCCAGCAGCCACGACCGGATAACGGTTCCCTGGGTCCAGCTGCGCAGCACCCCGGGAACATCGGTCACGACGTCGGTGGCGGTGAGCAGTTCGTAGCCCTCGGCGTAGGCCTGCATCAGGCCGTACTCGATGCCGTTGTGCACCATCTTCGCGAAGTGCCCCGCCCCCACCGGCCCGGCGTGCACGAAGCCGGCATCACCCGGGGGCTTCAACGTGTCGAAGGCCGGCTGCACCTTCGCCACGTCCTCGTCGGTGCCGCCGACCATCAGCGCGTACCCGTTGTCCAGGCCCCAGATCCCGCCGCTCACCCCGGCGTCGACGTATCCGATCCCCTTCTCGGCCAAAGCGGCGCAATGCATGATGTCGTCGGTGTACCGCGAGTTGCCGCCGTCCACGACGACGTCGCCGGGCTCCAGCCGGTCGCCGAGATCCCGCACCGTGGCGCGGGTGGGATCACCGGAGGGGACCATCACCCAGACGACGCGCGGTGCGGCGAGGGTCTCGACGAGCTCGTCCAGGGACCCGACCTGGCGGGCCTCCACGTGCGGGTCGAAACCGACGACATCATGGTCCCCGCGGCGCAGCCGCTCGGCCATGTTGCTGCCCATCTTGCCCAACCCGATCAGGCCGATCTGCATGGTGCTTGCCCTTTCCGCGAGCTGCGATGGTCGACTTATCCCGGTAACCGGACCGGCATGATGAGGTACCGATAGTCCTCGTTTCCGGGACCCTCTGCCGGTACGCCGGTCAGCACCGCCGGCTTGTTCGGTGTGGTGAACGACATCCGCACCGTCTCGGTGTGTACGGCGGACAGCCCGTCGAGCAGGAACGTCGGGTTGAAGCCAATGGTCAGTGGGTCGCCGGCGAAGTCGGCCTCGATCTGCTCCTCCGCCCTGCCCTCGTCGTCGCCGCCCGCGAGCAGCGTCAGCCCCTCGTCGCCGAAACTCAGCCGGACCGGCGTACCGCGGTCTGCGACCAGTGCGACCCGCCGGACGGCCTCGATGAAGCCGGCCACCCGGACCTCCGCGGTCGCCGCCGACTCGACCGGCAGCAGGGAGCGGTACTTCGGGAACTCCGCGTCCAGCAGCCGGGTGGTGGTCTTCCGGTTCGGGCTGGAAAAGCCCATGATTCCCTCGCCGGTCCCACTGCTGGACAGCGCCAGCGTCACCTCGGGGCCGCCGGTCAGCGTCTTGGCTGCCTCAGACAGGCTCCGGGCCGGGATCAGCACCGCCGCGGTCCGACCGGACTGCTCCGGGGTCCACCCGAACTCGCGGACGGCCAGGCGGTACCGGTCGGTCGCGGCCAGGGTCAGCCGGTCTCCGTCGATCTCCAGTCGTACGCCGGTCAGCATCGGCAGCGTGTCGTCCCGGCCGGCGGCCACGGCCACCTGGGACACCGCGGTGTCGAAGTCGGCGCTGGCCACGACACCCGCCGTCGTCGGCATCATCGGCAGGCTGGGGTAGTCCTCCACCGGCATCGTCGGCAGGGTGAACCGGGCCGATCCGCAGCTGATAGTCAGCCGCGGCCCGTCTACCGCCACCTCCACCGGGTGCGGTGGCAGCGACCGGGTGATGTCGGCCAGCAACCGGCCGGACACCAGGGCGCGTCCGGCACTCTGCGCGTGGACGTCGATCGTGGCTTGCGTGGAGACCTCGTAGTCGAACCCGCTGACGGTGAGGGACTCCCCGGCGGCCCGCCCCCCGGACCCGGGTTCGCTGGACAGATCGAGCAGGATGCCCGCGAGCACGGGCACCGGGGGTCGCGACGGCAGGCTCTTCGCCGTCCAAGCGACCGCGTCTGCCAGCACCTCACGCTCGACCCTGAACTTCATCGACTGCTCCCCACGTCTGGCACTGGTGAGGAGCCTTTCCTCCCCAGGGCAGCGCTTGGCTGATGCCGTTGCGCTTGTCTCTCAGAAGTACCAGTCATCGTCGTCATCACGGTTGTGAACACTGTGGACAGTGTCGCTGTCGCCTGGTCGGAGGCGTATCCGGGCTGTGGGCATGGTGTGGACGACGATGCGCGAAACTCGCCGGCGCAGGGGAGTAGAGCGGGGCGGCGGCGGAACCACACCGTCGACTCCCTCGATTTCCACAGTTTTCTCCCCAGGCTGTGCACTCAGAGAGTGTCGCCTGCAGCACCGACAGCACCGGAGGTCTGCGGGGTAGCCGGAGCAGGTCATCTCCTGTCACGGTGCTTGATCCGGGCGGTCAACTCGGTGACCTGGTTGTAGATCTGCCGTCGCTCGGCCATCAGGGCGGCGATCTTCTTCACCGCATGCATGACCGTGGTGTGGTCCTTCCCGCCGAACTGCTTGCCGATGCTGGGCAGGGACAGGTCGGTCAGCTCGCGGCAGAGGTACATGGCGATCTGCCGGGCGTTGACGAGGTTGCGGCTGCGGCTGTGGGAGGTGAGGTCCTCCAGACTGATCGAGAAGAACTCCGCGGTGACCGCCATGATCGTCGCGGCGTCGATCTCCGAGGATTCCGACTCCGGCAGCAACGCCTGCAGCACGATCTCGGCCAGGGCGAGGTCCACGTTCTGCGCGTTCAGGCTGGCGAAGGCGTTGACCCGGATGAGGGCGCCCTCCAGCTCACGGATGTTCGTCTGGATCTTGCTGGCGATGAACTCCAGGACCTCCGGGGTGACCCGCAGGTTCTCCAGCTGCGCCTTTTTGCGCAGGATGGCGATCCGGGTCTCCAGGTCGGGAACCTGTACGTCGGTGATCAGCCCCCACTCGAACCGGGTGCGCAGCCGATCCTCCAGAGTGGTGAGCTGTTTGGGCGGCCGGTCACAGGTGATCACGATCTGTTTGTTCGCGTTGTGCAGCGTGTTGAAGGTGTGGAAGAACTCCTCCTGAGTGCGCTCGGCCCGCTCCAGGAACTGGATGTCGTCGACCAGCAGGATGTCGACGTCCCGGTAGCGGCGCCGGAACTGCTCGGCCTTGCCCGAGTGCACCAGGTTGATGAAGTCGTTGGTGAACTCCTCGGTGGACACGTAGCGCACCCGCACGTGCGGGAAGAGCCGGTAGCCGTAGTGCCCGATGGCATGCAACAGGTGGGTCTTGCCCAGTCCCGATTCGCCGTAGATGAACAGCGGGTTGTAGGCCTTGGCCGGCGCCTCGGCCACCGCCACCGCGGCGGCGTGGGAGAACCGGTTGCTCGAGCCGATGACGAAGGAGGCGAAGACGTACTTCGGGTTCAGCCGGGCCGGTTGCGGTGCCCGGTCCGACCGCCGCTCGGAAAAGATATCCACAGCGCCACCCACAGTTTCCTCGTCGTCGAGGGGGTGCGCCCACGGGTCCGAGCCGGCGACAGCCGCGTTGCGGGAGCCGGCGCTCGGCAGCTCCGACTCCAGGTTGAGCGCCGCGCGCACAGCCGGCTCCGGCAGTCCCTCGGTCGCCCCCGGGTCCACCGTGACGGCGATCGTGATCTTGCGACCGAACTCGGCGCTCAGCGCGTCGGAGATCCGGGGCCGTAGCTGGCTTTCCAGCACCCCCTGCATGTACTCATTGGGCACCGCGAGCAGGGCGGTGTCGTCCAGGACGCCGACCGGCCGGGTCAGGGTGAGGAAGGCTCGTTGCTGGGTGCTGAGATCCAGCGTGCCCAGGCCACGTAACGCCGCAGGCCAGACGCGGTCGAGGTCGTCAGGCTCGTCGGGCACGGGCTGGCCTCCTTCTCAGGCGGCACGATGCGGGCCCGCTGCCGGTGCGATCGGGCAGCCGGCACCCGTCATCCACAGGTCTGTCCACAGATGTGTACGGGTCGACTGCGCCGAGCAACAGTGTTGTGCGGTCCTGGTGTGGTGCGTGCTGCGCGGATGTTGCCGGGCGACGCTACAGCGGCGGCGTGGCGCTCACAAGCGGGTGCCGTGACCCACTAGGATGACCTGTTCGGCTTCTGCACTGTGGGGCTCGGCGGCGGCGTTCGATGTCGTCCGACGGGTCCCGGCTGGGGTACCGTTGGGGGGAGTGTGCCTTCCGTGCCGTGCCATTTGTCACTCGGTCACGACGAGGGTGCCGAACGAGACCCACCGCCTGCCCCCTGCAGGCAGAGCCCCGCGGGAGACCCCTGGTGAGCAAGCGCACGTTCCAGCCCAACAACCGACGCCGCGCCAAGACGCACGGTTTCCGGCTGCGGATGCGCACCCGCGCGGGTCGCGCAATTCTCGCTGCCCGGCGCCGCAAGGGCCGCGCGGGCCTGTCGGCCTGATCTGCGTGTTGCCCGCTGCCGCTCGGCTTCGACGCCGTGAGGATTTTGCCGCCGTCGTACGACGGGGTCGACGTACCGGCCGTGGAGCGCTGGTGATCTACCGGCTGGCCGCCGCCGATGACGGTCCGGTTCCTGACCGGCCGCGCACGGCCCGGGTCGGGTTCGTGGTCGGGCGAACTGTGGGCAACGCCGTCCGTCGACACGAGGTGAGCAGGCGGCTGCGTCATCTGATGCGCGATCGGCTGGGCCGGCTGCAGCCGGGCGACCGCGTGGTGATCCGGGCCAACCCGGCCGCGGGTGGACGGACCTCGGCCGATCTCGGCGCCGACATCGACCGGGCGCTGGCCCGGCTATGCACTGTCGAGGCGAGCGCGACTGTGGGCAGGCCAGGATGAGGACGGCGCTGATCGCGGTGCTCGTCGCGCCGATCCGGTTCTATCAGCGCTGGATCAGCCCGGCGTGGCCCGCGACGTGCCGGTTCCACCCGTCGTGCAGTGCCTACGCGGTCGAAGCCCTGCGAACGCGGGGACCGGTGATGGGGTTGGCGCTGGCGGTCCGACGACTGGTCAAGTGCGCGCCGTGGCACCCCGGTGGACACGATCCGGTGCCCCAGCGCGTTGCCTCGGTGACGCGTGTCCGTTCGCGGCCCGACCAGCAGGAGTTCAGCCTTGTCTCTTGATTGGCTGTACACGGCGATCTCGTTCGTGCTCAAGATGTGGCATTCGCTGTTCGTCCGCATCGGCCTGGATCCTGACGCCGGCATCACCTGGACTCTGTCGATCTTCTTCCTCGTCGTCACCGTGCGGATCCTGCTTTTCCGGTTCTTCATCAAGCAGGTCAAGTCCCAGCGGGCGATGCAGGAACTTCAGCCGGACATCGCCAAGCTCAGGGCGCAGTACGGCACCGACCGGCAGGGCATGGCCAAGGCGCAGCAGGAGTTGTTCAAGGAGCGCGGGGTGAATCCGCTGTCGGGTTGCCTGCCGATCCTGCTGCAGGCCCCGGTCTTCCTGGCGCTGTTCCATGTGCTGCGCCGGCTACGCCCGGACGCCCAGGGGCTCTACACCTGGGACGACCCGCTGACGACCAGTGCGGCACAGGCGTCGCTGTTCGGGGCGCCCATCTCCTCGTCGTTCAACATGGATCCGCTCAAAGAGGCGGCCATCTTGTCGCTCGGGGTGACCTACACCAGCATACGAATTGTCGCTTTTACGCTGATGATCCTGATGTCGATTACGACATTCATCACGCAAAAGCAGATCATGCGCAAGGGCGGCCCGGTCGAGGGTCAGGCCGCGATGATTCAGAAGTTCATGCTGTACGTGATCCCGGTCAGCCTGTTCGTCTCCGGGTTCTTCTTCCCGATCGGTGTGCTCCTGTACTGGTTCATGAACAACCTGTGGACGATGGGCCAGCAGTTCTACATCCTGCACAAGCATCCGCCAAAGGCCCGCGTCGACCTCGCCAAGTCCGATCGGCCGGCGACCGACCCGAAGCTGCTGGCACCGAAGCCGGGAGCCAAACCTTCCCAGCCCAAGGGGCGGCGGCCCCCGCCGGGTGCGTCGGGGAACGGCTCCAGCGCCACGTCCGGTGCTGCATCGGGTAACGCCCCGCCGACCCCACCGCCGGTGTCCATCAACAAGGCCAAGGCATCCTCGGCTGCGGCCACCGCCGGCAACCCCGGTGGGGCTACCGGCGGGACCAGGAAACCTGCGCCGGGGAAGCGACCGGCGAGCACCAAACCCAAACGCAAAAAGCGCTGATCCTGCTCGGCAGCGGACCCGACCCGAGGAGTTACGTGAGTCAGCACATCGCGCAGACAGCACTCGACCCGGCGGCGGATGACCCGTCCGCGGATGACGCGGGCGTGGCTGTCGCGGAGTCGGACAGCGCGGGGACCGGCGTGGACGGCACGGCGGACCGGTCGGCCGAGGCCGCTGCCGACTCCGCGGTCAGCGCCGCCGACGCGGCCAGCGCAAACCAGACCGGTGAGGCGCTGCTGGTCCGGGAGGGCGACATCGCGGCGGACTATCTCGAGCGCTTGCTCGACATCCTGGACTACGACGGGGACATCGACCTCGATGTCGAGGGTGAACGCGCTGTGGTGGCCGTCGTCGGAAGCAATCTGCGGGGGCTGATCGGACCCGGTGGCGCGACCCTGGATGCCGTCCAGGAATTGACCCGGCTCGCGGTGGCGCTACAGACGGGGGTTCGGTCCCGGCTGATGCTGGACGTGGGCGGTTACCGCGCACAGCGACGCACCGAGCTCACTGATGTCGGCCGGCGGGCGGCCGAAGCGGTCCGGGACAGCGGCAGCAAACAGAAGTTGGCACCGATGAACCCGTTCGAGCGCAAGGTCGTCCACGATGCCGTGGCCGCTGTCGACGGCGTCTTCAGCGAATCCGAGGGCGAAGAGCCTGCTCGCTGCGTAGTTGTCCTGCCGCAGGCCTGAGGCAGCTGCCCTCTCGGGCGCACTGCCGGCCACCGTGACCGATCCCCTGCACCCGCCGAGCGTCGCGCGCGCAGTGTTCGGGAACCGGCTCGAGCTGGCCCAGCGGTACGCCGTACTGCTCGCCGACGTCGGCGTTTCACGCGGGCTGATCGGCCCGCGCGAGGCGGACCGGTTGTGGGAGCGGCACCTGCTCAATAGCGCGGTGATCGGTGAGCTGATTCCGCCTGCTGCCTCCGTGCTCGACGTGGGATCGGGTGCCGGTCTGCCGGGTGTGCCGTTGGCGCTTGCCCGTCCGGACCTGTCGGTCACCCTGATGGAGCCGATGGCCCGCCGGGTCGCCTTTCTGGTCGAGGTGGTGGCCGACCTCGAGCTGGACAACGTGACGGTGCTGCGGGGACGCGCGGAGGACGCCGCCGTGCGTCGTTCGCTGGGACGCAACGATGTGGTGACCGCCCGAGCGGTGACCGGCCTGCACCGGTTGGCCGGCTGGTGCTTGCCGCTGCTCGCTCCGGCCGGCGCGCTGCTGGCGATCAAGGGCGAATCCGCCCAGCTGGAACTTGACGCTGCTCGCGCGGCGCTGCACGCGGCCGGGGCCGTTCGGGCCGACGTCCAGGCCTGCGGGATCGGGTTGCTCACGGTGCCGACGACCGTCATCCGAGTGATCGCGGGCTCAACGTTTCACCGGGCTTCGCCCTGAGCCGGACCCAGGCGAGTCCGCCAGAACTGTCGTCTGTGACCTGGTTTCGAGCTCCAGCGCGTACGGGGCCGACCCGATCTCGTGACACGCGCGCGAATGCATGGGCAGCGGTGTCACCGGTGCAAGGATGGCGGCTGTGGCGATCCGAACGTGGGCGAGCAGGCTGGGCTGGCCTCCCGCGCCCGCCAGCACCGTACGCAAGTCGCCCGCATCCGGCGTCGGCTGGCCCGGCGGCGGGGCCGGCTCGGCGCCCTGGGTCGTTGCCGCCCCCGTCATCGGCGCTTCGACGGACGATGAGCCGACAGCACCCGAGGCCGATGTTTCACGTGAAACCGAGGCACCCGTCGCGGACCATGCCCCGGACTCGGAGGCCGGTGTTTCACGTGAAACATCGCCTGCCGTCCCGCCGACGCCGGAACCGACTCCCATCGCTGCCGAGGCCGAGCGCGCCCTGCGAGTGCGCAACGTCGACCTCGGTAACCGGTTCCCGAGCCCGGCGGTCACCCGAGTCCTGACCGTGGCCAACCAGAAGGGCGGGGTCGGAAAGACCACGACCACCGTCAACCTGGCGGTCGCGCTCGCGGTACACGGTTGCTCGGTCCTCGTCATCGATCTGGATCCCCAGGGCAACGCAAGCACCGGTCTTGGGGTGCCCCACCACAGCGGGGTGCCGTCCATCTACGACGTCCTGATCGACAACCGGCCGATGCTCGACGCCGTGGCGGTCGTCGACGCCGCACCGAGGCTGCACTGTGTGCCGGCGACGATCGATCTGGCCGGCGCGGAGATCGAACTGGTCTCGATCGTGGCCCGGGAGTCACGACTCCGCCGAGCGTTGGCGAAGTACCTCGCCGACCTGCGGGCCAGCAGCGTCGACCCCCCCGACTACGTCCTGATCGACTGCCCGCCGTCGTTGGGCCTGCTGACGGTCAATGCCCTGGTCGCCGCTCGCGAGGTGCTGATCCCGATCCAGTGTGAGTACTACGCCCTAGAGGGATTGCGACAGCTGATGAGCAACATCGATCTGGTGACGGCCCACCTCAATGCCGACCTGACGGTGTCGACGATCTTGCTCACGATGTACGACGCGCGGACTCGTCTCGCCGATCAGGTAACCCGCGAGGTCCGTGCTCACTTCGGCGAGCTCGTCTTGGAGTCGGTGATTCCGCGCAGCATCCGGGTCTCGGAGGCTCCCGGTTACGGTCAGTCGGTGATCACGTACGACCCGGGCTCGCGGGGAGCCATGTCCTACCTGCGGGCGGCTCGTGAACTCGCCGGTCGACCCGCGCCGGACGCTTCGGCTCTGTCAGCGCGAGCGGATCGAGCCCCAGCGGCGGCCGCCCGATGAGCCGCGAGTGTGGAGCGGAGCGAGCGGTGCGCGCAGCGCCCGAGGCGGGGCAGCGATGAGCCGGCGAGGGGGGCTGGGCCGAGGTCTGGGAGCGCTCATTCCCACGAGCGCACCGCCGCAACACGCCGATGACGATGAGATCTCCGCCGCGGCCGGGTTCGTGCTCGGCAGCGTTCCCGGCGCGTCGTACCGCGAGATCTCCCTGGACTCGCTGCACCCCAACCCACGGCAGCCACGCCAGTCCTTTGACGAGGACGCGCTGGATGAACTCACCCACTCGATCCGGGAGTTCGGGCTGCTGCAGCCGGTGGTCGTCCGGGAGCGGCACCTCGGCGGCTACGAGCTGGTCATGGGCGAGCGGCGCTGGCGGGCGGCTCGCGCAGCGGGGCTTGCCACCATCCCGGCGATCATCCGCGACACTCCCGACGACGACCTGCTGCGGGACGCGTTGCTGGAGAACATCCATCGCGCGGACCTGAATCCGCTGGAGGAGGCGGCGGCCTACGATCAGCTGCTGGCCGAGTTCGGTGTGACGCACGAGCAACTGGCGGGCCGGCTGGGCCGCAGCCGGTCCCACGTGACCAACAGCATCCGGCTGCTCCGGCTGCCGGTGCGGGTACAGACACGGGTCGCCGCCGGAGTGCTGTCAGCCGGCCACGCCCGAGCCCTGTGCGGCTTGGACGATCCGGACGCCCAGGACGCGCTGGCCACCAGAATCGTCGCCGAAGGGCTGTCCGTTCGGGCGACCGAGGAGTTGGTGGCCCTCGACGAGCCGGCCGCACCCGGCAAGCGGCGGACGGGACCGCGTCGCCTGCAGGTACCCGCCCTACAGGAACTTGCCGCTGCCCTCAGCGACGCTTTCGACACCAGGGTGAAGGTGGAGCTCGGCCGCCGCCGCGGCAAGATCGTCGTCGAATTCGGCTCGATCGAGGACCTCGAGCGGCTGGTCGGGCTCATTGCCCCGGATGTGCGGACGCGGGCGGCGGCCGGCTGATCTGACTGTCTACAGTGGACAGTCAGACCCGAACGGTGGACTTGGTGCCCAGCATGTCAGTGCGGGACGCGGCGGCTGCGATCATGGCCCGCAACGCCTGCCCCAAGTCCAGTCTCGCTGCCGCGATGGACATTGGCAGCATGGAGGTCTGCGTCATGCCGGGGGAGACGTTCACTTCGAGGAAGTGCACGCCCCCTTCGGCATCCACAATCGCGTCGGTCCGCGACAGGTCCCGCAGCCCCAGTGCACGATGTACGTCGACCGCGAGCTGCGCCACCCGTTCCGTCACGTCGGGCGCAAGCCTCGCCGGCGTGTGATACGCCGTCATTCCCGCGGTGTACCTCGCGGCGTAGTCGAAGACGCCGCTGGCCGGCACGATCTCGACGGCCGGCAAGGCCCGTGACTCCTCATCGCTGCCCAGAACGCTGACGGCCACCTCGGTTCCTTCGACGAAGCGCTCGATGAGCACGGTGTCGCCGTAGGCGAAGCAGTTGACCATGGCTGAGGGGAGATCCGTTGCCGCCCCGATCCGCTCCACGCCGAGAGCAGAACCGCCCTGCGCCGGCTTGAGCATCAGTGGCAGGCCGAGCCGGGCCACGATCAGGTCGAGTACGGCGCCCGCGCCGAGTTCACGAAACGTGGCGTGCGGCAGGGCCACCCAGTCCGGCGTGAGATGACCGGCGGCCCGCACCACCGTCTTGGCGGACGGCTTGTCCCACGCGATCCGGCAGCGCTCCGCGGGCGTGCCCACGAACGGAACACCGGCCAGCTCCAAGACGCTACGCAGCGAGCCGTCCTCGCCGGTGGCCCCGTGCAGGGCGATGAAGACAGCGTCGACCGGATCGGCCGCCAGTGCGGGCAGCAGGTCGGCATCAGCGTCCAGGACGGCGGTTTCCACGCCGGCGTGCCGCAGTGCGTCCGCCACCCGTCGGCCAGAACGCAGGGACACCTCGCGTTCCAAGGCCAGCCCCCCGGCCAGGACCACGGCGCGCTCGAATCCCGCGCCGCTCACGGGAGATCCGGAGCCGGAGTGTCGGCCTGGCCGTGCGACTGGCCGCCGCCGGCGCGGCTGGGGTCGGTCCCGAGGAAGGTGGCACGCAGCTCCAGTTCCTCCTCGATGACACCGGCCAACCGCCGCACGCCTTCCCGGATCCGGTCGGGCTCAGGGAAGCAGTAGGACAGCCGAAGGTGCTCCCTGCCCTGGCCATCGGCGTAGAAGCCGATTCCCGGAACGTAGGCGACGCGCGCGTGCACGGCCCGCGGTTGCATCGCCTTGGCGTCCAGACCGCCTGGCAGCGTGACCCAGACGTAGAAGCCGCCCTCGGGGCGGGTCCACCGCACACCGGCGGGCATCAACGCCGTGAGCGCGTCCAGTGCCGCGTCGCGGCGTTCTCGGTAGAGCTCGCGGAAAACCTTGACCTGCTCGAGCCACGGCTGGCTTTCCAGGTACTCCGCCACGACGAGCTGTGACAGCGCCGGCGGGCACAGTACCTGCGCCTCGCTGGCCAGGACAAGCTTGTCCTTTACAGCGTGCGGTGCCAACACCCACCCGACGCGCAGGCCGGGGGCGAACGTCTTGGAGAACGAGCCGAGGTAGATGACCCGGTCGGTGCCGCGGGCGCGCAGTGCCCGCAGCGGCTCGTGCTCGAAGCCGAGCAGACCGTACGGGTTGTCCTCGATGACGAGCAGGTCGTGGGCCTCGGCCAGCGCGAGTACCTGCGCGCGCCGGTCCTCGCCAAGCGTGACACCGGCCGGATTGTGATAGTTCGGGACGGTGTAGAGGAACTTCGCCCGTCGGCCTTGGGCGGCCAGCTCACCCAACGCCGCGGCCAGCGCGTCGGGTTCGAGCCCAGATTCGTCCATCGTGACATGGACGACGTGCGCCTGGGCCGCCTGGAACGTCCCTAGCGCTCCGACGTACGATGGCCCCTCGGCGAGGACGACGTCGCCGGGGTTGAGAAAGACTCGGCTGATGAGATCGAGTCCCTGCTGCGAGCCGACGGTGACGACTACTTCGTCGGCCGAGGCCTCGGTGATTCCCTCGAGGGCCATCACCTGCAGGATCTGCTCTCGCAGCCGCGGGTCGCCCTGACCGGAGCCGTACTGCAGTGCGTGGGCGCCCAGCCGCCGAACCATTTCGCCGATCATCGAACCTACCGAGTCCAGCGGCAGGGTGGTCACGGCCGGCATCCCGCCGGCCAGGGAGACCACCTCGGGGCGGCTGACGACGGCGAATAGCGCCCGGATCTCCGAGGCAGTCATCCCATGGGTGCGCTCGGCGTACCGGTCGGCGAACGGATCGAGGGAGTGGCCGCGCACGGGCGCCTCCGTGCGGAGTCGGAGTGGGTCGGTAGTGCGCTGGAAGTCTAAGCCCGGATGCACCGCGGGACGTGCTTTCGGTTGGTAGTTGAACGCCATTAAGTGGTTGGTGATTTCGGGCGGAGGTTGTCCCGCGTTCCGTTGAACTTCGGTGGCGGTCCTCATGATCGTCAGGCGGCGATCACGTTGTCATCATGACGCAAGGCACCGACAGTTTGCGCGGGACACCAATCCAGCCATCGTCGCCGAGTCGAGGCACAAGCTCGACGAGGTCTTGGCCGACAGTCAGGAACTCGTGAGGATGACGAGTCGCTGGGTCGCTCGGGTCATCGCGACATAGCGGTCGACCGCTCCTTCGATGCCCTTGCCGAACGCCTCTGGGTCGATGAGGACGACCAGGTCGAACTCGAGCCCCTTCGACAGCTCCGGGGTCAGCGACCGGACGCGGGACGTCGCCCGGCACGTGCCACCTTCGATGTCATGGGTGCCGATGACGCAGGCGATCCCGTCGGCATGCGCGGCGAGCCAGGTGTCGAGGATGGAGCCCAGATCCGAAGCAGATCCGTGTACGACGGGGAC
>JACCTY010000099.1 GCA_013812145.1 Geodermatophilaceae bacterium | reverse complement strand
CGTCGACACAGTTCGGGCGGGTCTTGGACTTCCTCGGGCTGGATGTCACCGCGGCGGATCTGGACTTCCTGGACGGCAACGAGGTCGACCTGGTCGGCGATCACGGCATCTGGGGCAATCCGATGCGGCTCCAGCATGGCGTCCAGGCCATCCGGCTGGACGAGGACTGGCGGCACGAGATGCGCCGCGGAACCCGACTGAAGGTGACTGCGTTGAGCCTGCCCGGACTGCTGCGCTACCGATACGGCGGACCCGCCGCCGGACGAACGGCGGTGACCGCATGAGGATGCGCCGCCGCTGTGCCCTCACTGCCTTTGCTCTGGTTGTGGCCGGACTGCCCGTGGCCACATCGGTGTCGGCAGCACCGGAACCACCGCGGCCGCGAACATCGCCGTACCGGCCCCTGAGTGGGGTGCCCTCTTCGACCGGCGGTCGGGATGGACGGGTGCGGACGGCATCTACTCCATTCCGTTGTCCGGTGACGAGCGCCCCGGCAGCGATACGACGACGTTCTTCACGTTCAGTGACACCTTCATCGGCCAGGTCAACGCGGCAGACCAGCGGCTCGCCGGTTCGACGCTGGTGAACAACACGATGGCGCTGCTGGCCGGCCGGCAGCCCGATCCAGCGAACATCGACTTCTACTGGCAGACCACGGCCGGGGGCGCTCCGCGTGCCCAGGTCGTACCGTCCGGCCCCGGGCGGCGATGGTTCTGGCCGAACGACGGCATCGTCGTCAACGGCACGCTGTACCTGTTCAGCCTGCGGATGAAGAAGGGCACGGACCCGATCTTCAACTTCGCGGTGGACGGGGTGTCGCTGCTGGCGAGCGCTGCGGACTCGGTGCCGCCGTTCTCGCGCTACCGGCAGGCCGACGCGCCGCTGTACCTGCCCAAGAACGGGTCCATGGGCGACACGACGTACGGCCTCGCCGTCATGCCGAACACCCCGGCGGCCGGAGCGCCCGCTCCCGACGGCTTCGTCTATGTGTACGGCGTGCGCAACGACTTCAGCAAGAAGCTTCTCGTCGCGCGGGTGCGGCCGGGCGCCATCGCGAACTTCGCGGCGTACCGGTTCTGGACCGGCAGCGCGTGGTCGCCGTCGATAACGGCGGCAGTTCCGGTCACGAGCCGGGTCTCGTCGGAGTTCAGCGTCTCGCCGCTGCCGGACGGCCGCTACATCCTGGTCTTCCAGCTCGACACGTTGAGCGACAAGGTCGCGGTCCGGTACGGCGACAGCCCGGTGGGGCCGTGGAGCGACTACACAGTGGTGTGGGAAGCGCCGGAGGACGACATCTCGCCGAACACGTACACCCTACAACGCCAAGGCGCACCCGCACCTGTCGACGCCGGACCGGCTGCTGATCAGCTACAACGTGAACACGTTCGACTTCCTCGAGCACTTCAGGAACGCCGACATCTACCGGCCCCAATTCATCTGGCTGCCGCTGAGTTGAGGAGGCGGTCCTGAACGTCGCGTTGTGGGTCGTGGCCGGTGTGCTGGCCGCGGTGTTCCTGTCGGCCGGGACCCTCAAGCTGTCCCAGCCCAAGGACAAGCTGGCTGTCACGGGGCTGGGCTGGGTGGAGGGTTTCTCGGCCGCCCAGGTCAAGGCCATCGGGGCGGTGGAGGTGCTGGCGGCGATCGGGCTGATCGTGCCGGCCGTGCTCGACAGCGCGCCGATCCTGGTGCCGCTGGCGGCGAGCGGCCTGGTGTTGCTGATGATCGGCGCCATGGTCACGCACTTGCGCCGGAACGAGCGCTCGGTCATGGGCGTGAACGTGGTGCTCGCCACCATGGCCGTGTTCGTCGCCTGGGGACGGTTCGGTCCGCACCCGTTCTGAGCTCGGGGACTGCCGGTTCGCGCACTGATCGGCGCTCAACGGCGCACAGCCCCGTCGGCAATACTGCGGACGACGGCGGCGCGCGGATGACGATCGGCCGCGGGGACGGGTGAGTTCCGCCGCGGCAATCATGTCGCTGCGCCTGGCTACTGTCGTTTGGCCACGGATGGAAGGCGGCACATGTCGGAGCCTGACGACCCGATGACGCGGATCGGACAGGGGACGGAGCTGGGCCAGCGAGGCGAGCGCGCAGCCGCGCGGGACCTGTTCGTCAAGGTCTGGGACGGGTTCGGCGGCGAGGCGGGGGACCCGTTGTACCGTTGCGCGCTCGCGCACTCGATGGCCGACGTGCAGGACGACGCGGCGGAGGAATTGAAGTGGGACCTCCGGGCGCTCGAGGCCGCCGACTCTCTCACCGACGAGCGGGCGGCGCACGCAGGTGTGGCGAGCCCGGTGGCTGGGTTCTACCCGTCGTTGCACCTCAACCTCGCTGAGTGTTACCGCAAACTCGGTGACCTCCAACGCGCCCGCGAGCACGTCCGCCGAGGCATCGCCGCCGTTGGCACGCTGGGCGACGACGGTTACGGCCGGATGATCAAGGGTGGTCTCGACCGATTGGCGGAACGGTTGACGTCTGACCGACCCTGAGGGGCGAGCTTGGGGACGACGGGCCACGTACACGTATCCTGACCGGATCCTCGTTGAGACGGAGAGGTCTCATGGCAACCGAAAAGACTCATGGGCGGCTGCACCGGCCAATCTTCCGCCTTTCCGGAGACGCCTCACACGCAACGACCGAGGCGGGAGAGAAGCGACCCTGCCGTCGGCGCGTAATCAACCGTCTCCTCGGTTGATCGTTGGGCATGGACGGCAAGATTTCGTGCGGCAGCGAGAACGCTCGCGTTTCCGCGCAGATCGGGGAGATGAGGGTGTTTCGCGGCCGGTCGGCGATACTGCCGTCATTCCAGGAACGTTGCGACGGTCGTGGTGAACCAGGCCGGGTCGTCGAGCCAGGGGCAGTGGCCGCCCCCGGGCTGGGTGACGAGTGTGGCGTTCGGGAACACTCCAGCGAACTCCGCCACGACGCTCGGCGGGGCTGCCACGTCGAGCTCACCGGCGAGTAGCAGCACCTGCGCCCCGAAGGTGGCAAGGGCGGCGCGGGTGACTGCCGTGTCGAACGCGCCCTCGGCGCCGAAGACGGCGGCGGCCTCCTCGTTCCGCTGCTTGTTCCCGCTCGCCTGATGGGCTCGCGCCGCAGCGTCCCACCGGCCATAGGTGAGGGGTGAGATGGCCTCCCAGTCGGCGTCGGTCTCCTGCCCGGTCTGGATCGCTTCGAATGCTGTCGATGCAGGCACGAACCACGGCTCACCCTCGCGCAGCCGCACGATCTCACGCCGCATCTCACTGGTGGCGGTGATCCCGACGGCCCGGGTGCTCGGCGTGATCAGGACCAGCTTGCCGATGCGCTCGGGGTGGCGGGCCGCATACAGCGCGGCGAGGTTCGCCCCCGCGCTGTGCGCAAGCAGAGCGATCCGGTCGAGGCTCAGGTGCTCGCGCAGCGCCTCGACATCGTCCACGAGCCGGTCGCAGCGGTAGGACATAGTGTCCGTCGGTGTCTCCGACTGGCCGGTGCCTCGGTAGTCGAACAGGATCAGCTGCAGCCGCCCGGACAGGCCGCCGAGGTCGCCAAGGTACACCGAGTCCTGCATCGGACCGCCCGGCAGGCAGACCACCGGGGTGCCCGCTCCGAGCACGTGGTAGGCGAGCTTCGTTCCATCATGCGCCGCGAGCACGCCGTAGCGCAGGCGGGCCCAATCGCCATCGCAGTAGGTCGGCATCTACGGCACTGACCGGTCGTATCCGACCTGCAGGAGCCCGTCGTCGGCGCTGATCAGCACGCCACCGGCGATGGCCATCGCATCGGCAACCGCGGCGAGTCGCCGGTATGCCGCAGCGGCCTGCAGCAGGGCCACGGCGCCGTCCGCGGCGTGCTGGAACATCAGGGTCTCCTGGGTCCGGACCAGCGCGCCATCCTGGACGGCGTGCAGCCGCAACGCACTGCCGTCGGCGACCAAGTCGAAGGTCGGTCCGACCCGCGCCGGCGCTAGCCCCCAGAGCCGATGCGCCAGGCCGGTCGGTCTGACCTGTCGGTCCACCTCGCCGAGCACGGCCGGCGGGAGGGTCGGGCCGGCGACCTGATCGAGCCTGCGGCCGGTCCATGCCAGGACCGGTGTTCGATCGGTCGCCCTGGTGTCCAACACGTCCTGCCCCGGACCGGGCGGTTCGTCGACTACCCGCAGCCGCCAGCTCTTGACCGGTGCGGTTGTGCTGTCGATCCGTGGCGACGAGCCCAGCGCCTGGCCGGCCCGCCGGCGTCGCGACGCGCGAGCCGCCAGCAGGTGGCCGCTTCGCATCGGTTCCATCAGCCACCAGCCCGCAGTGTGCGCAGCGGTCAGTTCGGCGGCCAGCGCCCGTAGCTCCTTCGCCGCCTCGGCCAGGCTGCTGACCAGGTCCAGCTGCCAGCGGTGCCGGGTTTCGTACCGAGACCCCGTCCACGGCGACCGCGGCCGTGGCAGGAAGTCACGTTCAGTCGTCGCACACATCAGGGACCTCCCGGCGAAAATGTCGGCACCTGGCGGGTGAGCGACAGCGATCAGCTGCCGCGCCGGCACCGAGGCGACGACCCTCCGCGGAGTCAGGGCCGGCGGGGCTCCTCGCGTGAGGTCCAGCGCCAAACCGCCTCCATCCTGGCACCAGACGACCAATCGTTCCACCGCGATGTGGATGCTGCCTGCGGGGATGCGTGTCGGTTAGGGATACCGCACCGCTACCACGCTTGTGCCTCTGCAATGCACGCGTGGTCGACGTTCCACATGCTGGCGACGTGGCGGGCGTCGGTCCCGCAGCAGCCACCGACGATGGACAGTCTTGGTAGCAATGGGGTGAGCCGGTGGTGTGCGGTGGCGAGGAGCTGGGGGTCGCCGTCGTCGAGTTCGGTGGCGTCGTCCAGCTCGGCGTGGCTCTTGGCGGAGGCGTTGTATCGGATGCCGACGATGCGTTCGCGCCAGCTTCCGGTCGTCGTGGTCAGGGCTGGCTCGACGTGGGTGGGGTGAGCGCAGTTGATCAGGAAGTACTCCGGTGGGGCGGTGTCGTCGACGTGGATGATGGCCTGGGCGAGGGTCGCGCCGCTGGGAAGCCTGCCGTCGGTTTCGACCGTGAACGAGACCGCTACCGGCAGGCCGACGTCGCGGGCGGCATGCACGATTCCGATGGCCTCGCCGGTGTCGGTCAGGGTGTAGGCCGTGACCATGTCGGCTCCAGCGCGCGCGAGCGCTTCGAGCTGCGGCCGGTGGTACGCCGCTGCTGCCGCGGGCGCCATGCGGTGTCCGGGGCGGTAGCCGTCACCCCGCGGGCCGATCATCCCGCTGACGATGACGTCGGTGATCGTTGCCGAGTACCGCTCCTTCAGCTGGGCGAGCAGCGCGATGGCTGCGGCGTTGGCACGCGCCAAAGCATGTTGGGAGTAACCGAGAAGGTCGCCCCAGTCGGGGTTGGCCCGCCAGGTCGGTGATTCCAGCATCAGCCCGGCTCCGGCGCGGCCGGCGATCGCGGCGTAGCGGTCGTAGTAGTCCGTGAGGAGCAGCCGTCCCTGAGCAGTCTCGAGAAGCGGAAATGCCGCGAAGTGCGGCAGGTCGACCCCGTGATGGAAGATCAGGTCAGTCTCCATGCCACCGTCGGTGACGGTGCTGCGGCCCTGTAGTTGCGGCAGCGCCGGGGCCGCCTTCTGTGTCGTGCTCCCAGCCACATCTCCGTCCTCGTTCTGTACCAGGGGTTATGCCAAGAGACGGAGCCGCCACCAAGCAACGCATTCTCGACGCCGCGGAGCGGCTGGTCATCGAAAACGGCTACGCCGCCACTTCCCTGGATGAGGTGATTGCCGAGTCGGGCACCTCCAAGGGCGCCTTCTTCCACCACTTCGCGTCCAAGCTGGACCTGGCGAGCTCGCTGGTCGACCGCTACGCCGCTGCCGACATCACCCACCTGGAGCAGGCTGCCACCCGGGCCCAGGCCGCGTCCAACGACCCTTGCGAACGGGTGATCGCCTTCGTGCGAGTCTTCGAGGACAGTGCTGACGAGCTCATGGCGGCCCAGTCCAGCTGCCTGTACGTCTCGATCCTCACCGAGCGGCAGCTCGCCCGAAGCGGCACCTCCGAGCAGATCGTCCAGGCGATCGAGGCGTGGCGTCACACCCTGTCAGGCATGCTCCGGGAAGCGCTCGGGACACTCCCAACAAACCCCGCGATCAACACCGAAGCCCTGGCCGACCACGTCTTCGTCACCTTCGAGGGCGCGTTCATCCTGTCCCAATCAACAGACGACAGCGCTCATATGCGCGCCCAGCTCACCGTGCTCAGACAGCTCCTCGCACACCTCCTGGGCGACCGGCCCGGATGAGCTCCATCGCCCGTGCGGTCCGCACCGTCGCCGCCGGCGACGGTGTCTATGACGGCACGGTGGTAGAGCGCATCACCCGCCACCTGCTCACCGGCGGACGGGCCTCGTCCTCGGCGATATTCCCCCAGCTCAGTGACCGTGAACGCGACATCCTCACCCTGATTGCCCGCGGCCTGTCCAACCCAGAAATCGCCGACCACTACGTACTCAGCCTAAAACCGTCCGCGCCCACGTCTCCAACGTCTTAACCAAACTCGGCGCCGCCACCCGGGCGGAGCCTTGTAGCGGCCCGCGAAGCCGGGCTCACCGCGGACCCGCACGCGACCCCCGACGAACGGCCTTGACGACCTACCTCCCCGCGGACAGCAAAGTTGATCAGACCAGTCAACTGGCTGTGTCAAGGATCCTGGACACAGCCCAGTTCATGTCCCGACAAGGGTGTGCACGATGTCGTGAACTGCAACACTGCCGGGGGCACTCGAAGGAAGCGTTGCTCAAGAACTGGGGTTCGCCGGTGGCGGCTCGCGGCTACCTTCCACGCGTGGGGCATCGCCCTCTTCAGCTACCGGCAAGAGCGGCTCCGGCCGAGCGGAATCTCCCTCCGTGGGCCGCTTCAGGACCCCGCGGACCTCGCCGGAAATCTCGGAAAAGGTTGCCTTCAAGGCCTCGGTGAGAGCCAGCCCAACCTGTTTGACATCTGCTTTCACGGCATCGTCTTTGGCGGCGGCACCCATCGCCTCGAAGGCATCCTGCACAGCGTCCCCGAGACGCTTCGCCGCAGTCTGTACGTCAGCCTGTGCTGTCTCTCTATCGGCCTCCTGCTGCTGTTCGTAGTGCACCTTGAGCTTCGAACCCAAACCGCCGAGCTTCTCAGCCGCGTCATTCCATGTCGTCCGCACATTGTCCATCCCTAATGACTACCGCGTAGCGTCCTGCACCGCCAGTTGGGAGACTGCGCAGTAGACGGTGTTCGGCTAGCCCGCGCTGAACTGCGGCTCGGCTGAGGTCCTACCGTGAGACTCGACCTCCGTTGGTGGAAACTCGGAGCAAAGGCCAGCCGAACGCTGAGGGCGCGGGTACCGAGACTGGTGCGCTCGGCTCGAGGCCGCGGGCCACGGGGTCGGAACCGACAGTGCCCCCCACTGCCTTACGTGGAAAAGGGCTTCGACTGGCGGGGAAAGTCCGCCGTACGGCGCCTGCTGGGTCCGGGCCCGCCGATGAAAAACGCCCGTCCTCCTCTACGCCGCTGGCTTCTGCGCGACCCAAGGCCCGAATCGACCCGGCTCCACGCCGTGGCCGGATACTCGGCGAGCTTCTCGGCAAACTTGCGGCCCGCCGGCGATGAGCACAACCTGGCAGTGCGGCGTGTGCGAGACGATCAACCACAGCAATCGAGAGTGCACAGCTTGCGGGCCAACCTCACGCGTCGCTCCACGGTCGCAACCGACTGCCACCGGTCCTGCCACCGCCGCCACCAAGCGCACCGCTGCCCGATCCGTCCGACGGCCATAAACCGGGAACCCGTACCTGAGACAGAGTGGGAGCATGTCGAAGAGGAGATCGGCTACCACGTCACACCGATCCCGGGTGGTTGCCTGGTGAGCCTCGGCCCACGGCTTCGGCGGTGAGTCTGCGCGCCTGCACCCTCCGCCGAAGGACGCCGATACTTCGTCAGCGCAGTAACCTCAGGACCGAGCATCGCGCCGCAATGGACAGTAGCCACCGCTTGCCAGGATCTACGGGCGGTGAGACGTGGGAGCACCTGCCAGCAGACCCGCGTCGCCCAGCTTCACTACCGCCAGCGTCAACGGCCGCAGAACCAACACCCGAAAGCGGAGTCGCTGTCCCGGCTGACCATCCTCGAGCGGGATACGCGCTGCCCCCGTGGTGACCGCTCATGCCGAGCCCGGACAGTCGCGGATGCCGGCAAACTGGGCGCGGTCCCAACTGTCGACAGCCGCTACTGATGGCAACGGCTTGCTTGGAACCGCCTCAGGTCAACGGCGCAGTGGCCGCTGGCCGGTCGGGTGTCCCACGTATCCTCGATGGCGTGAGCGTCGCACCGGCACCGACCATCACCTGTGACGACCGCTTCGCCCGCGAGCTTGCGGAGATGGCCATTCCCTGGCAGGCCGAGGAAGCTCCCGACTCGCGGCTGCTCGTGCTCAACGTGCCGCTGGCCACCGAGCTCGGCCTCGACCCCGCCTGGCTGCGGAGTGCCGACGGCCTGCGTCTGCTGGTCGGCAGCCTCGTACCCCGCGGTGCCACTCCGGTGGCGCAGGCCTACGCCGGACACCAGTTCGGCGGGTTCGCCCCGCGTCTCGGCGACGGGCGCGCACTCCTGCTCGGTGAGGTCGTCGATTCCCTCGGCCACCTTCGCGACCTCCACCTCAAGGGCTCCGGACGCACGCCGTTCGCGCGCGGCGGGGACGGCCTGGCCGCGGTCGGCCCGATGCTGCGCGAGTACGTCCTCAGCGAGGCGATGCATGCCCTCGGCATCCCCACGGCCCGCTCCCTGGCCGTGGTGGCGACGGGGCGCCGGGTGCGCCGCGAGACCCTGTTGCCAGGAGCCGTGCTCACCCGGGTCGCGACCAGCCATCTGCGTGTGGGTAGCTTCCAGTACGCCCGGGCCACCGGAGACGTCAACCT
>JACCTY010000013.1 GCA_013812145.1 Geodermatophilaceae bacterium | reverse complement strand
CCATCGCCGCGGAGATCGTCGCGCTGCGCTGGGGCGGACACGGCCGCCGGCTCGCCTCCGAGGACGGCCCGATCCACCGCAGCGCCGCTCGCTGACGCACCCGCAACGCCGCAAGCTCCCGGTCAGGCCAGCGCAGTGGCGAGCCGGCGGCCGGCCACCGAGGCGATCCCGGCCGCAGCGAACGCGCTCGCCGTCGCCAGGCCGAGCGCCAACGCGATCCCTTCCGGCTGCTCCACCAATACACCGGCAACGGCGGCACCGAGCGCGCTCGCCCCGAACACCACCGTGGTCAGCCAGGTGAACGCCTCGGTCGTCGCCCGTGCTGGTGCCATCGATGCAACGAGTGCGTTCTGCACGGAGACCGTCGGAGCGATCGCCGTACCGCCGAGGAACAGCAGCGCCCCCAGCACCCACGGATCAGTGGCGACGGCCAGCGGCGCGAAGCCCACCGCGATCGCGAGCAGACCCCACCGGTACTGCCGGGGCAGCGACATCCGCAGCTGCTGGGCACCGAACCAGAGACCGCCGGCGGCGCTGCCGAGCGCCCAGACGGCGAGCAGGACGCCGGACATCGCCGGGAGGCCACCGTCCTCGGCGTACGCCGGGACCGCCACCTCGAGGCAGCCGAGGCCGAACATCACGACTGCGGTCGAGGCGAGCAGCACCCGCATTCCGCCTGAGCGGAGCGGTCCAGCCGCGCGCGGGCGGGCACCGGCTGCTGGGCGCCAGGCCCGCGCCGGCGCCGAGGCGGCGACTGCGACGCTGCCGATCACGGCGAGCACGGCGGCCAGGACGACGGGAACCGCCGGGCTGGTGAAGGTGACGAACACCGCGACCAGGACCGGGCCGAGCACGAAAACGCACTCGACGCAGATCGCGTCCAGCGCGTACGCCGACTGCAGCACGGGACCCTCGCCGGAGACCCGGATCCAGAGTGCACGCACGGTCGAGGAGATCAGCGGCATAGCCGTGCCGGCCACTGCGGCCGCTGCCAGGATGACGGCGTCCGGTGTGCCCGCCCGGAGGATCACCAGCAACCCCACCAGAGTCGCCGGGTAGGTGACACCGGTGACGAGCAGGACCGGCCGCGGACCGATCCGGTCGGCGAGACGGCCCAGCAGCGGGGCGACCGCGGCGGTGGCCAGCCCGTACGCCGCCGTCGCCAGGCCGGCGGTCGCGTAGGAGCCGGTGCGGGACTCCACCAGCAGCAGCAGAGCCAGCGGCACCATCGCCACCGGCAGCCGGCCGAGGAACCCGGCGAGGAGGAGGATCGGAGCGCTCGGGAGCGACCAGACCTGGGAATAGCGACGCACGACACCTACAGTTCAGGAGCGGTCGAACTTGCGGTCAACCTCGCCAACACGCAGTACGACGACCCGCGAACGCTTGCCGAGTTCCTGGCCGCGCACCGGGAGTGGTTCGCCCGCCGTACTCGCCTGACGCTCAGTGCGCCCGAGCGGGAGACGGTGGCAGACCTCGGCCGGCGAGTCCGAGCGGTGGTGGAGGCCGGCAGCGAGCAGGCGGTGATCGACCGGCTCAACGAGCTGCTGGGCTGCGCGCAGGTGCACCCGCGGATGACGAACCACGATGGCACGTTGCACGTGCACTACAGCCGCGAGGGCGCACCGGCGGTCGAGCAGCTGACGACCACCGTCGCCGTAGGCATGGCCATGCTCGTGACGCGCTACGGCTGGGCTCGGCTCGGCATCTGCGCTGCTGAGGACTGCCAGGGCGTCTTCATCGACACCTCGCGCAACAACAGCCGGCGGTTCTGCTCCGAGACGTGCGCGAGCCGGGCCAGCGTCGCGGCGTACCGCGCCCGCCAGCGCGGCCAGGCCGCGGAGTAGCCAACGGCACGCGGTTCCCTGGAGCGCCTCACCGGCGGCTACGCCAGCCCCGATCGCGCAGGCCGCGCGAGAGCTGCGCCATAAAGTCGGCAGCTTGCAGCCGCAGCCCCAGCAGCGGGATGCGCAGCACCGTTTCTGCCCCGAGGCTTACCTCGTTCTGCCGGAGGGCATCGTCCACCTGATTGAGCCCGATGGCGTGCTGGATCCCGTCGACCTCCACGACAAGGCCGTAGTCGTCGAAATACACATCGAGGTAGATCTGTCCCCTTGTCCCGCGGCGGAGTACCTGGCGACTCGGCTTGGGTAGGCGGTACTGCCGGCACAGTGCGGCGAAGTCCAGCTCACCCAGGGCCTGCGCCCCATCGGCAATGTCGGCGAGCACCTGCACGAGTAGACGGCGACGAGGGTGGCGCCCGATCCTGCGTAGTTCCCATTGCAGGCGCCGGGCGGTGCTCAGCCGCTGTTGCACCGCCATGACGAGGATCAGCGCGGCTTGCCGGTCGGTGCGGGCCCACAGGGCAGCCCTGACGGCTGCCACCTGCGGACGCACCCTGGGTATCCCGCTGTTCATCACATCGCCGGTGAAACGCCATCGGGTGACATGAACCTCCACGCCAGCAATGCGCCGCGGCTTTGCTCCGAGTGGACACGAGATCGTCGTCGGCGCGGCATAGCCGGTGAGGCCAGCAGCTTGCAGGGCGGTAACCCCATCGAGCGCAGCGCGCGAGCAGCCGGTCTCCAGCAAGGCCAGCGACCATTGCTGCCGCTGCGACAGCTCTCCGGTGAACACGGCCACGGTGTTCGGGCTGGGCTTGTGCCAGCGCTTGGCATCGACCTGCGTACGGACGTCGCGCCGGTGCAACCCGAGTTCCCGGATCTGACGGCGCGACAGAATGCCGTCCTGATCGGCCGCCGTCGCCGCTGCCAGCCGATAACAATCCCGACGAGACTCACGGTCCACGCCAACCACCCTCGGGTCGCCGCACCGGCGAGGACTAGTGGCCCAGCAAAGCTGTGGAGAACCCGTAGCGACAGACACAGCGGGCGGTATAGAGCCCGCTGTGTCTGTCGTTGTGGCCGTGCCGCCGCATACCGCGCCCGCCAGCGCGGCAGCGGCTGCATAGGCTCCGCGGATGGCCCGCGCACCCTCTCGCCTCGACCGCCGGATCTACCATTGGGTGCAGCGGTTGCCGCCGAGCCCGGCCGACCAGGCGCTGCTCCGGTTGTCCCGGGCGGCCAACCACGGGCGGCTGTGGTTCGCCGTCGCGGCTGTCCTCGGGGCACGCAAGGGCAAGGGTCGGCGAGCCGCTGTGCGAGCGGTCGGATCGCTCACCGTGAGCAGCGCGTTGACGAACATCGTCGCCAAGCAGCTCTTCGACCGGGGACGGCCGGATTACGGCGGCCTGTCACCGCTGCGCCGGTTGCGCCGGGCGCCCATCACGTCCTCGTTCCCGTCCGGTCACTCGGCCTCGGCGGGCGCCTTCGCCACCGCGGTCGCCATGGAGTCCCTGCCGCGTGGTGCGGCGGTGGCCCCGCTGGCCGCCGCGGTGGCCTACTCACGGGTTCACGTGGGCGTGCACTATCCCGCCGACGTGGTGGCCGGAGCGGCGCTCGGCGCGGGCGTCGCGCTGGCCACCCGGCACTGGTGGCCGGTGCACCCCGCCGTACCGGCCAGGGTCAGGTTGACCAGCGTCGCGCCGGCGCTGCCTGACGGCGAAGGGCTCGTGATCGCGGTCAACCCACGATCCGGTCCGGACGACGTCAACCCCGCCGACGAGGTGCGCGAACGACTCCCTCGCGCGGAAGTCGTGGAGCTCGGGGAGGACGACGACATGGCCGAGCTGCTGCATGCCGCGGCCGAACGGGCCCAGGCGTTCGGCGTCGCCGGGGGCGACGGGTCGGTGGCGACCGCAGCCAAGGTGGCGCTGGAGCACCAGCTGCCGCTGGCCGTCGTACCGGCCGGGACCCTCAACCACTTCGCTCGCGACGTCGGGATCGAGACGGTCGACGCAGCGGTGGAAGCGATCAACTCCGGCGCGGGAGTCGCTGTGGACGTCGCGACCGTCGGCGGCGTGCCGTTCCTGAACACCGCGAGCATCGGCAGCTATCCGGAGATGGTCGAGCGCCGCGAGGCGTTCGAGACACGGTTCGGCAAGTGGCCGGCGCTGTTCCTGGCCGCGGTCTCGGTTTTACGCACGCAGCGGCCGGTGCAGCTGGAACTCAACGGCAAGCCGGCGAAGCTGTGGATCCTCTTCGTGGGCAACTGCGCCTACACGCCGCGGGGGCTGTCCCCGGCATGGCGACCGCGGCTGGAGGACGGCCTGCTCGACGTGCAGTACCTCCGCGCGGACAAGAGGTTCAGCCGGGCCCGGCTCGCCCTCACCGCGTTGGCGGCGACGGACAAGAGCCGCATGTACCGGCAGCTGGAGGTCAGCGAACTCACCGTCCGCTCGCTCGACGGGCCGGTTCAGGTCGCCAGGGACGGGGAACCGGGCGAGGAAGCCGTCGAATTCCGCTTCGAGAAGACGCCGCGCCGGCTGGTGGTCTACCGGCCGGCGGAGGTGCCGACTGAATGAGCTCGGCCAACCACGTCCCCGAGACGCGGGACGGGCACGGTGCCGAGCTGTCGGCCGACGAGGCGTGGGAGACGCTGCGCCGCTACGGCCGGTGGCATCTGGCGAAGGACGCGTTCGCCAGATTCCGGTACGGCGACGGGTTCAGCCACTCCCGAGCACTGGCGATGCAGCTGTGCCTGGCCGCCGTACCGTTCCTCATCGCCTTGACCGGGCTGGCCGCGGACCTCGGCCAGGCCGACGGCGGCGAGGTCATAGCGCGCACCATTCTCGCGCTATCCCCCGGCGACAGCGACCAACTCATCCGCGACACATTGTCCGGCGGCGAGGAGGCCGAGGAGGCCGGCGAGGTGGCGCTGACGCTCGGACTACTTGCCGGGCTGCTCGCGTTGACAACCGCGATGACACAGATCGAGCGTGGCGCGAACAGGATGTACGGCGTCGAACGCGACCGCCCGACCCGCCGGAAATACCTCACCGCGCTGGGACTGGCCATCACTGCCGGGGGCACCATGAGCGGGTCGGAGGGCAGCTAGATGGCATCTGCGGAAGTACAGGTTCCCGCGGTGCGGCTGTCCAGTCCGCAAGGGCGATGGCTGCTGCTGGCCACGGTGCTCGGCTCCGGACTGGCGATGCTCGACGCCACGGTCGTCAACGTCGCGCTCGGCCAGATCGGGACCGAGTTCGACGCCGGGTTCGCCGGCCTGCAGTGGACGCTGAACGGATACGCCCTCACGCTCGCGTCGTTCATCCTGCTCGGCGGGTCGCTTGGCGACCGGCTCGGGCGCCGGCGCATCTTCATCATCGGCACCGTGTGGTTCGCCGCCGCCTCGCTGCTATGCGGTGTCGCGCCGAACGTCGAGCTTCTCGTCGTCGCGCGGGCGCTGCAGGGCGTCGGCGGCGCCCTGCTCACGCCGGGGAGCCTCGCGATCATCTCCGCATCGCTGCACCCGGACGACCGGTCCCGCGCGATCGGGGCGTGGTCCGGGCTGGGCGGGATCGCCGCGGCGATCGGGCCCTTCGTAGGCGGGTATCTCATCGACGTCTGGTCGTGGCGGCTGGTCTTCCTGATCAACCTCCCGCTGGCCGCGCTGGTGGTCGTCGTGGCCGTGAAGTATGTGCCGGAGACCGCCGATCCGCAGGCCAGCCCGCAGCTCGACATCCCGGGCGCGGTGCTCGGCGCCGCCGGTCTGGCCGGGCTCACCTATGCCCTGATCGCCGGCGGCGACGCCGGATGGACGCCGCTCACCGTGCTCAGCGGCGTCGCCGGGCTGGCGTGCCTGGCCGCCTTCATCGTGGTCGAACGGCGCAGCCGGCACCCGCTGGTCCCGCTCGACCTCTTCGCTTCAACCCAGTTCACTGCGGCCAATGTGGTCACGTTCGCCGTGTACGGCGCGATGGGTGGGCTGTTCTTCCTGCTCGTGCTGCACCTGCAGGTCGTCGCGGGCTTCTCCCCCCTGGTCGCCGGTACGGCGTTGCTTCCGCTGACGGTTCTGATGCTGCTGCTGTCCGCACGGGCGGGCGCGCTCGCGCAGCGGATCGGGCCGCGGCTGCCGATGACAGTCGGCCCCCTGGTCTGCGCCCTCGGGGTGATGCTCATGCTGCGGATCGGCCCCGACGCGTCGTACCTGTTCGACGTGCTGCCCGCCGTGACGGTGTTCGGACTGGGCCTCGCGGCGACGGTTGCCCCGCTGACCGCGACGGTGCTGGCCAGCGCCGAGGACCGTCACGCCGGCGTGGCCTCAGGAGTCAACAACGCGGTGGCTCGCGCGGCCGGCCTGCTCGCGGTGGCGGTGCTGCCGGCCGTCGCCGGGCTGTCTGGAGCCGACTACCAGCGACCGGATGTCTTCGACGACGCGTTCGCGATCATCGTCTGGGTGTGCGCCGGCCTGCTTGCCCTTGGCGGCGTGCTGTCGGCGCTGACCATCGACCGGGAACTCCGGCGACCCGCCGCGGCCGAGCAGCGGTCTCACTGCGCCGTCGCCGGGCCGCCGCTGCACCAGCGCACCCGCTGAGTCGGCATTCAGGGTGGTTCGCCGCTAACGTAAGCGGGGCCCGCACCTGACGTGAAGGGAACCTCATGCTCGTCCGACGGATCGCCCGCCCACTGCTCGCCAGCATCTTCGTCAGCGGCGGGATCAACGCGCTGCGCACCCCGGAGGGTCATGCCGGCGTGGCCTCTCCGGTAGCCGAGAAGACTGCCCGCGCGCTCCCGGTCAACTTGCCGACCGACCCGCAGCAGTTGGTGAAGATCGACGCGGCGGTCAAGGTGGGAGCCGGCACCCTGCTGGCCTTGAACAAGCTGCCGCGGATCTCCTCGCTCCTGCTCGCCGGCAGCCTGATCCCGACCACGCTGGCCGGGCACCGGTTCTGGGAGGAGAAGGAGCCCGAGGCGCGACAGCAGCAGCAGCTCCACTTCTTCAAGAACCTTGGCCTGCTCGGCGGCCTGATGTTGGCTGCGGTCGACACGGAGGGCAGGCCGTCAGTGGGCTGGCGGACGCGCCGCGCCGTACAAGACGCCGCCGACGCCACCCGTCGCGGCGGTCAGGCCGTCCGCGAGGCCGCTCCCTTCTGATAATCCTCGGGCGTTCTGTGCGACGCCCAGTTGTGACCTGATCGCGCAGCGTGGCGGATGTTATTGCTGTGGCTACTGGTGTAATTGTGTCTGCTGGTGCACAGTAAGCGGCGTGTTACGACGGGAAACACGGCGGCGCGTGCGGGGACCGGTGTTCGTAGGGCTCATCGCGGTCCTTCTGGTCGGCGGCGCACCGACCTCGGCTGGCGCCGAAGACCCGCCGCCCAACCCCAGCGACGAGCAGATCGACCAGGCCCAGGCGAACAAGGACGCGCAGGCCGCCGAGGTCGGTCGGCTGTCCGGACTGGTCGCGGCCGCCGCGGGTGAGATCGAGAGCCTGCAGATCGACGTGGAGAACGCCTCCTCGGCCTACATCGCCGCCGAAGGAAGGCTGGAGCAGGCGCGCATCCGGGCCGAGGAGACTCGCGAGGCCGTGACGGCGGCCGCAACAGCGGTGGACGACGCGACGGCCGACCTCGCCCTGTTCGCCCGGAACAGCTACATCCAGGGCAGCACGCTCGACAACACCTTTGTCCTGCTGGACTCCAACGGCCCGGCCGAACTCGTCGAACGGGCCGGCCTGCTCGAGGCGCTGTCCGCCAACCACCTCGATGTCGTCTCCGAGGTCGAGATCGCCAGGGTCCGCCAGGCCAACGCCGACTCCGCGCAGCGACAGGCGGTGCTGGAGCGAGAGGCCGCTGAGCGGTTCGCGGCGGAGGCACTCGACGTGGCCGAGGACACCCTGGCCAGCTCGCAATCCCGGCTGGCCGGGTTGGAGGCGGAAAAGGCGCAGTACGAGGTTGCCCTGCAGCAGGCGCAACAGGAACTGCTCGGCGTCGAGGGCGCCCGGAGGGCCTACGAGGAGTACGAGGCACGCAAGGCCGCCGAAGAGGCAGCACTCCAGCGCGAGCGGGAGCAGGCCGCCCGCCGAGCGGCCGAGGCCGAGGAGGCAGCGCGCGCGGCCGAGGAGGCAAGGCGCGCGGCAGCGGAGGAGGATGCGCGCAACAATCCGGCTACGCCACCTCCGTCACCCCCGCCCTCCGATGATGGCGGCGGTGGTGGTGGCGGCGGGTCGTCGCCTCCCCCACCCCCACCTTCACCGCCGGCGCAGTCGGGTGACTGGGTCAAGCCGGCGATCGGCGAAACCACGAGCTGCTACGGATCGCGGTGGGGCAGCTTCCACTACGGCATCGACATCGCCGCCCCCATGTACGACCCGATCTATGCAGTGGGTGAAGGCACCGTCGTACGCGCTGGTTATGCCAGCGGCTTCGGCCAGGCGATCTACATCGAGCACGACAACGGGGACGTGACGGTCTACGGGCACGAGGAAGTCATCAAGGTCAGTACCGGCCAGCGGGTCTATCCCGGTCAGGTCATCGCGCTGATCGGGACCCAGGGTTTCTCCACCGGGCCGCACCTGCACTTCGAGGTGCAGCAGGGTCTCTACGGAACCCGCATCGACCCGGACCCCTGGCTAGAAGCCCGCGGCGTCTACATCGACGGCTGCTAGCTCAGAAAACCGACCCGGTCCACGAGCAGTGCGTAGCCGACAAAGGCGACCACGTCCAGCACGGTGTGCGCGATGATCAGCGGCGCGACGCGGCCCTTGCGCTGGTAGAGCCAGCCGAAGACAAGCCCCATCACGACGTTGCCGAGAAACCCGCCGAACCCCTGATAGAGGTGATAAGCGCCTCGCAGCACCGATGAGGCCGCGATCGCCGCCCATGGCGACCAGCCGCGCTGTCGCAGCCGGGTCAGCAGGTAGCCGACGACGATGACCTCTTCCAGTACGGCGTTCTGCAGCGCGGCCACGATCAGCACCGGGTACTGCCACCATTGCTCGGGCAGCCCCGTCGCGACGACAGTCGTGTTGATCCCGAGTTCGCGGCTGAGCAGGTAGAACAGCAGCCCCGGTACGCCGATCAGCAGCGCCAGGCCCGTGCCCACGCCGATGTCCCAGCCGGGCCGGCGCCCATCGAGGCCGATCGTGCGCAGCGCAGGCGCGTTCGTCCGGGACAGGAAGTGGATCGCCAGCAGCGCCGGTACGACGTGCAGCCCGATACGCACGAGCTGCAGGGTCAGGTCGAGGTAGGGCCGCTCGGCCTGCGAGACGTTCAGCGCAGAAGTCTGCTCGGCCAGCGGCTCCGAAGCCGTGAGCGCTGCGGCGATGTCGATGATCGAGTAGATCGCCGAGGCACCCAGCGACAGCGCCAACACCAGCAGCAGCTCCTGGCCAAGTGTGCGCCGCGAGGGCAGGACAGACTCGGCCGGGTCGGCCTGCAGACGAGCCTCGTGTCCCATGACGCCTCATCCTCCCCGATTCTTCGGCCGTACCCGAATCAATGGCAAGGCGCGAGACACCCCTGCACAATCGAAGCCATGACTGAGATCGCGTCGATCGTCCTCTTCGCAGCCGACGGCGCCCAGATGGCTGATTTCGACCGCGCTGCAGGGGTCGACCTCGAAGACGAGACCCATGACGACGGCCCATTGCACTGGGCCGTCGACCTCGACGGCGTCCACGTCGCCGTCTACGACGCCGGCATGGCCGGCCGGGCGCCTGGGTTGCGCGCTGCTGGCAGCACCTTCCCAGGCTTATACGTCAGCTCGCTCGATACGGCGCGGGCCGCGCTCGACGAGCTGGGCGCACCAATCCTCGAGGATCACGAGATCCGCCCGTGGGGTTGCCGCTTCATCGTCGAAGATCCCGACGGTCGCGCGGTGGAGATCAACCAAAGGCACCACTGTGGTTGAGCAGAACTCGACCGGATCGGGGATCAGGTTCTCGTCGGGCGCGAGCATGAGCAGCGTCGTGCTCTCGGCCGAGACCAAGCGCACCTTCGGCCGAGGCTGCGTGGACGAAGTTGCGGACGCAGGCTGCTGATAGCATAATGCAAGCGTGACCAATGTGCTCGTTCGTGATCTCACCGAAGAGACGCACCGTGAACTCGTTCGCCGGGCGGAAGAGCGCGGGCAGTCTCTGCAGCAGTACCTCGCCGCCGAACTGACCCGGCTGGCCGTCTCGCCCACCCTGGACGACGTCCTTCGGCGTATCGACGCTCGCCGCGGCGGCCGCGTCGGCTTCGCTCAGGCGGCAGCAGATCTGGCCGAGGAACGTTCCTCCGGGTGATCGTCATCGACGCCTCTGTGCTGGCCAATGCAGTCGGCGACGACGAGCAGGCCGGCCGGCACGCCCGCGACCTGCTCCTCGCACACCGAGAACTGGCCGCACCTGATCTCGTGGATGTGGAGACAACCGCCGTGCTCCGGAGTCGATGGCTCGCCGGCACCATCACCGACGAGCGGTTCGAGCAAGCAGTCGAGGACCTCGGTGACATCCCCATGGCCAGGTTCCCAACGCTTGGACTGATGCATCGAGCTTTCGGGCTACGCGCGAATGTCACCGCGTACGACGCCTGTTATGTCGCCCTCGCCGAGGCGCTCGACTGGCCGCTCTGCACGGGCGACCGCCGTCTTGCACATGCCACCGGCCCACGCTGCCCCATCCAGCTGATCACGTCCTAGGGCTGACCCATGGTGAGAATCCGCGCGTCGCCGACATGGATCGGTCTCCGATTGGTGATCAGGGCTGGTCGTGGGCGAGCGAGCCGTTGGCTAGGCGCTCGCGGATGGCTGCTGCGGTTGCCTCGGGTTCGTCTGGCGGCTCGATGACAAGGTGCCGCCGGTCTATCTGGGCATCCGCGAACTGATGGTGCATGTGCCGTGTGGCGGGGATGTCGGTGAAGCCATGGCCGACCCGCGCTTGGACCCGTGTCACGCAGCGCTCCTCCGACGGCATGAGAACGACGTAGTGGAGCCGCGCTAGCCCGGTCGCGGCCATGTACGTCGGCAGGATCCAGGGGCCGACCATCCCGTCGTAGACGACCGTGTAGCCACCCGCGGCCAGCCGCCCAGCCGCAGCAGCGGCCGCCTGGGTGACGGCCTCGTTCTGAGCGTGGGCTTCCGGTCGCCAGGGTGGGATGAGTCCGCGGTCAATGAAGGCGAAGAAGTAGTCGCCGGCGACGAGCGCGCTTGACTCGAACCCGCCGGCGAGGGCGCGGGCCACGGTCGACTTACCTGCGCCGGGCGGGCCGGTAACCACAATGAGCTCGCCCACGGCGTCATTCTGTCCTGTCGCTGGACCCCGGACGGCACGCCAAGCGCACTCGACGCTGCAGGTTCACGTCTTGCCGGCCGCACGCTGACCGGCTCATCGCTGCGGGCTACGCTCCGGCGAATGGACACCCTGCAGGCACTGACCGCCGCCCGCGAGGCCGGACGCCGCAGCGTCCTCGTCACCGTCGTCGCGGTCGAGGGGGAGCCGCCGTCGTACGCCGGGGCGAAGCTGGCGGTGGCCGATGGGCAAGTCCTTGCTGGCACGCTGGGTTGTTCGGAGTTCGACACGGCCGGCATGGAGTTGGCCCGAGAGCTGGCGGGCTCGGGCGGTGACCCCACGCTGCGCCGGCGCCGGGTGTTCGGGCACGGTCAGGAGCAGGTGCTCGAGCTGTTCGCCGAGCTGCACGAGCCGTCGCCGGCGGTGTTCGTGTTCGGCGACAACGCAGTCGGCCGAGCAGTGGCCGAGTTCGCCGGCTTCCTCGGTCGGCGGGTGGAGCTGTTGCACGAGGGCGCCCAGGCGGCGTTCGAGTCCGCGCCGGCGGGGTCGACGGATGCTGTCGTGCTGTCCGACCACGACGCGCCCTACGTCGATGAGGTGCTGAAGCGGGCGCTGGCCGGGCCGGCGTTCTTCGTCGGCATGCTCGGCAGCCGCCGGCACGCACCGATGGTGATGCAGCGGCTGCGAGACGACGGCGTACCGGCCGCTCAGGTGGATCGGCTGCACTCGCCGTGCGGGCTGGACATCGGCAGCCAGAGCCCGGCGGAGATCGCGCTGTCCATCGTGGCCGAGATCGTCGCTGTCGAGCGCGGCCGGTCCGGCGGCGCCATGCAGATGCGGATCCGTTAGCGCGGAGGCTTGGCGAACAGGCCCGCCGGCGGTGCGGGGGACTCGACCGCTGACGCGTCGACGATGACCCGGGCCTGCCCGACGAACCGGTCGAGGTCTGGTCCGGCGACGACTCGCCCCGGGGCCGGGTCGCCCGCACACCGGCGGGTCAGCTCGTTCACCGCAAGCCCGCCGGCCGACCCGAGGCACACCACATTCCCGTAGCGTCGTTCGCGGAGCACCGCCGGATCGCCCATGACACAGACCTGAGCGAACACCGAGCGGACGGTGGCGACGAGCGAGCGACTGAATGCCAGCGGCGGGCCGTCGCCGATGTTCACCGCGCAGACGCCGCTTGGCCGCAATACCCGGGCAGCGTCGAGGAAGAACTCGCGGGAGGTCAGCGCGGCCGGCGTCCGGGCGCCGTGGAAGACATCGGAGACCACAACGTCGGCCGAGCCGGCCGGCAGCGTCGCCAACCCCTCCCGCGCGTCCCCCGCCCGAACCCTGACTCGGGTCTGGCGGCCGAGAGGCAGCTCGCTTCGGACGAGCTCGATGAGCGCTTCATCGATGTCGTAGGCACGCTGACGCGACCCCGGCCGGGTGGCAGCGACGTACCGCGCCAGCGTGAGCGCACCGGCGCCGAGGTGAACGACGTCCAGCGGTTGCCCAGGTCGAGCAGCCAGGTCGATCGCATGTCCGATCCGTCGGACGTACTCGAAATCGAGGTACGTCGGATCGTCGAGGTCCACGTGCGACTGCGGGGTGTCCTCGACGAGCAACATCCAGCAGCCGGGCCGGTCGGCGTCGCCGAGGATCTCCGCCGTACCGGCATCGACCGGATAGCGCCCGGCGGTCGGTCGTCGCCGTGATCTGGTCACGGTAACGCCTCGGCCGGCGGCCAGGCGTTGCCCCACCGGGCGTCGCGGGCGGCGCGATACAGCGGGCGGCTCTTGGCCACCGGCGTGCGCACGACGCCGTGGTCTCTGGTGCACACCGTCAGCGTGACCAGGCCCTTGCGGGTGACCGGATGCCGCAGCACCCGGCCCAGCGCGGGCTCGACGGCTGACCCCCGTACGGCGACGACATAAGCGAACTTCTCGTCCTCGTACCCCAGCTCTGCGCCCTTCGCCTGCCG
>JACCTY010000052.1 GCA_013812145.1 Geodermatophilaceae bacterium | reverse complement strand
GCTGCCCAGGCTGGCGATGAAGGCGGACTGGTCGTCGAGCGCGGCGTGCCCTTCAAACCCGTCCGAGGTGAACACCTCGTCCCAGTAGTCGCTGATCCGGCCGCGGGTCCAGCGATACCTGCGGCGGCTTGCCAGACCCATCGGGTTGGCGTGGGTCGCTCCGAAGAACGGCTCGGCCGCGGGGGAGCGCCAGTCGAGCAGCAGCCGACGACCCGCGCTGTCCGTGAGGCCAAGTCGTCCGACGTACACGGGCTCGGGGTTGTCTGCGCTGACGATGTGTCCGAGGCACAGGTCCAAACCGAAGCGACGCAGGGCGCGCAGGCGAGCGGTCAGGCGGTGAATCTCCATGTCCCGGTCCATCGCCTTCTGGCCTATGCCGCCGGGCGCCTTGCGCTCGGCATCGAGGCGTTCGGACAGGTCAGCGATCGACTGCTCGAGGCTCTCCGCGATGGCCGCGAAGTGCTGCTCGTCGCCGGCGATCAGCGTCGGGTCGGCCTTGGGGGTGAGGTGCTCGGGAAGGTCAAACGCGCTGGTAGTCAGGGGGTTCACGTCATCAGCTCCGATCCGAAGTTCGTGAGCTTAGATCCAAATTTTGGCGCTCATGAGCGCGGCTGGACTCTGCTATAAATGAGACGGCAGAGTCACTTGCAACCATTGCGCCGCAAGGCGTCGGGACCGGCGTGACGAACCTGGTGGCATGACGAGCAACGCTCCGCCGGACCTGCTCACCGAGCTCTACGTGGTTGGTGCTGCGCAGCGTGCGGGCCAGGTCCGCGAGGCACCAGCCCCGTGTAATGAGCCTGTCGGCCGGCTCGTCGAGCAGCAGTGCCTGCCGGCCCCGCCAGGAAGCCTCCGTCAAGAAACGACCCCTCAGCGAGCAGGTGTCCGCTCAGCAGCATCCGCCCTCTTGGTGCGGCAGAGATGACCTGCGACGCTCTGCACCCTTCCGGGCGTCGGGCCGGCCGCCTACGATGCCGGCAGAGGTGCACGCCCGCTGTGGTGCGCCACCTTCGCACGCCAGCATGCATCAGCCCTGGAGCGCTTCGCCGATGTCCCGTCGTACGGTCAGCATCACGCTGGACAACATCGACGACCTGCCGCGCCGTTGCCGACGGTGCGTCTTTTGGGAACTCGATCCGGTGGCCCGCGAGCGGGCGGAGGAGGTAGGCGACACGGCGTTGGAGAAGGAGTCCTGGGTTTCCTCGGTGCTGCTGGAGTGGGGAAGCTGCGGCCGGATTGCCTACGTCGACGCCGTACCGGCTGGTTACGTTCTCTTCGCGCCGCCGTCCTACGTTCCCCGCTCCATCGCGTTCCCGACCAGCCCGGTGAGCGCGGACGCGGTTCTGCTGATGAGCGGGTTCATCCTCCCCGAGTTCGCCGGCGGTGGTCTCGGGCGGATGCTCATCCAACACGTCGCGCGTGATCTCATCCGACGTGGAATTCGCGCGATCGAGGCGTTCGGCGACAGTCGGTGGGCCGCTCCGGGCTGCCTGCTGCCCTCGGACTACTTGCTGGCAGTCGGCTTCAAGACGGTCCGCCCGCACCCGCGTTACCCCCGGCTGCGGCTCGACCTGCGCAGCGCCGTCACCTGGCGCGAAGACGTCGAGCACGCGATCGAGCGGCTGCTCGGGTCGATCACATTGGAGCCGGCCCTGCGGCCTGCCTGAAAGGCCGAGACAACCCGGGTGGCCGGGTGCCTGGGTTCGGTCAGATGTAGTCGGCGAGATCCTTGAGGATCGCCGCTTTCGGCTTGGCCCCGACGATGCTCTTCACCGGTTGACCAGCGACGTAGACGGTCATCGTCGGGATCGACATGACCTGGTAGTCGCGTGCGGTCTGCGGGTTCTCGTCGATGTTCAGCTTGGCGATGGTCAGCTTCTCGGCATGCTCGCCGGCGATCTCCTCCAGGACCGGAGCGACCATCTTGCACGGGCCACACCACTCCGCCCAGAAGTCGACCAGCACCGGTTTGTCGCTGCCGAGCACTTCGGTGGCGAAGGTGGCGTCGGTGACGGTGACTGTGTTGCCTGCCATGCGGGTTCTCCTTTTGTCGGTTGCGTTACAGATCGAGAGGTACGTCGGCCAGCCACCGCTCGGCGTCGATCGCGGCCGCGCAACCGGTTCCGGCGGCGGTGATGGCCTGCCGGTAGATGTGGTCCACGACGTCCCCGCAGGCGAAGACGCCCTCGAGGTTGGTCGTGGTGTTGGGGTGCTCGACCAGGATGTAGCCCGCGTCGTCGAGCTTGAGTTGACCAGCGAACAGTTCGCTGCGGGGGTCGTGCCCGATCGCGACGAACAAGCCGGTCAGATCGAGGGTCTTGCGCTCGCCGGTCTCGGCGTGCACGAGCGTGACACCGTCCACCTTGTCGGCACCGAGGACGTCGTCGACGACCCAGCCCAACTCCCACCGGATCTTCGGATTCTCCTGTGCCCGGCGCTGCATGATCTTGCTGGCCCGCAGCTCGGTGCGTCGGTGGATGACGGTCACGGACCGGGCGAACCGGGTGAGGAACGTCGCCTCCTCCATCGCCGAGTCACCACCGCCGACCACCGCGATGTCCTGGTCCCGGAAGAAGAAGCCGTCGCAGGTCGCGCAGGCGGACACTCCATGCCCGAGCAGACGGGCCTCGTTGTCGAGGCCGATGTAGCGGTACTTGGATCCCGTTGCCACGATCACCGCACGCGCTCGATGGGTCTGCTCACCCACCTGCACTGTCTTGATTCGGTCGGTCAGGTCGACCGCGGTCACGTCGTCGGGAATCAGCTCCGCGCCGAACCGCTCGGCCTGGCCGCGGAGGTGTTCCATCAGCTCCGGGCCCATGATGCCGTCGGGGAAGCCGGGGAAGTTCTCCACGTCGGTGGTGGTCATGAGAGCGCCGCCGTACTGGCTGCCCTCGAAGACCAACGGCGCGAGGTTTGCGCGGGCGGCGTAGATCGCGGCGGTGTATCCGGCCGGTCCCGAGCCGATGATGATCACGTCGCGCACCGTGTCGGTCACTGTCCTCCCGCTCCCTACATCAAGCCTGTCGCCCGGTGAACATGCTCTCAGGGTCGGACATTCCTGCTTCGACCAGCGGTGCGGCGTGTTCAGCGGTCGGCGTCGAACTCGACGATCACGGCGGGGACTGCGCCGTCGGCGCAGTCGGACACCACGGTCACCTGCACCTGCCCGGGATCGCCGGCGAAGATCACGACGATCGCCGATTGGCCCTCGTAGCTCACCCGGTCGATCGACAGTGCCTCCGCAGTCGCCACCGGAATACGGGCCAGGCAGTCCGGATCGACAGCCGATTCCGCGTCCTGGCCGGCATCGGCCGTCGTCGTGTCGGGGACGCCGTCCTGCTCGTCCGTTGACACCGGACTGCCTTCCAGGAGGTCGCCGACCGCCGCCTCCAGGGACTGCCGGTCGTAGCTGGGCAGCGCGTCAGTGCCGGCATCGCCGGCACCCTCCTCCGCGGAATCGCCACCCACGGCGGATGTGGCCGCGTCTCCTCCGGTGCCGATGCCCTGGACGCTCAGGTAGCCGACGCCCCCAAGCAGCACGAGCCCGGCCGCGAGCCCAGCCGCGACCCGCAGCCGTTGAATCCGGCGTGCGGACCGAAGCTCGATCACCTCCGCGGCCGGGTGCCGTCCGAAACTCGGCTCGGCCGGCTCTGACACCCAGCCGGTCTCCGTCCGCTCCGCTCCTGTTGTGTGCTCACGGCCGGAGCCCGGCTCTGACACCCCGCCGGCGGCCAGCGCGGCAGCGATCCGGGCTGCCACTGCCGAAGGCATCGGCGTACCGGCGAGTCGGCCCACGTCGGCGCGGACGGCATGCAGCGCATCCAGGACCGCTTGGCACTCGGTACATCCCTCGACGTGGACCGAGGCTCGCGCGACTGTCACCTCATCCGGCAGACCCGCGTCGAATTCGGCGAGAGCGAGCCGGTCCGGCGAACTGTTCAGAGGGTGCACCGAGCGCGCGGGATCGTCGCTCATCGGCCTCCCTCCTCCTGGCCCCGATCGGTTGCGGACCGAGCTTGGACGCTTGCTGGCTGCTCCGAGTTCCCTCCGGCGGCTCCGCCGAACACGTCCTCACGCAGATGACCGAGCAGAACCGCCAGTTGCAGCCGACCGCGCGCGCAGCGACTCTTCACCGTTCCCTGCGCTACGCCGAGGATCTCCGCCGCCTCGGCTACGGAGTACCCGTGCAGGTCCACCAGCGTGATCGCGGCGCACTGGTCCGCACCGAGCCGGCTCAACGCGTCGCGCACCACTATGACGGTGTCCTGCTCGGCCACCCGATCCCGCGGCTCGACCGGCTCGCCGGGTCCCTGCTCGGGCAGCTCCACGGTCGGGCGGACCCGCCGCCGCCGGAGCCGGTCCAGGCAGGCGTTGACGACGATGCGGTGCAGCCAGGTCGTGACGGCCGCGTCGCCGCGGTAGCCCGACGCGCCACGGTACGCCGAGATCAGCGCGTCCTGCACAGCGTCCGCGGCGTCGTCAGGGTCGCGCAGCGTGCCGAGTGCCACGCTCCACAGCCGGTTCTGATGCCGCCGGACGAGCTCTGCGAACGCCTCGGGGTCACCCCCGGCGTGCAGGGCGAGCAGCTCCGCGTCGGCGCGCATGCTGCTCACGAGGGAAGGATAGGCAGCTGTCAGGCGGTGGGCAGGCCGGTGAACGTCACCTCGCCGAGTGAGGCGGAGAAGTCCCCCTCATCCGGCACGAGCTCGGTGATCCAGACCAGCCAGTAGCGCGCCGGCTGCTGGGCGTCGACCGGGATCGTCGTCTGGCCGGCGAGTTCGGTCTCACCGAGCAGCTGAAACGTCTCCAGGTCACCGGCCGGTTGCGGTCCTGACCGTAGCTCCACCGTTGCCCCGGCCTGTCCGGTCGCGATCGTGACCTCGCTGACCACCACCGCCTGTCCGAGGTCGAAGACGAGCCCGACACCGGGCTTGAGGTTGCCCAGCTGCGGGCTGCCGCGGTAGGTCAGCGTCGGCCAGGACGACGCGGGGTCCCCGTCAACGGCGAGCGGGCTGTCGTCGTTGTTCTCCGGCTCACCGTCCCCGAAGGGGTCGTAGACGGTCGCGCTGACTACCGGCAGAGCAACCGGTGATGCCTGTGGTGTCGGGGATGCCGTGGTTTGCGCGGTCGAGCCGGTCGGCGCCCCGGCGGTCGTCTGGGCGGCCGGCTCACCGGTGACCCGGTCGAAGGACGATCCGATCACCCAACCGATGAGCGCTACGGCCAACAGCGCGGCGACCGGGAAGGCCAGCACGAGCCAGGTTCGTCGGCGCCGCTCGGGTCGGCCAGCTCCCTCCTCCTCCTCCGACCAGTGCGCCCGGTCGCCCAGCCACGGGGCTGAACTGTCGTCGGCCTCGGGTGCCGCCGGAGTCCCGAGCCCCGACAGGTTCGGGTCCGTTGCGTCAGCCGAATCCGGTACGGCGGGCTGCGCGGACTCATCCTGCCTGGCCGGTGTTGCCGCAGCCGTCGCGCCGCCCTCGGCTCTGGTGGACCCGGCTGCGAGCGGTACGGCGGTGGCCCCAGCCTCAGCCGGGGCAACCCGCTGGGGGCGGGCCCGCAGCGACGGCAGACCGGCGAGCCGCCCTCGTCCGCGCTGGCCGTCGGCCGGTTGGTCGTCTCGGGCCCGCGTGGCCCCGGGCACCGCAGGCGGGGGAGCGGAGATGGGCCGGGTGCGGTCGGTCGGGTAGTCGTCGGGGGCCGGTGGGTCATGACCGAGCGGCGCATCACCAGGCTCGAGCCCGCCGTCCGGGGCATCGGCGTCGTACTCGTACCGGTCGGTGATGAACGCCAGGCCGCTGTCCTCGTAGGCGTGGTCGCGACCTCGTCGCCCGTCCACCAGTCGAGTGACCATCTCACCGGCGGTCTGCAGCCGGCCATCCAGGGCGGCCAGCGCGACCTCCGCGAGATCCGGCGCGACCCCACTGGACAGTTGCCGGTCCAGTTCGGCGGGATCGTCGTCGACGGGCAGGAAGCCGGCCGCCGTCGCGAACAGCAGCGCACCCAGCGCCCTGACGTCGGCACCGGCAGTCGCCACCGGAGCCGGGATCGCGGCGACGGTGACGCTGCCTGTCGGGGTGAGGATGACCCGGTCGGGGACGAGCCCGCCCACCGCCAAGCCCAGCTCATGCGCCTGGGCCACCCCCTCGGCCACCCGTCGGATCGTCTCCCGGGCCTCGGCGGCGGCCAGCGGGCCATTGCGCAGCCTGTCGGCCAGGCTCGTGCCCTCGACCCACTCACTCACGACGTACGCTCGGCGATTCTCATCGACCGCGTCGTACACCATGGCCAGCGCCGGGTGGGACAAGACGCCCGCGGCCAGCGCCCGGTCGAGGAAGCCGCGGGCCGCCGCGCCGCCCGGGGAGTGGATGCGCAACAGCACGTCGCGCTGGAGCAGGGAGTCGCGAGCGCGCCACGTGGACAGCCGGCCGACCCCGGTGTCCGCATCGGATCCGGAACGCTTGAGCAGCTGGTAGCGCCCGCCGATCCGAACCGGGTGGCCGGCGGCAGGCTCGGTGACATCCCCGGACGGGGGCTTCGCCTCCTCCGCCGGGCTACCGGACTCCACCCGCAACGCCTTTCTCCCCCTCCGCGACCTCTCCGAACCACTCCAAGCAACTACCGGCGGATGCCGATCCGGCGGCGTAGGACAGCAGTGAATTCTCTGACCTCCGGTATGGGCAGGATCAGACAGCTGGCGACCACGGCCGCGCTGCCGATCAGGCTACCTGCCACCACCGCCACGGAACTGCCCAGGACGTCGCTCCCGAGTAACGATTCGATCCACCACGTCACCGCCCACGCGGCCAGTGCGCCCACGGCCGAGGCTATGACCAGCAGCCCCGCGCTACGGACCACCCGCGCCGTGTCCAGTCCGCCGATCCGCCGCCGGAGCCACAGCTCCCCGACGACGGCGCCGACCACGAACGACAGGCTGTTGGCTACCGCCAGGCCGGTGACGATGTGCTCGGTGGGCAGCAACGCCGGTGTCAGCAGGCACAGCGGCACCCGGACGGCGACCATCACGAGGTTGATCAGCGTCGGCGTACGCGCGTCCTTCATCGCGTAGAAGACCCGCAGCTGCAACAGCGTGAGGGCGTACGGCAGCAGGCCGAACGCCGAGGCGGCCAGTACGACGCCCACGGCGCGGGCCTCCGACACATCGACCTGCCCGCGGGCGAACGCGACCGTCGCGATGGCCGGGCCGAGGACGATCAGCAACCCGCTGATGGGCAGCATCGCGACCGACGTCAGCCGGGCGCCGAGGGACAGGTCACTGACCAGGGTCGCGGTGTCGCCGTCGGCCGCGGCCTTGCTCATCCGCGGCAGCAGTGCGGTCAGCAGCGCGACACCGATGATCCCGTAGGGCAGCTGGAAGAGCAGGCTCGCGTTGGCGTACACGATCGAGCCCACTCCGGACTCGCGGCCGGCCTCGTTGGCCAGTGCCATGATCACCAGGTAGCCGACCTGGCTCACCGCGACGTACCCGATCACCCACAGCCCGAGCCGGCCGGCCTCGGCCAGCCCGGCGTGGCGCCAGTCCCAGCGCCACGCCCACCGCACCCCCGCCCGGCGCAGCGACGGCAGCAGCGCCAGCGCCTGTACGACGATGCCGAGCGCCGTGCCGATTCCGAGCAGCCACACCAGCCCTGGGGAGATGCTGGCCGGCGTCAGCTCAACTGCGTCGTTGAGCCCGATGAAGGCCAGGCCGGCCGCGATGACAACCAGGTTGTTGAGCACCGGCGCCCACGCCGGCGGGCCGAACACCTGCCTGCTGTTGAGGATCGCGGTCAGCATCGCGCCCACGCCGTAGAACACGATCTCGACCAGCAGGATCCGGGCGAGCAGGTTGGCCAGGGCTACCTGATCGGGGTCGTCGCGGATGCCGTAGGCGTACGTCAGCAGCGGCGCGGCCAGGATCGCCAGCGCCGTCGCGACCACCAGTACGACGGTGGACAGGCTCAGCAGCCGCTGCGTGTAGGCCAGCCCGTCGTCGTCGTCGCGAACCCGGGCGTGCACGAGCAGCGGCACGATGACACTGGTGAGTACGCCGCCCAGGAGCAACTCGAAGACGATGTTCGGAAGCGTCCTGGCGGTGTTGTACGCGTCACCGACGAGGCCCAGACCGATCGCCGCGACCAGGACGACGGTGCGGGCGAAGCCGGTCAGCCGCGACACCGTGGTGGCCACGGCCATCGTGCGGGTGGCCCGGGCCAGGCTCGGCGTGCTCACCTGCCCACCTGCTGCGACCCGTCCCGGCTCCAGCGGCTCCGCTCCTGTTGTGTGCTCACCGCCGGAGCCGGGTACAGGAGGGGTACCTGCTTGATCGGTTGCGTCGGGTCGCGCGGGCCGCCGCCGCTACGGAACCGCCGGATCAGGCGCAGCGCGAAGAGCAGCAGCAGCAGCGCCCCGGCCCCGATCGTGATCACCAGGGCGATGCCGCCGTACACCGTGCTGCGGACGGTCAGCCGCACCGGGTCACCCAGCGTGCCGCCGGCCGGCGTGAAGATCGCCGACGTGACTCGGAACTCCCCGGGTCGCTCGACGGTCGCGGGCACCTCTATCAGCGTCCGGCGGGCCGCCGCGAGCACCTGGGTGCCGACCTCGTCGGTGGACAGCCCCGCCACCAGGCTGGCGTCCACGCTGATCCGGACCTGCACCGGCACCGGAAGCTGGTTCTCGACGGTGAAGACCAGCGAGGCCCGCGCTGAGGCCAGGCTGTACGTGCCGTCGGTCGGGACGATCAGGAACACCCGCCTGCGCTGCGCTTCGACCGCCTCGACAACGGCCTCCGCGGCACCGCGCAGCGCCGCTGGATTGCCCCGCCGGTACGACGAGGCGGCGGCGAGTACGGCGCGGTCCAGCGGATCGGTGATGGTCTGGGCGGCCTGCTCGTCCTCGGCGGACTCCAGCACCAGCATCGACTCGAAGTCACCGACCGACGCGGCAGCGGCGGCGAGCACGGCGAGGCCGGTCGGGTCGAGCTCGCTGGCCGCAGCGGAGTCCGGGTACACCAGGTCCCCGCGATCGACTGCCGGCAGCTCGCCGAGGGCGGTCGGCTCGACCGGCCGCAACCACGGTGCGGTGACGGTGTCGGTGAGCATCGGCAGCGCGTAGGACACCCGCGCGTCCCACCGCCGCGGTGGTGCGACGAGCAGCGCGCGGCTGACCGACGGCGCCTCGGCGGTGATCATGGCCAGCTCGGCGAGGTAGCGCTGCTCGGCCATCCGCGGCCCGGTCGGCCAGTCGTCGGCCGCTGCGACGATGCCATCCAGGACCGGGTCACTGACCAGGGCATCGGCGCCTGTTCCCGTGTTGTTGCTCACCGTAGCCGCTGCGCTGGGGGTCCGGCTGTCGTCAGCCGGCTCGACTGCCTCCGCGCTGAGCACGAACTGCTCGGCTCCCGCGCGTTGCAGCACCGCGAGTGCCGAGTCGGTGAGCTGGCCGTCGACCGGCCAGCTCAGCTCGGTGCCCGGCTGGACGCCGAGGAGGTCGGACACGAGCTGCGCGCCGAGCTCGACTGCCTGCAGCGCCTGGTCGGCGAGCCCGGCTCGGGTCAGGGCGACCACGTCGGCGTCGGCGTAGGGGAGGGCGATCACCGAGCGGGTGCGGGCCAGCGCGGTCAGCCGGTCCAACCACTCGGCAGCGGCGGCGGCGCCCTCGCCGGCGCTGCCGTCGGCCAGCCGGTAGCCGCCGGCCATCGCCCGGAGCGTCTCCACCAGCAGCGGGTCGACGGCGATGGTCAGCGGTACCTGCGGGTCGGCTTCGGCAATGGCCAGCATCCGCTCCAGCCGGCCACCGCCGGCCACCGCCGCGGCGAGGTCGTCGTCCATGAAGAGTCCGTCGGGGCCACGGTGCGGGCGATCCACCAGCGGCCACAACCAGGCGACACCGGTCGAGGCGAGCGGGGGTTCGGGGAAGAACGGCAGGTAGCTGTCCAGCTGCCCGACCCGCTGCTCGACGTCGCCGTCGGGTGTTCCGTTCACGTTGACCATGAGCGGGTAGACACCGAGGTCGGTCAGGCCGAGTTCCTCGGCTGTGCTCTGGTAGCGAAACGGCGCGGTGTCCCCGGCATCGAGATCGGCGAGCAGGTCGATGAACGGTGCGAACCCGCTGGTCGACGAGGAAGGGTCGCCGTCATTGTCGCGCAACTCGTCGCGGGTGGTCAGCACCGGACCCCGCTGCAGCCGGATCACCAGGTCGGTGATCGCGACGTCCGCGGTGTTCGTCACCGTCCCGATCACGGTGATCGGCGAATCCGGGGTGACCGTCCTCGGGTCCAGCTGGGTGACGGTGATCGTGAGCGGCATGTCGTCACCGGGGGCGGCGCGCGCCGGGGCGGCCAGCGGGCCGAGCGCCAGGAGCAACGTCACGGCCCCGGCCGCGGGGCGGCCGAGCCGTGCTGTCACGCGCACCCGAACCTCACGCGCTGTCGGAGAGCAGTTCGGGTACCCGCTCGACCAGCCCCCGCTCGTCGGCGTACGCCAGCCGGTTGGCCAGGTCCTCGAGGGGAACCCAGGCGACCTCGCTCACTTCGGGGTCGGCGTCGGACAGCGTCCCGGTACTCGCCCTGAGCAGGAAGTGGTGCACGGTCTTGTGGATGCGCCGGCCCTCGGCGACGAACCAGAAGTCGATGGTGCCCAGCGGCGCCACGATCGACCCGGTGATGCCGGTTTCCTCGGCGACCTCGCGGATCGCGGCCTGCTCGAAGCTCTCACCGTGCTCGAGATGGCCCTTGGGCAGTGACCAGAGCAGCCGGCCCCGCCGGTCGTGCCGGCCGATCAGCGCCGCGACCGCCGGGTTCGCGTCGGAGTCCACGATCAGACCGCCCGCGGAGGTTTCCTCGACCCGACGCAGGCCGCGGGACGCCGCCGTACGGGCCATGACCCGAGGGTAGCGCGGTAGATCTCGACGGCCCGGGCGGTCGGGTAGGTCGAGCGCGAACGGTCGTTCGACGGGCCCGCGTGACACGCTGGCGAAATGGCGACCGTCGCACCGCGGGAGCAGCAGGTCCCGCTGCGGTCGTGGTTGCCGGGCTTCCTCGCGCTCGCGGTGATGTGGGGCTCGAGCTTCCTGTTCATCAAGGTCGGGATCTCCGAGCTGCATCCGCTGTACGTGACGCTCGGTCGGGTCGCGATCGGCGCGGCCACGCTGCTTGTCGTGCTCGGGGCGACCCGCACCCCGCTGCCGCGACAGCCTCGGCTGTGGGGTCATCTCGGGTTGCTCGGCAGCCTCGGGGTGGCGCTGCCGTTCACCCTCTTCGCGTACGGCGAGCAGCGGATCTCCTCGACCCTGGCCGGCATCTGGAACGCCACCACCCCGCTGGTGGTGCTGCCGCTGGCCGTGCTGGTGTTCCGCACCGAGCGGATGACCTGGCGACGCGGGGTCGGGCTGGCGATGGGGTTCGTCGGCGTGCTGGTCATCCTGGGTGTCTGGCGTGGCGTCGGCGGAGGAGCGCTGACCGGGCAGTTGATGTGCTTCGTCGCCGCGGGCTGCTACGGCGTCGCGATCCCGTACTTCAAGCGGTTCGTCGCCGGCGGACCGGAGACGGGGCTGGCGATCTCCACGGCCCAGGTGCTGATGGCGACCGTCGTCCTGGCCGTGCTCGCGCCGATCGTCGCGGGTCGGCCGCCTTCCCCGACCGGGCTGTCCCTCGACGTGGTCGGATCCGTGCTGGCCCTCGGCGCGCTCGGCACCGGCATCGCGTTCGTGCTCCACACCCGAAACATCCGGCTCGTCGGCGCGAGCACGTCGTCGATGGTCACCTACCTCATCCCGGTCGTCGCCACCGTCGTGGGCGTACTCGGGCTCGGCGAGCAGATCGAGTGGTATCAGCCGACCGGCGCCCTGGTCGTGCTGGCCGGCGTCGCCATCTCCCAGGGCATGCTCCCACCCCGGCACGCACGCACCCATCCCCGCGATGATCATGGGGTTACGCCGGTCCTGACCGGCCATATCCCATGATCATGATTGGGTGGGCGCACCATGGATAGGGACCCGCAGCTTTCGGCGGCGCGGCGGCGGCTGGTGACCGAACTGCTGCGGCTCGCACCCGTTCTGGCCGAGGTCGGCCGGCGCTTCGCCGCGGCCGGGTATGCCCTGCACCTGGTTGGCGGCTCGGTCCGTGACGCGATGCTCGGTCGCCGCAGCGATGACCTGGACCTGACCACCGACGCCCGTCCCGAGCAGGTGCTCGGCCTCGTCGAGGGCTGGCCCACGTGGACCACCGGGATCGACTTCGGCACGATCGGGGTGCAGTACGGCGTACACCGGCTGGAGATCACGACGTACCGCGCCGACCGCTACGACCGGGTCAGCCGCAAGCCCGACGTCGTGTACGGCGACTCGCTCGCCGACGACCTGGCCCGCCGGGACTTCACGATCAACGCGATGGCGTTCTCGCTGCAGGACCAGACCTTCACCGACCCGTACGGCGGACTGCCCGACCTGCTGGCCCGGCGGCTGGCCACGCCGGCGCGGCCGGAGGAGTCCTTTGCCGACGACCCGCTGCGGATGCTGCGCGCGGCCCGGTTCGTCTCCCAGCTGGACGTGGCCCCCGCACCGGACGTGCTCGCGGCGATCGCCGGCATGGCCGACCAACTCGGCCGGATCTCTGCCGAGCGGGTGCAGGCCGAGCTCTCCAAACTGATCCTCGGCGGGCACCCCCGGCGCGGGCTGGAGCTGCTGGTGGACAGCGGCCTGGCCCGGTCGGTGCTGCCCGAACTGCCGGCGCTGCGGCTGGAGATCGACGAGCACCACCAGCACAAGGACGTGTACGCGCACTCCCTGACCGTGCTGGAGCGGGCGATCTCACTCGAAGGGCCGGACGGGCCAGACCTCGTGCTGCGGCTGGCCGCGCTGCTGCACGACATCGGCAAGCCCGCCACCCGCCGACACGAGCCGCACGGGCGGGTCAGCTTCCACCACCACGAGGCCGTCGGCGCCCGGATGGTTCGCGATCGGCTGCGGGCGCTGCGCTTTCCGGGCGACGTCGTGCGGGACGTGCAGCAGTTGACGTTCCTGCACCTGCGCTTTCACGGCTACGGGCGCGGTCAGTGGACCGACTCCGCCGTACGCCGGTATGTCGTGGACGCCGGGCCGCTGCTGGACCGGCTGCACAGGCTGGTCCGTTCCGACTGCACCACGCGCAACGTCCGGCGAGCCCGGGCGCTGTCGGCGACGTACGACACCCTGGAGCAGCGGATCGCCGTACTGCGGGAGCAGGAGGATCTCGACGCCGTCCGGCCGGACCTCGACGGCAACGAGATCATGCGGCTGCTCGACCTGAAACCGGGCCCGCTCGTCGGCCAGGCCTGGCAGCACCTCAAGGCGGTTCGGCTGGAGCGCGGCCCGCTGTCGCGCGAGGAGGCCGAGGCCGAGCTGCGCCGCTGGGCCGCCGAGAACCTGCCCTGACCCGTTGCGTCCGTAACTCTGGTCGGTATGGCGCTCGTTCCTACGGACGTAGTGCGGCACGGGCGTAGCCGGCGGCGGTCAGGGCGTAGCCGGCCACGATGACGCCGAGCACCCAGTAGCTTTTCCCGCTGGTCGGCAGCGCGAAGGCAGCCACCGCGGCGGCGGCCACGAAGCCGACGTTGAAGACGGTGTCGTACACGCTGAAGACCCGGCCGCGGTAGGCGTCCTCGACGGTCTCCTGCACGATCGTGTCCACGCAGATCTTCAGCGCCTGCCCGACGAATCCCAGCAGCAGCGCCGCCACCAGCACAGTAGGCATCTGGTACGGCGCGATGAGGGCGAGCTGGCTCACCGCAGCCAGGGACAGCGCGAGAACGATCCAGCGGGGCTTGCCCAGCGCCCGCACCGCTCCCGGCGTCGTAGCGGCGGCGAGCACGGCCCCGATCGCACCGACGACGACCACCTGGGTCAGGCCGGCCAGGTCGGCGCGGAAGACGCCGGAGCTGTCGAAGGAGTTGCGGTACAGCAGGATGGTGGAGACGGTGGCCAGGCCAAACCAGAACCGGTGGGCGCCGATGGCGCTCAGCCCGGCCAGGGCCGGCCGACGAGCACGGATGTGCCTGGCGCCGGCGATCAGCCCGGCCACGACGTGGGCAGGACTGGGACGGTCTCGCCGTTCGTGCTCGTCCGGTCCCAGATGCTGACGGGCAAAGCCCCGGGCCAGCAGGGCCGACGCGGCGTATCCCAGGCTGGCGCTCAGCGCGATCTGGGCGTATCCGGAGTCGCTGGCGCCCACGAGTACGCCGAGGATCACACCGCAGGTTCCGCCGAAGACCGCCGCCACCGTGCCCAGCGTCGTGGTGAGCGCGTTTGCGAAGACGAGATGCTCGGCTGCGGCGACGTGTGGCAGCGAGGCTGACAGTGCCGCGAGGAAGAACCGGTTGACGGCGATGACGGCCAGGGCACCCAGGTAGAACGGCAGGCCGTCGACTCCACCCCAGATGAGCAGGGCCACCACCGCCAGCAGGGCACAGCGGACCAGGTTGGACACCAGCAGCACGCGTTGGCGACTCCAGCGATCGAGGAGTACGCCGGCGAACGGGCCGATCAGCGAGTACGGGAGCAGCAGCACCGCCAACCCGGCGGCCACGTCGCTCGCGGTCGCCGCGCGGGCCGGGTTGAACAGCACGGCGCCGGCCAGGCTCGCCTGGAACACCCCGTCGGCCCACTGTGCGCTGAGCCGGACCCCGAACAGCCGCCGGAAGTCCCCTCGCGCCAGGCACACCCGCAGGCTGGCTGTGGTTGCGGCGCCGACCGACGTGGCGGCGTCGACGCTGTCCCCGGGCACCGACCGAGGGTAAACCCGGGTCCCGCGGGTCAGGACTGTAAACGTTTACCCCGCGCGATCTCGGTTCCCAACGCGTCCAGCCGCTGAGTCCAGAATCCGCGGAATCGCTCCAGCCAGGCATCGACCTCCTGCAGCGGCTCGCAGTGCACGTTGTACAGCCGTCGGGTGCCCTCGGCCCGCACGGTGGCGAAGCCGTTGTCCCGGAGCACGCGAAGGTGCTGTGACACCGCCGGCTGGGAGATCCCGAACTCCTCGCGGATCACTACGACCACAGCTCCGGAGGTGTGCTCGCCGTCGGCGAGCAGTTCGAGGATCCGCCGTCGCACCGGGTCCCCGAGGACGTCGAAGGCGTGCATGACTCAGCCGGTCGGCTCCGCCGCCGGGTCGCTGCCCGTGTAGGCGGCCGTCGTTCGGGCCGCCGCGCCGACGGCTGCTCCCTCGGTGGTTCCGGCCCGGATGCTGGCCTGGCCCCACTGCTCGCTGCTCCGGGCCATGAAGCGCCTGCCCTCGTCCGAGGTTTGCCAGCCCATGGCCTGCTGTGGGTCGACGGGCGCGGCGCCGGACATGTGGGTGGTGTCGAGACCGAGCAACGCCAGGTCCCATCCCACGCCGACGGCTCCGGGTCCGAACTGCTCCCAGCGTTCGTCGTCCACATGTGCGACGTGCTCGAGGTCCAGCCTGGTCCTGCCGTCGGCGAGTTCGGAGAGTCGCAGCTCCACCCAGCTCACGTCGCCGGCGTACTCCCAGGTGATCGTCAGCTGCTGAGGCGGTTCGCAGTCGAGGATCTCTCCGCCGGCGTTGCCTTCGAGCTGGTACCGGCCGCCCACTTCGAAGACGCCGGTGACCGGCAGGAACCAGCGCGGATTGCGGCCTGGACTTGTGTAGGCGTCCCAGACGTCGGCGATGTCGGCGTCGTCCGTCTGGCTCAGCGCGACGACCTTCGCCTCCCGGCCACGGTGCCGCCGCACCGAAAGCCGGCGCGAGACCGCCGATGTGGTCTCTGACTGGCTCGAGCATCGGCGTTCCTCTCTTCATGTCGAGGGGAGTTACATCAGTGTCAACTTATATTCAGCAAGACTCAGATTGTTCCGCTCGAGCGGTAGCTGCCGCGATGCGGCACAGTGGTCGGCATGCCCCCCGTGCGCATCGGTGTGCTGCTCGTCGCGATGCCGGTGCTCACCGACCCCAACTTCGACCGCACCGTCGTGTACGTCGTCGACCACGGCGACCATGGCACGCTGGGCGTCGTCCTCAACCGGCCGAGCGACACCGACCTGCTCGAGATCCTCCCCGGGTGGTGGTCCCTTGCCGCGGCTCCGCGCACGTTCCACGTCGGCGGTCCGTGCGATCGTGACACCGCCCTGTGCCTGGGCGTCGGCAACCCGCCCTCGGACGTGCCGGGGCTGCGACCGGTCGTCCAGCCGGTGCACCTGGTCGACCTCGACGCCGATCCGGCGATCACCGGGGCGGTGCTGGAGCATCTGCGGGTCTTCGCCGGGTACGCCGGCTGGGGACCCGGGCAGCTGGCCGCTGAGATCGCGGCGCAAGCCTGGGCGGTCGTCCCCAGCCAGGCCTCGGATGTGGTCAGCGAGGCGGGCCCCGCGCTCTGGCAGTCGGTGTTGCGGAGGCAGGGCGGCAGGCTGGCGATGCTGTCGGCGTACACCGAAGATCCGAGCCTCAACTGATATGGAGTGTGTTCTTGTCAAGGGGCAGGGTGAGGCGCCCGCTCGGATTGCTCCGGGCGGGCGCCTCTGCTTCGTCGGTGCGCCGTGGTGGTGAGCGTGTCGTTGGCGACGCGCGGTCAGACTGATATGCGCGGGTTGGTTACCGCAGGACGGGCTGTTCGGCAGGAGCGGACCGCGTGTCTAGGGTCGAGCGTGGCCGGCCGGACCGGCTGCTCATAGTTGAAGCGCGGATCGCTCCACGCGCTGCTGTCCATCACAGCGCATGACGAAGCGGCTTGGGTCGGCTCAGCTGGTGTCTGAGTCGAGGACGGCCAGCGACCAGCACCAGCCGGCGAGTTCGCGGGCGACGGCGACGTTCGCGATGACGGTCCGCTTTTTGCGCTCGTTGAAGCGCACCCAGCGCTCGTGCAGGCGCTGGTTGCCGGCGTGCCCACGCGCTCGAGCTGCCGCGGGCGCCAGGTCCCAGCGGTCGCGCATTGTCTTGGTCGGCCGGTAGGGCCGGCGGTGGTGCCAGGCGGCCTCGACCAGCAACCGGCGGGCGTGGGTGTTGCCGGTCTTGGTGATCGAGCCCTGGTGGCGCCCTTCGCCGCTGGAGCTCTCGGTCGGGACGAGCCCGAGGTAGGCCCCGATCGTGGAGCCGCTGAACCTGCTCCAGTCCCCGACCTCGACGGCGAGCCCGAAAGCAGTCAGCGCCCCGACCCCGCGCAGGCACTGCAGCCGCGACACCGTCGGCCACCACTGCGGCTCGTGGGCCATCTCGACGATCGCCTTGTCGAGCCGGGCCCGCCGCGAGGTCGCCAGCAGCACCGTCTCCAGCGTCGTGTCGTAGGCGGCCTGCAAACCGGGCAGGTCGAAGTGCTGGCGGCAAAGCCAGCTGTGATGCGCGCCAGTCCAGGCCGTGCCACCGGACCACACGATCCCC
>JACCTY010000026.1 GCA_013812145.1 Geodermatophilaceae bacterium | reverse complement strand
TCTTCCAGATCGCGATCAGCATCTTCCTGGTCGGTTCGGCGCTGTGCGGCTTCTCGCAGAGCATCGAGCAGCTGATCGCGTTCCGCGCCCTGCAGGGGATCGGCGGCGGCGGGCTGTTCTCGATCGCTTTGAGCATCATCGGTGACGTCATACCGCCGCGAGAACGCGGCCGCTACCAAGGATACTTCGGCGCGGTGTTCGGAGTATCCAGTGTTGCCGGGCCGCTGCTCGGCGGGTTCTTCACCGACGGACCGGGCTGGCGCTGGATCTTCTACATCAACCTGCCGATCGGCATCGCGGCGCTGTTCGTCACCTCGGCGGTGCTGAAGATGCCGGTGGTCAAGCGCGAGCACCGGATCGACTACCTCGGCGCCACCGCGATAGTCGGCGCGGTGAGCTCGCTGCTGCTGTACCTGCAGTGGCGCGGCCGTGACTACGGCTGGGCCGAGCCCGCCGCGGTCGCCCTGCTGACTGCGGCCGTCGTACTGACGGCGGCGTTCATCCTGATCGAGCGGCGGGCGGTGGAGCCGATCATCCCGATGCGACTGTTCAGCAATCCGACGTTCCGGATCGGCAACATCTTCGGCTTCTGCGCGGGTGTCGCGATGTTCGGCGCGATCGTGTTCCTGCCGCTGTATCTGCAGGCAGTGCAGGGCTACTCCGCGACCGGCTCGGGCCTGGCCATGCTGCCCGCCGTACTCGGCATCCTGTCCTCGTCGATCATCGCCGGTCTGCTCATGAGCAAGACCGGTCGCTACAAGGTGTTTCCGGTCCTCGGCTCGGCGCTGCTCGTAGCGGCCCTGCTGATGATGTCCACCTTGGCGGTCGATACGCCGTACTGGCGGGTGGCGCTGTTCATGCTGGTCTTCGGAGTGGGCCTCGGCATGACCATGCAGACACTGGTCACGGCGATCCAGAACGGCGTCTCGCCCCGGGACATGGGTGCCGCCACGGGGTCGACGACGTTCTTCCGGCAGATGGGCGGGGCGATCGGTACGGCGGTGTTCGGCGCGGTGCTCGGCAGCCGGCTCGCGCTGTACCTGGCCGAACGCGCGGGCGGCGCCGGCTTGCCCGCCGCCGACTCCGTCGACGTGAACGACGTCCGGGCCATCCAGGCGCTCGACGGTCCTGCCCGGGATGTCGTCTTGAGCGCTTTCGGCGACGCACTGGGTGACATGTTCCTGGTCGGCGTTCCGTTCCTGGCGTTGGCCTTTGTCGTTTCGCTGTTCCTCAGGGAGAAGCCGCTCAAGACCGGCGCGGAGCCGCCCGCCGTGCCTATCTCGCCGGTCGAGGCGACGCCAGCGACGGCGCACCGCTAGCGTGCCGGGTGCTTGCTCGCCGACCGCGCACGGCGGGCGTAGGCGGACGAGCTCAGGCGTCCAGGAACAAGCAGAACGGATGGCCCACCGGGTCGAGCATGACTCGGACGTCGTCTTGGGGCTGGTACGCGGCGAGCGTCGCGCCAGCCTGCTGCGCCCATGCCACGGCAGAGGTCAGATCGTTGACAGCGATGTCGAGGTGGGTCTGCAGCTGCTGCTGACCCTCGACCGACGGCCAAACCGGCGCCACATATCCGGCCTCGTATTCGAAGTTCAAGGTTGGGCCGCCGTCCCCGTCAGGCGCTCGCATCTGCGCCCATCCGTCCTCGGGTGGGAAGCCGGGGCGTGGCGGGTCGGTCGAGGTCACCGGCCAGCCAAGAAGGTTGCTGTAGAAGGCGGCAAGCTCGCGCGGATCGGGCGCCGCGACTGACACCGACGTCACCCGCAACGACGGTTGCATCACCGGGGCATCGTATCGGCTCGGCGTCGGCCGCACGGCCTGACAAGTCGTCCGAGGTTGGCGCAGGTGCCACAGCCGCCCGTCCTCGATCGTGGACCGGTGACGGTGTCCGTGCGGAGAACGGTTCGGCCTGGTTTCGTCAGTTGGCGCGTTCGGCGTCGTTGCGCAGGATGCAGAACTCGTTGCCTTCCGGGTCCGCGAGCACCACCCATCCGGACCCGTCCGGGAGTCGGCGGTCGTCGACCGTGCGGGCTCCCAGCCCCAGTAGCCGCTCCAGCTCTTCGTCGCGGGTGCCTTCGGCGGGCATGAGGTCCAGATGCAGACGGTTCTTGACCTGCTTGGCGTCCGGTACCTCGATGAACAGCAGCCGCTGTGCACCGTCGGCGGAGAAGATCATGCACTCCTCGTCGCCGGGCTCGTCTGGATTGTCCGGGTCCTCGGTGAATCCGAGCACCTTGCCCCAGAACACCGACATCGCGTGGGCGTCGAGGCTGTCGAAGGAGGTGTGCGAGATGAGTGCGGTCATAGTGGCCACCCTGGGCCGAACACCGGCACGGTGTCCACGCAGATTCTCGTTAGCCCACCGATTCGCGATGTCGGCGGCTGGGGCGGCGGGTCGCTGGGTGGGACGTGAAGGCTTGCGAGGATCGCCGCTCGGGTGCTGCGAGCAGCCGCCCGAGCGTTGTGGAGAGGGGTCTGGGCGGCACCAACAGGCCGAGCTACCAGCGAACCATGTCACGCTTGGGATGCGCCGGACATCGCACCACACTCGCCCACCTACTCGGATCGGCGACGCTCAGAACCGCAGGTGGCAAAGGCGGTGGACGATCGGGTCGATTCCGCCGCTGGCATTCGCGACCGCGGTCCACAGCCGTCGCCGGGTCGAAGGCGCTGCGGAAGGAGACCCCGTGGTCGCCGCCGTCGAGCACGATAACCGGTCCGGCGAGCCAGACGCCCCAGCCGTGGTGCTACCCGATGGCTGCATCGCCGGGCAGAGCGTCGGAGCCAAAGAACGCGGTCTGGGTCATCCTGGCAGGATCGAGCACCCGGTCGATCACCAGTTCGTGGAACCCTCGCCCGGAGACGCGCTCCACGATCAGTGCCAACAGCACGTATCCGCTGTTGCGATAGCTGAACCGGGTGCCGCGGGGACCTCGCGGGCAATCCGCGTAACGCGAGCAGGTAGTCCTCGGTGTCCACGAGCCGGTGAACCGGCAGATCCGGCGACAGCTGACCTGTCTCTTCGTCCACGTAGTCGCCGATGCCGGACGTGTGGTTCAACAGGTGCTCGACGGTCACGTCGCCGCCGATGAGGGGCAGATCATCCCGGAGCACCGACCGCACGGCGCTCGTCAGGGAGAGAGGACTCCCTCGGCCAACAGGTTCACGATGACCAAAGCCGTGAACGCCTTGGTGCCGCTCGCGATGGCAAAGCGCGTCGACAGCGTCGACGGCACTTTATGAGCGCGATCGGCCAATCCGTAGGCGCGCTGTCTAGGTGGAACGATGTGTTCGCCGAGGGCCGGGTTCGGGGGCACGCGGATCACTTCTCAGGACCGCATAGAGCAGACCGTCCCGGTAAGCCCCGTCGCGCCACTGGGCTCCGCGGGTCACGCCTTCTCGTTGGAAGCCAACTGCCTCAAGCGCCCGTTGCTCGGCGGTGTTGTCGACGTCGGTGTGCGCCTCGACGCGGTTGGTGGTCGTATGGCGGAACAGCATGTTCGCGAGCGCGCTCTGTGCTCGGGTGCCTAGACCATGGCCTCGGTGTTCAGGCCGGAGCCAAATTCCAATCATGGGGCACCGGGAGCCGGCGTTGGGTCCCCACTGCTGCCAGTGCAAGGTGACCTCTCCCGCGACCTGTCCGTCCTCGGCAACGATGGTCAACCCGCCCTTGGCGTCAAACTGTGACGCGGCCGGTGACGTTCGAGGAGCCTGCGGACCAAAGTCGTCGAAGGGGCTTTCGCCACCCGTCAGGAGGGAAAGATCATCGAGCGTTTGAGCGCGGAGGTTGGCCATCGCCCCAGTGTGGCGGGCCGACGCCCGCTGAAACCCAAGGATCGCCATCTGGCACCGCCTCCGGCTACCTTCAGCGTCGTGAGCTTCGACCTTGCCCAGGTGAACGTGTCCAGGCTGCTGGCTCCGCTGGACTCACCGCTGCTGGCTGAGTTCATGGCAGCGCTGGACGAGGTCAACGCCGCTGGGGATGTGGCGCCAGGGTTCTGCTGGCGGCTGCAGACCGAGGACGGCAACGCAACGGCGGTTCGGGCCTTCGGGTGGGACGTCGGCGACAGCCACGGTGTCATCGTCAATCTGACGACCTGGGCGTCGGTGCAGGCGCTGGCCGACTTCGTGTTCTCCGGCCGGCACCTGCAGGTGATGCGCCGGCGGCGGGAGTGGTTCCACCGAGCGGTCGAGCCGATGACGGCGCTGTGGTGGGTGCCAGCCGGGCACCGCCCGTCGACCGATGAGGCGGAGGACCGCGTCCGCCATCTGCGTCAGCACGGGCCAACCACCCGCGCCTTTACCTTCCGCACGCCCCTCCCACCTCCCGGCCAGCCCGAGGACGTCATCCGCTCACGTGACGAATGGCTCTGTCCGGCCTGACCGGGCCGCGTGGGCCGCGCGTCGTATCTGTTGGTTTTCTCTGGAACGGCTCCGAGATCGTCGTGTGCACCGCGTCCGGCGCACCGAAGGTGGGCAGCGATCCAGGCGGACCCAAAGTCGCCCTGACCATCGACACGAAGGCCAGCCGCCGCACGTACTGCTGGTCAGAGGAAGCGCCCGCGTCGAGATCGTCGACGGCGTCCCGGAGGACTACCTCAAAGCTTCACGCAAGCTCGTCGGCGAGCAGGGGATGGCAGCGTTCGAAGAGCAGGTTCGGACCCTCTACGACCAGATGGCGCGCATCGTGCTGACTCCGGACTGGGCCAAGGTCCTGGACTTCGAGACTCGGGCACCCGAATTCGTGCACCAGCTCGCGGCGGCGAAGGGCCTCGGACCGCCCTCCTGACGGCCGGCCGGAAATCGGCGTCCTCACCGGTACTGGCCGGGGCCTTGTACGGAGGGTAGAAACACAGGGTGAGCCGCATCAATGACGTCGGTGGCATGGTCGGGTTCCCCGCCATCGTCGAAGAGACCGACGAGCCCGGCTTCCACGCCGATTGGGAAGCGCACGTGTTTGCCATGAACTCGGCGCTGATCCGGCGGGGCGTCTACAACCTCGACGAGTTCCGCGACGCGGTCGAGCGGATGCCGCCGGCGGCGTACCTCGAGGCCTCCTACTACGAGAAGTGGTTCGCTGCGATCACAACGCTGCTCGCTGAGAAGGGTGTCGCGACGCCGGAGGAGCTGACCGGTGGCTGACCGCTTCGGCCCCGGCGACCCGGTCCGTACTCGAACGCTCGACCCGGCCGGTCACACCCGGCTACCGCGGTACGCCCGGGGCGCCGTCGGAGAGGTCGTCGAGTCCGCCGGTCGTCACCCGCTCGCCGACGACCGAGCACGGGGTCGCTCCACGCCGCCGCAGGCGGTCTACCACGTGCGATTCGCTGCCGCGGAGCTGTTCGGCACCGGCGACCATTCGGTCACGGTGGAGCTGTGGGAGGACTACTTGGAGGCGGCTGCAGGCCGCGACCCGGTGCAGGACGGATCTGACCATGAGCGGTGACCACGCAAGCGCAGCGATCGCCGGGCAGGTCCGGCATGTCGAGACCCTGCTGGAGCGGCGCGGCCTCCTCGCCGACGGGGAGATCGACCGGCGGATCGACGAGTTCCTCGCCGGCGGCTCTCCGGCGAACGGCGCCCGGATCGCAGCCCGGGCATGGGTCGACCCCGCGTTCCGGGAGCGGTTACTTGCCGACGCGAACGGCGCGATTGGCGAGGTCGGGCTGTCGATGTCGGGCGGCATCCAGGAACAGCGGCTGAAGGTGGTCGCGAACTCCGACACCGAGCACCACGTCGTGGTGTGTACGCTCTGCTCCTGCTACCCGATCGCGCTGCTCGGGCCGTCGCCGACCTGGTACAAGAGCGAGGCCTACCGCTCCCGAGTAGTCCGCGACCCGCGTGCGGTACTGGCTGAGTTCGGCCTGCAGCTGCCGCCCGACACCCGGATCGCGGTGTGGGATGCCAGCGCGGAGTCGCGATACATGGTCATCCCCCGGCGGCCGGCCGGGACCGCGGGGCTGTCAGAAGTTGAACTCGCCGGGCTGGTCACCCGCAACGGGCTGATCGGCACTGCCGCCGTCTGACTCAGCCGGGGCGGGGAAGCCCGACCGCTGCGTCTGGCCGGTCAGGGCTGAGCGGGGGACTGGCGGCTGGAAGTGCTTTCACGGCGTCCAGTTCGGGTTGCGGCCGGTCAGCCCGAGTATCCGGTCCAGTACCGACGCTGTGTCTGGCACCTGCACCCGTTCCCCGTATACCCCCATGTCCCTGCCCTGCTCGGCCGTCTTCGCCACCTCCTGGTAGAGCAACGTCAGGACTTCGTCGTGCCACGTCGGCTGCTGGCCGGTCGCGCGCGCCAGGTCCCAGCCGTGCACCACGAGCTCGCCGAGCACCATTCCGCCGATCATGGGCGCCGGCAGTTCCATCGGGCCGCCCATCCGGGTGGTGCCCTCCCACGCGTCGGGCTCGCTCCATGCGGTGACGAGGTTGTTGGTCTGCGCTTCGAGCTTTCCCCTCCAGTCGCCGTCGGTCAGGTCCACGTCCTGGTCGCTGTCTGCGGGCGGCGCCACCAACTTCTTGCGCGCGGCGCCCTCCAGCGACGGTCCCCACAACAGCAGGTGAGAGATCAACCTCTGTACGGCGTAGTCGCTGCACGGCGTTGACGCGCCGAGCTGGTCCGCGCCGATGCCGCGAACGACCGCGACTGTCGGCGCCGCTGCCAGCACCATCAGCGAGTGCTCGTGCATGAAACTGCTCCTCTGAGCGACGAATGCTGCCGGAGCGGACCGTATCCACCGCCCGTGGACGACGTCTTGAACAAACGCGACGCCTACCCTTCGGGGATGGCGAACGGCGCCGCGGGGCGAGAGGATCGCGGGCTCCGCGGTGCATGGTCGAGCTTCCAACGGCACTGGCAGGCAGATCCGGGACGGGATCTGGCCCCGTTCGTCTCGCGTTACTGGTTCGTCGCTTGGGACCTGCGTGGTCAGGCCCCGTACCGCCAGCTGATCGTTCCCGATCCCAACGTGCATCTGTCGTTCGTCAACGACACCGCCGCTGCGGTGCATGGAGTGGCGCGCAGGCACAAGTACCGGGTGTTGGAAGGCGCTGGCCGGGTGTTCGGGGTGGCCTTCCGACCAGGCTGCTTCCGGCCCTTTCTCCGGTCCCCCGTTTCGGCGATCACCGACCGGTCAGTCACCGCCCGCGAAGTGTTCGGGCCCGATGTTCCACAGCAAGCGATGGCCCAAGCCGCCGACGAGGGGGAGATGGTCCACGTCGCGGAGCGGTTCCTGCGCGCGAACCTGCCGCGCCACGACCCGACCGCCCAGACGGTCGCCGCCATCGTGGCGCGGATCGCCGCCGAACCGGATATCACCCGGGTGGACACCCTGGCCGATCGGCTCGACACCAGCGTCCGGCGGCTGCAACGATTATTCGCCGAGTACGTCGGCGTCGGCCCGAAGTGGGTGATCCGGCGCTCCCGGCTGCACGAGGTCAACCAGCGACTGGCGACGGGATTCCCGCTCGACTGGGCTCGACTTGCCGCCGAACTCGGCTATGCCGACCAGGCCCACTTCACCCGCGACTTCACCGCCATGATTGGCGAGCCGCCCACCCGGTACGCGCAGCGATACCCCACCCGGCCCAGACCTTCGAGTCAGCACCCGCCGTCAGGCACGAGCCGAGAATTCGCTACCGGCAGGTCCTGAACTCCCGCTCGGACGAGGCATCCTTGCAGCTGGCCGGGTGACTCTCGCCAGGTGGCGTGCGCTACCAGTGCGGCTGCTTCTCAGCTGGCCTCGACCACCCGGAACCATCCGGGCAGCGTCACTCGACCGCGATCACCGACGAACGGCCCGAGCGCGGGAAGCAAGGCCTGCTCGGCGGCCGCCTGGCCGGAATGCTGGAGTCGTGGCCCCGGCGCTCAAAAAGGCGTGGATCGCGGCCTCGACGTCTGGGAACTCGACCGTCCCGTCAACGGTGGCATCGCTGCGAGTTCTCAGGTCGGCGACGGCCAGAACCTCATCGAGCTTTCCGGTCGCGGACAGGGCGTACATTCCGCTGAGTTTGAGGCTCGGCACCGCGTTCGCCGGCAACAAGTCGGTCAGCGACGCGAAAACCTGCGGGATCCCGGACTCGGCCAGCCGGGTCGGGATCACCACCCAGACCTGTCCACGTGTCACCCGCCGCGCCTCACGCAGGGCTCCGGCGTGGTCGTCGGCGAACTGGAAGGTGCTGAAGCCGGTGACCACGTCGAAGGCGTGGTCGGGCCAGGGCAGCGCCTCGAAGTCGCCGACGCGTACCTCCGCCTCGGGTACACCGCTGACCGCGATCTGGACCAGCCCGTCGGCCGCGTCGATGCCTGCCACACGTGCTCCCCGGTCGACGGCCAGGCGCAGGAACCGTCCGGCGCCGCATCCGCAGTCAAGGACACTCGTCCCTGATCGGATGCCGGCCTTGTTCAGTACGTGCTCGTACACACGTGCTCCCCAGCCCTCAGATCCTTCCCAGCTGTCTGCCCAGACGCGTGCGCGAGCGCCGAACAGGGGACCCCACCGCTGCCCGCTACCTTGATGTCGCTGCTGCATGCCCGCTACGTTGCGCCGCGTCACGTGCCGATGGATAGGACCAAAACCGCTCTAGACCGCCGAACTCGCCGGCCTGACACTGCAGGCATGCGGACTTACGGGCAGTACTGCCCGATCGCTCGGGCGGCAGAGATCTTCGCCGAACGCTGGACCCCACTCATCGTGCGGAACATCCACGCGGGCTGTGGCACCTACAGCGAAATCCTCGGAGGGGCACCGGGGCTGTCGCACACGGTGCTGACGCAGCGACTGCGCCACCTCACACGGGCCGGCATCATCCAGGTGCAACCGAGGACATCCGGTTCCGGAGCTGGCTACCGGCTCACCGACGCTGGCCGCGATCTCTGGCCGGTCCTCTCAGCGCTCGGCGCCTGGGGCGAGCAATGGGTCGAACTGCGCGATGAGCACACCAATCCACGATTCCTCCTGTGGACCTGGTCAACGGTCTACCTCGCGCACCCCAACCTTCCCGATCGTCGAGTCGTGGTCCGGTTCGAGCTCACGGACCAGCCAGCCGAGGACCGCAGAATCTGGCTGATCGTCAACCCCACGCACGCCGAGGTGTGTACCAAGGCCCCAGGGTTCGACGACGACCTCGTCGTCGAGACCAGCGCCATCACACTGACCCGGTGGCACACAAACCAGATCGAATGGGCCGACGCCGTCCGAGCCCAGAAGATCAACATCACTGGTTCCCGAGCACTCGCGCAGATGCTGCCCACCTGGAACCTCCGCGCCTCCCCACCCTCGAGCGACGGACCCCCTGGGCGTTCGACCAGAGGGCCTGCAGAGGCGACGCCCCTTCGCGGGCCGCGGTGATCGAGTGACCGGCGGTGAGACGCGAGACGGGGTGTCAATGAGCAACCTCGACGAGCCGCTGTTCGAGGGGGCCGGAGCGACCAAGCGAGATCTGGTGGACTACCTGGACGCGGTTGCCGATCGGATCATCAGAGAGTTGGCGGATCGCCCGCTGTCGGTGGTGCGGGTGCTGCGGGGTCGGCCGTCCTTCATGCAGAAGAACGTGCCGAAGTACACACCGCCGTGGGTGCGGACGGTGCAGGTTTGGGCGGAGGCGTCCAAGCGCGAGGTGTCCTACGCGCTGTGCAACGACCGTCGCACGTTGCTGTGGTTGGCGAATCAGCGTTCGGTGGAGTACCACCCGACGCTGGTGCTGGCCGATCGACGGGACCGTCCGACGTATCTGGTGCTCGATCTGGATCCACCGGCAGCGGACGGGTTCTCCTCGGCGGTGGCCGCCGCGCACCTGGTACGTCAGGCGCTGGCCGATGCCGATCTGGTCGGTGCGGTAAAGACCAGCGGGGCGAAGGGCGTTCACGTGTTCGTGCCGGTCAGCGCTGAAGTGACGGGTGAGGAGGTGGCCGCGGCCACGCGTGCCATTGCAGCGCGGGCCGAGCGTCTGGACCCGGGGCTGGCCACCACGGCGTACATCCGCGAGGACCGCGAGGGCAAGGTGTTCCTCGACTCGACCCGGTCTGGCGGGGCGACGGTTGTGGCGGCCTACAGCCCACGCATTCGGCCAGGAACGCCGGTGTCGTTCCCGGTGGCGTGGGACAACCTCGATCGGGTCGCGCCCGCTGACTTCACCGTGCACACCGCGGCCCGGCTGCTCGCCGATGCCGATCCTTGGGCGGACCGGATGCCCGAGCCGCAGCGGCCCAGCTCCGAGCTGATCGAGGAGGGCCGGGCGATCCCGATCGCCAGGGTGCAGGCGATGCACGAAGGCAAGCGGCGCGCCCGCGCCCGCCGCGGCTGACCACCTGACTCGACGTCTCGAACTGCCCGTCCATGCCGACACGGCTTGGCCTCACCTCAGCTTCAGACCGCTTCGTCGTCCGGGTCGGCCGGCACCCCGCTGTCCGGGTGGTAGACGTGGATGCCGACCGTCCGGGTCAGTGTCGCCGGATCCCGCCGCTCGGTGTCGAGTGCCTGCCGCATAGCCGACAGCTGTGAACGCAGGTGGTCGTCGGGTGCGCCGTACCAGGCGGTGTTCCATGCGTCGGCGTGCCGAGCGGTGAGTCGCAGCATCCGCGGACCCTCGGCGGCCACCAGGATCGGGACCCGACGCGCTGGCGGCGGGACGAGCGCCGCGGCGCGAAGATCGTGGTAGCGGCCGTCCACGGTGACTGTGTCGCCCTGGAGCAAGCCGACAATGATCGGTAGCGCCTCTGCAAACCTGTCCACCAGATGGTCAGCGGCAAAGCCGAACGCGGCCAGCTCCGGATCATGCCAGCCGGCGCCCAAGCCGAGCACAAGGCGGCCAGCACTGATGTCCTCGGCGGTGGCGGCCATCTTCGCGACGAGTCCGGGGTTGCGGAACGGGCTGCACAGCACCAGGGTGCCCACCTGGATTCGGGAGGTGACCGCGGCAACCGCGGAGACAGTGGTCCATGCCTCGTGCATGCCCTCGCGTCGGCCGCTGGACGTCTGGCAAAAGAAGTGGTCGAACATCCATACCGAGTCAAGACCACGGTCCTCCGCCGCGGCTGCGAATGATCGGACCGAGAGCCAGCCGGGCGTGGTCCCCGGACCGGAGACCTCAGCGGCGGGCAGGACGGCCCCGATCTGCACCCGGACAGCGTAGCGACGACGCCAGAGCAGCTCAGCCAGCCGGGTCGAGGAGGGCGGCCGAGGTGACGCGGTGCAGGGCGAACGTCCGCGGCGCGCCGGCGGTTAAGTCGTAGGCCTGCAGGAAGCCGCCGCTGAGCGAGACCACATCGACGATGCGCTGGGTGGCCGAGCCGTCGGCGTCGACGTAGCCGAGCCAGACCTGCCGGTCCTCGGCCATCGCCAGCTGCAGCAACTCCAGGGTCGCCGCCGTCGTCACGCCGGGTATCCGGGTGCCGACCGGCATCCGGTGGGCGTTGCGGGCGGCCCGGTCACCGGCCCGGATCTTGCGGACCGCCTCGACCAGCTGCTCGTGCGACGGGAGCGACGCGCCGGAGCGAGGACGCTGCGCACGACCGGCCAGCCGCTTCGCGTCCGGCCGGTGCAGCACGACCGCACCCTCCGGATCCTCGGCCACCGGTGCGTAACCGGCGCCTCGCAGCACGTCGAGCAGCGTCTTCACCGCTGCGCCGGCCGCGAGCACCGTTGGCGCGATCCGGCGCAGCCGCAGGGCGGCGGTACGCCGATCCGCCACCAGTTCGGCGATCAGCGCCTCGTCGTCACAGCGCAGGTACGCCGTGGCGGTGCCGGCCCGGAGCCGGCCATGCCGGCGCGCGACGTCCTCGACGAGATAGCTGAGCGCCTGGGGGACCGAGGTGCGCGATCGAGTGGCGAACAGCTCCTGCAGTTCGGCTGCGGTCCGGCCGCTGTCCAGCGCTCGGCGTACGGTCCGCTCGTCGATCCGGTAGACCGTCGCGCCGCCGGATGACTCGACGTCCGCGACGGCCGCGATCTCGCGGGCGAGAGCGGGCTCCAGCGGGCCAGGTGCGACCACCGTGAGATCGGCCTGGATCAGCACATGGTCGACCGGCTCCGGCAGGAACCCGGCGAGTACGGCGCCCGCGTCCCCGCCGCTGAGAACCGCGCCGCCGGCACTGCTCACCGCGCCCCGGCCGAGCAGGCCCAGCTGCTCGCCCTCCGCGAGCGCGGCGCCGACGAGTTCGAGTCGTTGGACAAAGGCCCGACGCGGCCAGCGCCAAGCCAGCTGCTCCACAACAGCATCGGCACTCAACGAGGAACCCGGAGGAAGTTCAGCGAGCAGCTCCAGGACGCGTCGCCGTACCGTCGTCGCCCACGACCGGTTCACGTCGTAAGACAGGACGTTGATGGACTTGTCGCGGTCGTCTTTCTTGCCGACCAGACCGGGCCAGGTGGTCGTCTCCACCCAGGCGGAGGCGAGCTGCGCCCACCGTTGCTCCGGCGCCCGCGCCAGCCAGACGTCGAATGCCCGGGTGGGCAGCCAATGCGAATCCGGGCCGGGTGAGTGGTCGAGCAGGCCGGCCGCCCCGCACACCTCCAGGTACACCGCGGTCTGTTGCACGTCGAGGTCCAGTGCCTTGGCGAGCCGGCGCAGTTCGCGGATCCCGAGACCGCCGGAGCGAAGGACCGGCGTCCCGTCGATGCCGAGCATCTCCAAGAGCTGTTCGACCTGCCGCAGGACCGTCAGGACTTGACCTGCCGCTGTCTTGTCCACAGTGGACTGTCCGACGTCCTGCGATCGGAGCGGGGGCGGCGACAGCACACTCGGCCCCAACGGATGCGACCCGCGCAGAGCCAACCCCACCTCACGGGGCAGTTCGACGGTCTCCGGACCGACGGAGACCAGCAGCCCGTGGCCGAGCAGGCGGCGTACCGGCGTCGTCGCCTCCGACACGACGACGGGCCGTTGCGCGCCCGGGAGCTGACCGAGCGGTGGACCGGCGTCGAGTTGGGCGAGGGCGGCGCGTTCGCTGTCACCGCACGTGCCCAGCAGAACGCGAACCCGGCCGGGATCGGCGTACACCCGGGCGATGCTGTCGGTCGCACCGGGCTGTCGCTGTTCGGGCAGCCCCAACGCGCCGAGCACCGGCGCCACCTGCGCGTCGGTCAGCGCGGCCACCAGTGTGGCGACCGGGCGGCCGAGCCCGGCCGGGTACGGCGAGGAGAGGTCGCGCACGCTGCCGACGACGTGCACCGCGTCGTCCTCGCCCCACACGACCGCGAGGTCGCGCAGGCGGTTCAACGCAGAGCGGATGACCTCGTCCGGCACGTCGGCGTCGAGCAGCTCTCGCAGTTCGGCGTACGACGAGGTGCCCATCGACAGCAACAGCCCCTCAAGCACCTGTAGTGAAAAGGCGTCGAGGTCCTCCAGTGCCCGGCCGACCGACACCCGCACGCCAATCCGGCTGGCCAACACGCCCACGTCCGCTGGCACCGGTACTGCCAGGTCGGGGCGGGCCCGGAGCAGGCCGGCCAGCCACTCGTCGGAGCGCGTGCGCAGCCAGTCGGACAGGCTGCGCGGCCGGGTCGAGGACATCCAGACAACGCTACCCGGCGGCTCGGACCGGTGCCCGGGGGCGAAGTCCTACTGTTGCCAGGTGGCCGGCGAACGGGTGGCGTGGGACTACGAAACGTCCCGGCAGGCTTGGCGCTCGTATCGCACGGCGGGGCTGCGGTGGCTCGGCGCCGGCCTGATCTGCGCGGCTTTGGTCGTCGCCGTCGCACAGTTCCTGGTAGCTCGCTCGCAGAGCCTGCTGGAGAAGGGGGCAGCGACCACCGGCACGGTCCGGTCCGCCGATGCGCAGACCGTGACCTTCGACTACGACGCCGGCGGTGAGTCCTTCACCGGCACGCTGGACGTGGTCTCCGGCCGGGAGTACGCAGCGGGCGAGGAGGTGGAGGTGCGCTACGACCGGGAGGACCCGGGTACCGCCCGGTTGCTCGAGGAGCCACATCGCCTCCGCGGCGTTGGACTGGCGCTGGTGGTACTCAGTCTGGTCACGGCCGGTGCCGTGCCGATCGGGATCGGGGTTCTGCTGCGGGCGAGGGCCTGGGGCGGGGCAATGCGACATGAGCCCTGGACGTTGGCCCGGCTGCGGATGCGCGGCGCTCGTGTCGTCCTGCTGCCGAGCGACAGCGGTGTGGCAGTCCACGCCCGGATGCTGTCGACGACCCGGTGGCGGACCAAGGCGGTGCTGGGCATGGACGGAGAGGAGCTGTGGATGCTGCCGGTCGGGACACGCGACCTGGTGGTGACCGCGGACGGCACCGGCACCCTGTACGGCCTGCGGCGCAAGGACTGCTGAGGCGGGCGGCGGCCCCCGCCCTTGCTGGCATCTGTCCGGCTCGCCCGGCATCATTGCCGTACGGCGAGGCTCAGGAGGGCGCAGATGGCGAGCAGGGCACGCACGCGGAAGATCAAACTGGTCGAGCCGACGTGGTTCGGCAGCGAGGACGGCGGTCCACCGCTGACCGAGCTGCTCGCGGAGAACCAGGGTGCGCTCTCGCCGTTCGGGGAGGACGCGACGTTCCCCCTACCTACCAGCGAACTGACCTACCAACATCCCACCGCGAAGCCGAACCGGGCGGAGAACAACTGACCATGGCGGCGCCGTCGTACGCCTCCGGCATCTCCGCCGTTCCGCTGCTGGGGGAGACGATCGGGCAGAACTTCGACCGCGCCGTCGCGACGTACCCCGACCGGGAGGCACTGGTCGAGTGCACGACCGGCCGGCGGTGGACCTACGCCGGGCTGTCCGCCGAGGTCGAGTCCTGCGCACTGGGTCTGCGCGAGGCCGGGGTGGCCAAGGGTGACCGGGTGGGTATCTGGTCGCCGAACAACGCCGAGTGGGTGTTCTGCCAGTACGCGACTGCCCGGCTCGGCGCGATCCTGGTCAACATCAACCCGGCGTACCGGACGCACGAACTCGGCTACGTCCTGAAACAGGCCGGGATCTCCGTGCTCGTCGCCGCAGCGTCGTTCAAGACCAGTGACTACGGCGCGATGATCGAGGAGGTTCGCGGCGGCTGCCCGGACCTGCACGCGGTCTACCTGATCGGCTCGCCGGAGTGGGACGAGCTGATGGGCGCCTCGGGAACGCTTCCGAAAGCCGAGCTGTCCGCCGACGACCCGATCAACATTCAGTACACCTCCGGTACGACGGGCTTCCCGAAGGGCGCGACTCTCAGCCACCACAACATCCTGAACAACGGCTTCATGGTCGGCGAGCTCGTCAACTACTCCGAGGCGGACCGGGTGTGCATCCCGGTGCCCTTCTATCACTGCTTCGGCATGGTGATGGGCAACCTGGCCTGCACCAGCCACGGCGCGTGCATGGTGATCCCCGCTCCGGCCTTCGATCCGGTCGCAACGCTCACGGCGGTAGCGGCGGAGAAGTGCACGTCGCTGTACGGCGTACCGACGATGTTCATCGCCGAGCTGGGAGTTGCGGATTTCGCGTCGTACGACCTTGGATCGCTTCGGACCGGAATCATGGCCGGCTCGCCGTGCCCCGTCGAGGTGATGAAGCGGGTCATCGCCGACATGAGGATGGCCGAGGTCGCCATCTGCTACGGCATGACGGAAACGTCACCGGTGTCCACGCAGACCCGCGACGACGACGACCTGGAACGGCGGGTGTCCTCCGTGGGGACCGTGCATCCGCACCTGGAGGTCAAGGTCGTCGACCCGGCCACCGGGCTGACCGTGCCGCGAGGTGAGGCGGGGGAGTTCTGCACCCGCGGGTACTCGGTGATGCTCGGCTACTGGAACGAGAAGGACAAGACCGCCGAGGTCATCGACCAGGCCCGCTGGATGCACACCGGCGACCTGGCGACGATGGACGAGGCGGGCTACCTCAACATCGTCGGTCGGATCAAGGACCTGGTCATCCGCGGTGGGGAGAACGTCTACCCGCGCGAGGTGGAGGAGTTCCTCTACACCCACCCGGACATCGTCGATGCCCAGGTCATCGGCGTACCGGATGAGAAGTACGGGGAGGAGCTGATGGTCTGGGTCAAGCTCCGCGACGGCGCCGACGAGCTGACCATCGAAAGGCTGCGGGAGTACTGCTCGGGGAAGCTCGCGCACTACAAGGTGCCCCGATACCTCAAGCTGGTCTCGGAGTTCCCGATGACGGTCACCGGCAAGATCCGCAAGGTGGAGATGCGCGAGGTCTCCGTCGAGGAACTCGGGCTGCAGCAGGCTACCGCCGTCCGCAACGCCTAGTTGGCCGGGCTTGGGCCCGGTCCGCGTGGGTCCGGCGACAACGGATGCGGATGTGGTCGCTATTTGGCCGAATCCGCATCCGATAACCCCGAAAGTCGACGTCATGCGCGCGAGCTGGCCGTCCGGCGCAGCCAGTACAGACCGACCAGTGGCAGCACCAGCGGGATGAACAGGTAGCCGCGGCCGTAGTCAGACCACACCGTCTCGTCGGGGAACGCCGCCGGGTCGAGCACGCTCAACGCTCCAATGACGAGTACGCCGATCAGCTCGAAGGCCACCGCGGCCGTGGCCACTCCGCGGGCGCTGCGGGCCAGCGCGACCGTCGCTACGACGTAGACGACTGCGGACAGCGCCGAAAGCAGATAGGCCAGCGGCGCCTCGCCGAACCGGGTCGCGAGCTGTACGCCGGCGCGGGCGGTCGCGGCGAGCGCGAACGTCGCGTACACCGCGACAAGCAGCCGGCCGAAGCCGGTGTTCGTGGGTTCAGCCACCGGTCATGTCCCAGAGCTGGACCATCCTGACGATCATGACGCTGAGCGTGAGGCAGCCGACGGCGAGCACGCCGTTGCCCCACCGCCCCGGCTCAGCCCGCGCCCATGCGATCGCCGCCGGGAGAACGAACACGCTGAAGAACAGATAGCCGATGAACGTGCCCTGTTCTGCTGGGGTCTCGCCGCCGACGAGCAGCACGCCCGCGATGACGGCTTGCAACAGGACGACAGCAGCAACAACGACGCCGGCCGCAGTGAGCCAGCGCGGGGTGGGTCGACGCAGGTAGGACAGCAGGCCGGTGGCCGCGGCGAGAACCAGCGCGGCGCCGATGAGCGTGTTGGCGACGGCGTCGAGCACCTGTCGAACGTATCGCTGCCTACTGCTTGCGCCGCTCGCGCCATGCCTCGACGACAGCGTCGACGTCCATCGGCGCGAGCCGCAGCGGCGGTCCTGCGCTCGGCGTGCGGATCTCGGCGCGGATGCGGTCGTTCAGCTCGGCGACGATGCGGCGTACCGCGGGTTCCCGTCGCTCCTTGGCGACGCGGGTCAGGATGTCCTCGACCTCCTTGCGGATCTGCAGCGAGGTCGGCAGCGCCATGGTCAGTTTCTCGCGGGCCATGTACTGCTTGAGCCACCACAACTCGTCATCAGGCTGGCCCTTGCCCGGAATCGGCTTGCCGGCACCGGGAAGGTTGTCGAACTCGCCGCGCTCCTGCGCTTCCCTGATCTGCCGGTCGACCCAGGTCTCGACACTCATGCCCCAGGGTTTGCGCTCAGTCACCCGGCAAGTATTCCCTGGCTGCGATGAGGGACGCTGAGGCGGTGGGTGCGACTGACCTCCCGACCGCATCGGCTCGGTACGACGGCCACGCCGACTGGTATGACGCCTGGGCGCAGACCGCCGGTGCCGTCGCTGCCGCACGAGTCGCGCTCGAGGAGTTGCTGCCGGCCGGCTCGGGGCCGGCGCTCGACCTTGGCTGCGGCACGGGGTTGCACGCCGACGTGGTGCGACGCCGCGGCTACGCCGTGCTGGGCGTTGACTACAGCGCCGATCAGCTGCGCCTGGCGTGCTCCCGGCTGCCCGTCCTGCGTGCGGATGCCCGCACCCTGCCGTTCCCGGACGGCTCGTTTGTGCTCGTCTACTCGATGCTCACCCATACCGACCTGGACCGGTTCGACCGGCTGGTCGCAGAGGGCCTCCGGGTGCTCGCGTCGGGAGGCGTCTTCGTCTATGTCGGCGTGCACCCGTGCTTCGTCGGGCCCTTTGTGGAGCGGCAGGACGACGCACTGCGGCTGCACCGAGGATATCGGGCGCAGGGCTGGCAGCCGCGCACGGCGTTCACCGGTACCGCGGTCCGTCACCGCGTTGGCGTACACCACCTGCAGCTGGAGTCTCTGCTGGGCGCGATGCTGCACCCCGGGACCCGGCTGGAGGCGATTGTCGAGCGTGGCGAGGGGCAGTTGCCCGAGGTTCTCGGCGTCCGGCTGTCCTGTGGATAGCCGGAGCAGGCGACCGGAGGACTCGGGCACGCTGCTGACATGTCTCAGCGGAGGGAGCACCATGTCTGTCGTGACCGTGATGCCGCGTGAGGGGGACTGGACGGTCGACGACATCGACCTGCTCCCGGACGACGGGCTGCAGTACGAGCTCATCGACGGGATCCTCGTCGTGAGTCCGGCCCCGGTGCCGCGGCATCAAAGGGTGGTCGTGCGGCTGCTCGTCCAGTTGGACCTCGCCTGCCCACCGGAGCTGGAGGTCCTGGTGTCGCCCATTGACTTCCGGCCGGACAAGACCACGTCGGTCCAGCCGGATGTCGTCGTCGTGCGACGGGACGCAGTCGGGGAGACGAACATCGTGATTGCGCCGCTGCTCGCCGTCGAGGTGCTGTCGCCGAGCACCCGCCGCAAGGACCTCGTCTTGAAACACTCGGTGTACGCCGACGCGGGCGTCGAGTCCTACTGGACCGTTGACCCGAAGATGCCGTCGATCGTCTGTTGGAATCTCATAGCCGGCCGGTACGTCGAGGTGGGGCGGGCGCACGGTGCGGACACTGTTTCGGTTACCCGCCCGTACCCGGTGACCGTCTGTCCGCAGAATCTGAGCTCCGGGTAGCTCGGTGGAACCGGCCCGGCCCCGTCTGCGTCGAAGTGCCGTGCGTCCGTCCGCCGTACTACCGGCAGTTGTCGCCATCGCCCTCGCCCTCGGCGGCTGTGCTCGGACGACTCCCCCGCAGTCGCTCCGGCCGATGCGCCGGCGGCAGCCGGGCCGACTCTGGATCGAACCGAGTGGCAGCTGGTCGAGATGACGGTGGCCGGTGCGACCACGCAGGTGACGCCCGAACTCGACGCGGTGCTCCGCTTCGACGGCGAGGGCGGCTTCTCCGCGCTCGCCTGCAATGAATTGGGTGGCACTGCGGACGTCAGCGACAACAGCCTCGTTCTCAGCGAGATCTTCACGACGGACATGGACTGCAGTGCGCAACCCGGCGGCGAGATCGACGATGCGCTGGGAGGGTTGGCCGGCGCCGCGGTCCGATGGAGCATCGCCGGCGAGCAACTGCGACTGACCGGAACCGACGGCACGTCGTTGACCTACCGAGTCCGTGCATCGATCTACCCGCACGCCTCGGCGCGGGAGGTGGTCAGCGGCGAGCGGTCGGGGTTCCAGTACCGACTGGCGGTGGACGGTTCCGGTGACGACATCGGCCTCCACCTCGACTGGCGGGAGGGGGCCGGCCGGCGGTGGGGCACGCAGGGCCACGGCGCGCCCGCTGCCACCGAGCCGCCGCTATCGACGCTGATCTGGGCGGAAATGGCGGCCGAGGTCTTCGTCGGGGGCTTCGTCCCGGCTGAGACGGTCCGCGTCACACATCGATCCGAGGCCGGGGCGCCCGAGGTCGACCTACCCGTGTACTCCCTCGACGGCTCGGGCTGGAAGGTGGCCGTCGGGTTCGTGCCAGCACATTCGCCGGACAGCCAGCTCGTCGGCTACGACGACGCCGGGGGGGTAACCGCCGAGTGGGGCTGACTGCGAAACGCCGGGGCAAGAGCAAGCGGCGTGTCGCCCCACGCGGCCCGAGTAGCCCCGAGTGCCTCGTCCGCGAGCCGGGTCAGCGCCGGAAGCTTCGGGGTGTCGCGCCGGACGGCACCGTCGAGGCGGTGCTGGATCATCGCTCGCCGTGACGGCACCAGCCCGTGCAGGCGCGGGTCCTCCGGTGGCGGGTCGGCGCCGAGCGCCCGGTCGAGGAACCAGCTGACCGACAGCAGCGCCCACGCCGTGGACGCGACGTCCAGCGCCGCATCGAAGACAGCTGAGTCCACAACCGGGAACGCCGCCCGCGCGCCGGCCCGCCACCGCGCCAGGGCCGGATCGGCGACGTCGGCCGGCAACCGCCAGGAACACCAGCACGACGGCCACGGCACCCGCAGGTAGGCCACGTCCCACGCGACGTGGCGGACCTCGGCACCCTCGAAGTCCAGCAGTACCAGGCCTTTGCTGGTGCGGACGTTGTTGTCCGGACAGGCGTCGGTGGGTGAGAGGGCAGTGGCATCGGCGCCGAGCATCGCCCCTGCCTCACGCAGCTCGTGCAACGCCACCGGGCTGGGCCGCACGCCGAGTTCCGGGAGCAACCGCTGCAGCGTCGCCGCGGCCGTGTCGAGCAGGTTCGACGTCGTCTCCACGTCGACCGGCAGATCTCCCGCGTGAACGGCCAGTGCGTCGGCGTACGCCGGAGCTGAGGCGACGGTGCTGCGGTGGACGGTGGCCAGCGCTTCCGCCCAATCACCGAGCGCTTCGGCCGCCGCCTCTGGATCCGCGCCGAGGAGCGCATCGGCCAGGTTCGGTCCGTCGCCGAGGTCGGCGGTGACGACGAACGGCGGCTCGCTGCCGACCCCGAGCAGGTCCGCCGCCCTGGCGCCGCGCCCGCGCAACACCGCCAACGCAGCGGCCTCCCGAACCCAGCCCTCACCGGCCCGGTTCGGAGCGAACGCCTTGACCACAACTGTTCCCGGGCCACCGTCCACCGCGGCTCGGATCACGACCGTGCGTTGGCTGCCCCGAAGGGGTGCCCCGACCGGCCGCAGGGAGCGGGCCCCGATAGCCTCCGCGGCGGCCTCGAGGACGGCTCGAGAATCGGCACCGGTCATGACCGGATCTTTTCGCAACGTGCTATCACGGCGAAAACAGTCGTCGCAGCAGTGGATCGGGTGCACGTACCCTGGCGGCCGTGGCTGACGGTGCTCGGCAACGGCGGGTCGCCGCCCTGATCGAAGACCTCGGCGGGCTCGATGCCGTGCTGGTGGCATTCTCCGGCGGTGCGGACTCGGCATTCCTCCTCGCTGCCGCCGCCCGGACACTGGGCGTGGACCGCGTCACGGCGGCAACCGCGGTCTCGCCGAGCCTGCCGGCGACCGAACTCGAGCATGCCCGCGAGTTTGCCCACAGCCTCGGCGTACGCCATCTCACGCCGCGGACGGAGGAGATGAGCCGAGCGGGATACCGGGCCAACGGCGGCGATCGCTGCTACTTCTGCAAGGCCGAACTGCTCGACACCCTCGCGCCGATCGCCGCGCCGCTGGGTGCTGTCGTCCTCACCGGCACGAACGCCGACGACGCCATCGCCGGGTTCCGGCCGGGCATCCGGGCGGCGGCCGAGCGCGGGGCGCGGGCACCGCTGCGAGACGCCGGCCTGACCAAGCGGCAGATTCGGGAAACCTCACGCGAATGGGGTCTGCGTACGTGGGACAAGCCGGCCGCTGCGTGCCTGTCCAGCCGGATCGCGTACGGGTTGCAGATCACGTCGCAGCGACTGGCCCGCGTCGAGCGAGCAGAGGCGACGCTGCGAACCGCCTTGACCACCGATGGTCATCGGGTGGGCGACCTACGGGTGCGCGACCTCGGGCAGGGGACGGCTCGGATCGAGGTCGGCGCTGAGCTGGTCGGCGTACTGAGGGCCCGGGCGAATCTGCTGGCCGGGTTCGACACCGTGCAAGTGCGCGAGTTCCGATCCGGTTCCATGAATGACGCCCTGGAGGTCCCCGCCAGCTTTCCAGTGGGGACCGCGGCCAATAAGGACTAAAATGGACAAGAGGCACCTCGCGCGTGCGCGATGGTGCCTTGTTCGTGGCGTACCCCTATGTGAGGACAACTCCTGTGCCCAGCGGCAAGGTCAAGTGGTTCAGTGCGGAGAAGGGCTTCGGCTTCCTGTCCCGTGAGGACGGTGGCGACGTGTTCGTGCACCGTGACGCGCTGCCCGCTGGAACGACCGAGCTCAAGCCGGGTCAGCGGGTCGAGTTCGGGGTCGCCGAAGGCCGTCGCGGCGAGCAGGCGCTGTCGGTGCGGGTGCTCGACGCGTTGCCCTCCGTTGTGCAGGCGACGGCCGCAGCGCAGCGCAAGGACGCCGACGACATGGTCGTCATCGTCGAGGACGTCATCAAGCTGCTCGACGGCGTCTCCAACACGTTGCGCCGTGGTCGTTATCCGGATCGGCAGGATGCTCGAAAGGTGGCCGCCGTGCTGCGGGCGGTCGCCGGCGACCTGGAGGCGTGAGCCGACTGTCCCGCCGGCTCATGAAGTTCAGCGCTCCCTGAGCAGGCCGATCGGCCAGGCGCCGGACAGTCCTTCGCAGTCTGACCCGGCGTCCTGCACCACGATCAGGAAGTACGCCGGGGGCCTCGCGTCGGATGTCGTGAGTTCGTCGAAGACCGTCAGGTTGCCCACCGGGACCTGACCGATCTGCTCCGCCAGCTCGTCGTCGAAGATCTGGATCTGCCAGCCCGATTCGGACAGCTCCTCGGACACTTCGATCCTGATCGGCTCACCCGGACCGACGCGGAGCACGGGTGGCCGGTCAGCCTCGGGGTAGAGCTGCGGCTCGCCGTCGAGGCAGAGCTGCGTCGGTGCGAGTTCCCGGCTCTGCGCGCCCACCGTCACCGTCACCGTCGGCGGCGCGGCCGAGCAGCCGCCAACCAGCGCGGCCATAACGGCCACCGCTGCCCACTTTGCCTGTCGGCTGGCCGCTGCAGCTGCCGATATGTCCACTTTGCGGGGCCACCGCACAGGCAAAGTGGGAGGGACGGGACGCCGCAGGCGTGGCGTAGGCGGGCTCACGCGACGTGGCCGGGGGGTGCCGGAACCTTTCCGCGCCGCTTGCGGCTGCTGATCACGTTGAGCGTGGTGGCAGTGACGATCAACGCGGCCGCAACGGTGAACGCAATCCAGCCGATCAGCGGCAGCGAGATGGCCACCGCCCCACCGAACACCCAGGTGATCTGCAGGAGCGTCTCCGAGCGCGCGAATGCCGAGGAGCGCAGTGACTCCGGGACGTCGCGTTGGATGATCGCATCCAGTCCGTGCTTGCCGAGCGCGTTGGTGACCCCGGCGGCCAGCGCGACCGCGACCATCGTCCCGAGGGAGAACGCGAACGCGGCGATCAGGCACGCCACCGCGGCGATCCCGGTCATCACGAGTACGACGACGTCCGGGTTGCTCACCCGTGCCCGGGCCCCGATGGCGGTACCGGTGAAGCTACCCAGACCGGCCGCGCCGGCGATCGCGCCGAGCGCGAGGGTGCCTTCGACGCCGCCGATCGTGCCCTGCATGAAGAACGGAGAGAAGATCGTCAGGAAGCCGGTCAGTCCCCGCAGCGTGGCCACCCCACGCAGCGCGGTGACGACGCGGATACCCAGCGAGCGCCGCCCCCGTCCGGTCAGCACACCGGTCGGCCCGGGGATCAACACCGAAGCGGGCAGCTCGCCTTCGGAGTGGTCCACGTGCGTGGGCAGCCGCAGCGCGACGATTCCGGCGGCTGTGAACACGACCACGGTGAGTCCAAGTTCCCAGCTGAACCCCAACAGCGCGGCAACGCCGGCTCCGATGCCGGCGAACACCCCGCCGGTGATGATTCCGAAGATCGACAGCCTCGCGTTCGCCGTCACCAGCGTCATGTCGCCGGGCAGCACCCGCGGCACGACGGCACCCCGCAGTACGCCGTACGACTTGGACAGCACCAGCGCACCGAACGCGGCCGGATACAACGCGAAGTTGTCGTAGTTGGAGGCCATGATCCAGGCGAGGACCGCACGGCCCCCCATCGTCGCGGCCAACGCCCAGCGGCGACCGCGCTGCAGCCGGTCCAGCGCAGGGCCGATGATCGGGGCGACGACCGCGAACGGCGCCATGGTCACCAGCAGGTAGAGCGCGACGTTCGAGCGTTGCTCGCCGGCGGCCGCCGCGAAGAACAGCGTGCCGGCCAGCGAGACCGCGATCAGGGCGTCGCCGGCAACGTTCAGCGCGTGCGTCCAGATCAGCCCGGTGAGGCCGGAGTCACCGGCCCCGTCCGCGCGACTGGCGGCGTTGACCCGGCGTACGGCGGCGGACGTCAGCTGCCGGGTCCGGATGGCGGCGACCCGGGTCACGGTGATCTTGGAGGGGAGCATGGTGTCGGTTTGCGGGCGGGGCCGGCGCACCGCCCGGCGGCCCTGCGCCGAACCGCCCGGCGGCGGTGGCCTGCCTGCCGGCAGTCCCGGTTGCGGTTGGGTTGCCTCCGGCCCGAGGGACCGCGCGCCGCTGGGGCCGGCGGAACCGGGCGGATTCACGCCAACATCCTGCCTCACGGCACCGACGGTTGTCGGGAGCTCGCCACACCCGCTGCCGCGGCCGGGTGGCGCAGTGACCGGTGCGCGGCCGCGATGAGGGAGGATGATGAGGTGGACGCGACCGTGACCGAGCAGCGGCCTGTCCTGGCGCCCGATCCCGTCCTCGCCGGGGCTGTTGAACTGGCCCGGCGCGCTGCCGTGGAGGACTCCTCGCCAGCTCAGGTCGGTGCCCACCGCGGCTGCGTCGGGCTGGCCCAGCAGGATCCGTCGGTGGCGGTGGCCGTGCATTCCTTCGATTGCACCGCGCCGGCGTATACCGGATGGTGCTGGTCGGTGTCGGTGGCCCGCCTGTACGACGATCCGCGGATCACCGTCGACGAGGTGGTACTCCAACCCGGCGACGGTGCGCTGCTGCCCCCGCCTTGGGTGCCGTGGAGTGAACGGCTGCAGCCCGGCGACCTGGGGGTCGGCGACCTGCTGCCGACCGCACCGGACGACGAGCGGCTCGTTCCGGCGTACGGCGCCAGCGGTGACTCGGCGCTGGACGAGATCGCTTACGAACTCGGCCTCGGCCGGGTCCGGGTGATGTCCCGCCTGGGCCGGACCGATGCCGCCGAGCGCTGGAACGACGGCTCGACCGGCCCGGACGATCCGATGGCCCGGCAGGCGCCCGGGCCGTGCGGCAGCTGCGGCTTCTACCTTCCGCTGGAAGGGTCGCTGCGGGCGATGCTCGGCGTCTGTGGCAACGAGTACTCCCCCAGTGACGGCCGGGCAGTGGCTGTCGGGTACGGGTGCGGCGCCCATTCCGAGGCCGCGAACGAGCCGGACCTAGAACCGCTCACTGCGGTCTCCTACGACACCCAGGACTACGACGTTCTGGAGCCACTCGACCCGGACCGACTCCCGGAGACCTGAGCACGCCGGTGTCCGAAGACGTCTTCGGGGCGGCGGCGATCCGCCGCCGGGTGCTCGCCGCCTGGACCGCCTCGCCACCGCGATTCCGCGAGGACGCCAACGCCGAGGAGGATCTCGTCCTCGGCGGCTACCGGGATCGGCTGATCGTCGAACTCGCGCAGAACGCCGTCGACGCCGCCGCCCGAGCAGGGCGTCCCGGTCGGCTTCGGCTGCACCTGGTGGACGCAGAACTCCGGGCCGCCAACACCGGTGCGCCGCTGGATGCCGATGGCGTCCAGGCGCTGGCGACGTTGCGTGCCTCGGCGAAGCGCGCCGAGCCGACGGTCGGCCGTTTCGGTGTCGGCTTCGCCGCCGTTCTCGCGGTGAGCGACTGCCCTCGGGTGATCTCGACCACCGGCTGCGTCGAGTTCAGCGCAGACCGCACTCGCTCGATCGTGTCCGCGGTCCCGGAGTTGACCGGGGAGCTGGCCCGTCGCGGGGGCGCGGTGCCGGCGCTCCGGCTGCCCTTCGACTGCGCCGGCGATCCGCCGGCGGGATACACCACTGAGGTGCGGCTGCCGCTGCGTTCCGGCGCCGAGGAGGTGGTACGCCGTCAGCTCGACGACCTGACTGCGGAGCTGCTGCTGTCCCTGCCCGGCCTGGCCGAGGTCGACGTGGAGGGCCGCCTGCTCACCCGAACCGACGTCGGGCCCGACGAGGTCGAGCTGAGCGACGGCGTCGGCCATCAGCGGTGGGCGCTATCGACGGCCTCCGGGTCGCTGCCCGCCGACCTGCTGGCCGGGCGCCCGGTGGAGGAGCGCGAGCGCACCGCTTGGTCGGTGTCCTGGGCGGTACCGGTGGACGACGGGGTGGTGGCGCCGCTACCCGGCCGGCAGGTGCTGCACGCCCCGACGCCGAGCGACGAGCCGCTGTCCCTACCCGTCCGGCTGATCGCCACATTTCCGCTGGCGCCCGACCGCCGGCACGTCGCACCGGGACCGTTGACCGACTACCTGGTCGCCCGTGCCGCGTCGGCGTACGCGCTGCTGCTCCAACGCCTCGATCCCGACCCGGCGGTCCTGGCGCTCGTCCCGCGAACCGGTTTCGCCGGAGCCGAGCTGGACGCCGCCCTCTGTCTGACAGCCCTGGCGGAGTTGCGTACGACGGACTGGCTGCCCACCGCTGTCGGTGCCCAGGTCCGCCCGGAGCGCGCGGCCGCGTTCGACCCGGTGTCCGAGGGTCTCGTCGATGCCCTCGTCGACGTCGTCCCGGGTCTGCTGCCCGCCTCGTGGTCGGCCCGTCGCGACCGTCCCGTGCTCGACTCGTTGGGTGTGCAGCGGCTGTCCGTCGCGGACGTTGTCGGAATGCTGTCCACTGTGGACAGACCTGCTGGATGGTGGGCGGTCGTCTATGCGGCGCTGGCCGACCTCGGCACCCTCGACGACGCCGAGGCGCTGGCCGCCCTCCCGGTCCCCCTCGCCGACGGCCGAACGGCGTATGGCGCCCGCGGACTCCTGTTGCCGGACCGAGCGCTGCCGGCCGGCGAACTGACCGGTCTCGGACTGCGGCTGGTCGACCCAGCGGCGGTTCACCCACTCCTGGAACGGTTGGGTGCCCGCCCGGCCACCGCCCTCGCGGTGCTGCTTGACCCCGACGTGCGGGCAGCGGTCGAGCAGTCCCTGGACGAGGAGGACCCGGAGCCGATCGTCACCGCGGTCATCGCGTTGGTCCGCGCTGCGGGGGTGAGCGTTCAGGACTTTCCTTGGTTGGCGGAACTGGCGCTACCCGACGCCGAGGGCGGCTGGAGTGCCGCCGCTGAGCTGATGCTGGGCAGCTCGCCGCTCGCCGACGTACTGGCCCAAGGCTCGCTCGGTGTCGTCGACGCCGGAGCCGAACGCCGCTGGGGGTCGGAGACCCTCGAGGCCGTCGGAGTGCTGTCCACGTTCGCCGTGCTTCGCGCCGAGGATGCCGACGTGGGCGCCGACCTCGACCTGGACGCCGTCGACGAGTGGTACGACGCGGTCATCGACCGGCTGCCGCCGACGAGCATGCCGCCGGTCCTGGACCGGGTGGTCGCGGTCCGGGACCTGGAACGGGTGCGAGCCGACCGGTGGCCGGCCGCCTTGCGCCTCCTGGACGGCCTGCCGCGAGACGTGTTCGACCCGCTGCTGATTCAGGGTGGGCAGCCGGAGCCGGTCAGCGTGCCGTCGTACACCACGTGGTGGCTGTCCACGCACCCGGTCCTGGGCAGTCGACGCCCGGATCGCTTGCGGCGCAACGGTTCTGTCGAACTCAATGGCCTGTACGACGAGGCGCCTGGCGACACTCCGGACGTCCTCGATTGTCCGTCCACAGTGGACGACGTGCTTTCAGCACCCGAGTCGGCGTTGGATCTGCTGGCTCGACTGGGTGATCCGCGGCGGGCGGTTTCCAGTGCCGTGCTCGACGGGATCTACGGCCGGGTAGCGGCGGCGCTGGACGGCGTCCAGGTGCGGCCGCCCGACGGAGTGCGAACGGTTGTCGGTGCGGTGGTGGGCCGTGATGCGGCCGTCGTGCTCGATGCGCCGTACCTCCTGCCGCTGCTGGACCGGGCAGCGGTTCCATCGGGACAGGCACCAGCTGCCGTCGCCGATCTGCTCGAGGTGCCGTTGGCCTCGGAGCTCGTCAGCGGCCGGGTGACCTCGCGACCCGACCGGGAGTCCCCATGGCGTCAGCTTCCCGGCGCCGCAACGGCGGCTCGACGGCTGGGCTTGGCCGAGTTGCCCGGCCGGGTCGCCGTCCACCAGGAACTGACGGTCGGCGACCAGCGGGTCGACTGGTGGCCGGACGGGGACACCGACCACGTGAGCCAAGCGGCCGGCGCCGCTGCGCTCGGTCGTGCGCTCGCCTGGCGGCACCGCGGGTGGCAGCTGCGCGCTGCTCTTGCCGAGGCGTTCGCCCGCTTGGACGATGCCGCGCTCCTGGCCGCCGAGGACTCAACCGGCTGACGCAGTCAGGCACCGTGATCGAGCAGTGTGCCGAGGCGGTCGAGGAACTCCTGCTGGGCGGCCACGAGTCTGCCCCGGGCATCGGCAAGAGCGAACCACTCGACGCGGTCGACCTCCGGGAACTCGCTGATGCGGCCCGACCCCTTCGGCCACTCCATCTCGAAGACGCCGGGTACGACGTCCGCCGGGTGGAGGTCACCCTCCAGCGCCCAAGCCGTGACCTGTTTTCCGGCGGCCTGCCTGACCAACCCGAGTTCGAGGAAGTCCCCCACCGGCACCGGGACGCCGAGCTCCTCGGCGAACTCACGGCCCGCCGCGGCCAGCGGCGCTTCGTCCGGCTCGTACTCACCCTTGGGAAGGGTCCAGGCGCCAGCGTCACGCCGTTGCCAGAAGGGCCCACCCATGTGGGCGAGCAGCACCTCGACCGTCGCGCCGGTCCGCCGGAACAGCAACAATCCGGCGCTGTTCTTGGCCGCCACGGTGCAAGCCTGCCAGCTCCGACGCGCCCGTTGTGGATCCGACCAGCGCTAGCGGCGGCGGCGTTGCTGACGGACGGCGATCCAGAGACCGAGCAGTCCGAGCACCCAACCGGCCAGCGCGGTCCACATCCACACGAGCTGGCCGGCATCGGCAAGGCGGCCGGCAAAGAACAGCAGCACCACAAAGGCGGTGAACCACGCAGCCGTACCAGCCACGATGACCGTCGTCGCGTTCACGTCGAGCGGCTCGGGGGCGGGCCGCAGCGGCCGGGGCATGGCGCTCAGGATACGGACGGGTGTCGCAGCGGCGACGTCGACGCCTGCTCTGGCACGCTGTAGCAGTCAGCCTGAGCGTGCTCCTGTGAGGCGGCCATGACCTTTCCGCACTATCCAGGTACTTCCAGCCCAGCACAGCAGGCACGGGCGCCCGTCCCGGCCCCACCCCGGAACGGGCTGGACCGTTACTTCGAGATCAGCCACCGCGGCTCGACGGTGGCCCGAGAGGTGCGCGGCGGCGTCGTCACGTTCATGACGATGGCCTACATCGTCGTACTCAACCCGTTCATCATCGGGACGACGCCGGACGCCGACGGGCTGGTGCTGGGGATCCCCGCGGTGGCAGCGGTCACCGCCCTCGTCGCCGCCGTCATGACGATCCTGATGGGTGTGATCGGCAAGTACCCCTTCGCGATCGCGACCGGCCTCGGGCTCAACGCGCTCGTCGCATTCGGCATCGCCAGCCAGATGTCGTGGCCCGATGCCATGGGTTTGGTCGTGATCGAGGGCCTGATCATCACGCTCCTCGTGCTGACCGGCCTGCGCACGGCGATCATGCATGCCATCCCCAACCAGCTCAAGGCCGCGATCGGCGTGGGGATCGGGCTGTTCCTGGCGTTCATCGGTCTGGTCGACGCCGGCTTCGCACGGCGCAGCGATGCCGGCCCGGTCCCGGTGCAGTTGGGGTACGGCGGCCTGCTCCAGGGCTGGCCGCTGCTCATCTTCTGCGCCGGTCTGCTGCTCATGGGCGTGCTGGTCGCCAGGAGGATCAGGGGCGCGATCCTCATCGGCATCGTGGTCACCACCGTGATCGCGATAGTCGTGGAGGCGATCGCCGACATCGGCCCGGCGGTAACCGATGAGAACGGCGTGGTGACCCGCTTCGGCTGGCAGCTCAACACGCCGCAGGTGCCCGACGACGTCGTGCGAATCCCGGACCTGGCTCTGCTCGGCAACTTCTCGCTGTTCGGCGGCTTCGACCGGGTGGCCGTCGTAACGGCAATGCTGCTCGTCTTCACGCTGCTGCTGACCGACTTCTTCGACACGATGGGAACCGTCGTCGCGGTCGGCGCCGAGGGCAACCTGCTGGACAAGAACGGGGAACTGCCGGGGATCCAGCGCGTGCTCTTCGTCGACTCGCTCGCAGCAGCGGCCGGCGGCGCAGCCAGTTCGTCTTCCAACACGACCTACGTCGAATCGGCGGCCGGCGTCGGAGACGGCGCCCGCACGGGTCTGGCCAGCGTCGTGACGGGAGCGCTGTTCCTGGTCGCGCTGTTCTTCACGCCGTTGGTCGAAATCGTGCCGTTCGAGGCCGCCACGGCGGCGCTCGTCGTCGTCGGGGCCTTGATGGTCAGCCAGATCCGGCACATCGACCTGGCCGATTTCTCGGTGGCGCTGCCCGCATTCCTGACGATCGCCGTCATGCCGTTCACGTTCTCCATCGCCAATGGGATCGGCGCCGGCTTCATCTCCTGGGTGGTCCTGCGGGCAGCATCCGGTCGCGCCAAGGACATCCACCCGCTGCTCTGGATCAGCTCGGCGCTGTTCGTCGTCTACTTCGCGATCGACCCGTTGAGCACGCTGTTCGGAGTGGGCTGACCCGGCACCTTCAGGTGATGGCACGGTGCGAGATCGTGAGGTAAGCTAACGACCGTGCCGGCGGTGAAGACAGCAACTCCTCCCGCCCTGGCGCACGACCTGCGCTTGGCGGTGATGCGGTTGTCCCGGCGGTTGCGCTCGCAACGCGCCGACACGTCGATGACGCTTACGCATCTGGCCGCGCTGTCCACGCTGCACGCCAAGGGGCCGATGACCCCGGGCGAGCTGGCTGCGCACGAAAGAGTGCAACCACCCTCGATGACCCGGGTGGTCTGCGCGCTCGAGGAGCGCGGCTTCGTCCTGCGTACCCCGCACCCGACCGACGGCCGACAGGTCATCGTCAGCCTCACGCCCGCTGCCGAGGAATTTCTCCTGGCGGAGATCCGGATGCGCGAGGCGTGGCTGTCGCAGCGGTTGGCCGAGCTGACTCCAGAGGAGCGGGACATCCTCAAGGCGGCGAGTGAGGTCATCGGTCGCCTCGTGCGCTTGTGAGCCCAGAACGTCCGACCAGACCGGGCAGCATGTTCGCTTCGCTGCGGGTCCGTAACTACCGGCTGTTCGCCACCGGCAGTCTCATCTCGAACACCGGCACCTGGATGCAGCGGGTCGCCCAGGACTGGCTGGTCCTCGAGTTGTCGAACAACAGCGGCGTCGCGCTCGGCGTGGTCACCGCCCTGCAGTTCGGCCCGATCCTCCTCTTCGGCATGTACGGCGGAATGCTCGCCGACCGCTACGACAAGCGGAAGCTGCTCTTCGCCACTCAGGCCTCGATGGGGGTGCTGGCGCTCTTCCTCGGCGTACTCGACCTGGCCAACGTCGTCGCGCTGTGGCACGTCTACGTACTGGCCACCGGGCTCGGCATCGCCACGGCGCTGGACACCCCGATCCGACAGGCGTTCGTCTCCGAACTCGTCGGCCCGGAGCGGTTGCCGAACGCCGTCGGCCTGAACTCCTCGACGTTCAACGCCGCCCGCCTCGTCGGCCCCGGCATCGCCGGCCTGCTGATCGCCGCGTTCAGTACCGCGCCAGTGTTCCTGCTCAACGCGGCCAGCTTCGCGTTCACGCTGGTTGCGTTGGCCCGGATGCACCCGGCTGAGTTGTTCAAATCAGAGCGGGTGGCCCGCGGCAAGGGTCAGTTGCGCGAAGCCCTGCACTACGTCCGCGTCCGACCTGACCTGCTACTCCCGATGCTCCTCGTGTTCATCGTCGGTACGTTCGGCATGAACTTCCAGCTGACCACCGCGCTGATGGCGCGGGAAGTCTTCGAGCTGGATGCCGCCGCGTTCGGGCTGCTGGGCAGCTGCATCGCGCTCGGCTCGCTGGCCGGAGCACTGCTGTCCACCCGCCGCCGGGAGCGGCCTCGGCTTCGGCTGTTGATCGGCGCGGCGCTGGGCTTCGGCGTACTGGAAATGATCGCCGGGGTGATGCCGACCTTCGCCAGTTTCGCGATCCTGCTCGTTCCGACCGGGGCGGCCGCCCTGACGTTCGTCATCGCGGCGAACTCCTCGGTACAGCTCGGGACCGACGCCACGATGCGCGGCCGGGTGATGGCGCTGTACCTGCTCTTCTTCATGGGCGGCGCCCCGATCGGCGCTCCGATCATCGGCTGGCTTTCGGAGAACTACGGGGCCCGCTCCGGCATCATCCTCGGAGGGTTGTGCTGCGTCGTCGCCGCTGCGGCCATCGGTGCTCGGCTTGCCGTGCAGAGCGGCATCCGGGTGGAGGCCCACGTCAGGCGGCGGCCACATCTGCAGCTGCGTACGCCGGCGGTGCGGGCCGAAGCCGCGAGTCAGCACGGCTGATCCCGCAGATCCGCTTGTCGTCCCCAGAAGGTGGGCTTACCGTGGGCCATGCCCAGCAGCGGGGGCGGCGTCGGCGAAACCGTGCTGCTCTGTGTCCTGGTCGCCATCGTGATTCTGGTTCCGTTGTTCGGCCCTCGGCTGTGGCGTGCGACGGGTCGACTCGTCGAGGACCGGCGTGACCGTCGGGCGCAGCGGAACCGGGTCAGCCCGCAGACCGGGCAGCTCGTCGACGACCTCCGCAGGTTGTCACGGAAGCTCGCCGAGCTGCCGCACGGGGCGCCGTGGGCGCGGCAGCATGGGACCCAGATGGCCTACGACGACGTGCTGGTCGCGCTGTGCCGAGCCTTGGACGTCGAGCACGACCTCGCCACGCTTCCGATGGGGATGACCCGGGACCTGGAGCGGCTTCGGGTGGAGGATGCCTTGTATGCCATGGGCTTGCGGATACACACCGTAGGCACCTGAGCGGCGTGCGGCTGCTCGTCGCGGCCCTGCCGGTCACCGGGGTGAGGACGCGCAAGCCAGCCGTCATGACTTGGGCGGTGGCGACCTGCGGTCTGGGGATGAGACCATGCCCCTGGTCGCGATAGCACATAGGGAGCCTGAGATGTCGAGCACCGATCGGCAGTTCGGTGCCACGACAGCCGGAGCGGCATCTCGGCTGACCACCTGGCACCAGGAGCTGTTCACGGCCGTGGGGCGATGGCAGTGGCTGCACGCTCTCAACGACGCCGTGTCCGGTGTGGTGCAGCCGCTGTACGACCGCTATCGGGACAACCTGGCTGTCGAGCTCATGCACGGCGGCCGGTGGGCCGGACACGCCCTGCACCCGGCGCTCAGCGACCTACCGATCGGTCTGTGGTCAAGCACCGTCGTACTCGACCTGCTGGGCAAGGACGTCCCGATAGCGGGCAGCCGGATGGACCCGGCCGGGACGCTGAGTGCGGCCGGCTTGCTGGCTGCGGTGGCCACGGTCGCGACCGGAGTCACCGACTGGACCGTGAGCGACGGCGAGGATCGCCGGGTCGGGTTGTTCCACGGAGTGCTGAACGTCGCGGGCGTGGCGCTGCAGGGCGCCTCGCTGGCCGCGCGGCTGGCTGGGCACCGCGGCCCGGCGCGTGCACTCAGCGCGACCAGCCTGACCGTTACGGCGGCCGCGGGGTACGTCGGGGGACACCTCGTGCAGGGCAGGGCGGTCATGGTCAACCGCGTGGCAGGATCTGCCGGACCCAACCGGTGGGTCCGCGCGGTGCCCGAGACAGACCTGCCGGACGACACATCGACCGGAGTCGAGGTCGAGGGCAGGCAGGTCCTGCTGCACCGAAGCGACGGGGAGCTGCATGCGTTGGACAACACCTGCAGTCACGCGGGCGGATTGCTCAGCCGCGGCGACGTCACCGGATGCATCGTCACCTGCCCGCTGCACGGGTCCCGGTTCGACCTGCGCGACGGCCAGATCGTGCGGGGACCCGCCCATCACCCCCAGCCGGTACTCCCGACGCGGGTGCGGAACGGCTGGATCGAGGTACGGGGCTCCCAGCCCCGATCCAGGCGCGAAAAAACCTAAGGAGAACGCACCATGGCTTGGAAAGCGATAGCCGATCTGGACCAGCTGGAAGAGGGCGACATGATGCTCGTCCAGCTGGGCGAGCCGGTCTGCATCGTCCGCCTGTACGAGGACGAGGTAGTAGCGGTGCACAACACCTGCACGCACCAGCAGCAGCCGCTGAACGAGGGCTATCTGCAGGACGATGACACGCTTATCTGCCCCGCGCACAATTCTCGCTTCGACCTCAGGACTGGCGAGCCGATCGGAATACCGGCTGTCACCCCGATCCCCGTGTATGCCTGCAAGATCGAGGACGGCGCAATCTGGGTGGACATGGAGCAGCAGCTCAACGACGCGGCGATCCCGCACAAGCCCTATCACTGAGCGACGGCACCGACCGTCTCGGGCGAACCCATGATCAACTCGGGCTATGGTCGCTATTTGGGTGAACCAGCGACCACAACCCCGAGTTGATCACCGTCACGAGGTCGTGACGATCCCGTTCACCAGGCGTAGTCCTCGGGTGCGGTCTCATAGCCGGGGAAGATCTCGTCCAGCCGGTCCAGCGCGTCGGTGTCCAGGGACACCTTGGTGGCGCCGAGCGCGCTGTCCAGCTGCTCGAGCGTCCGCGGACCGACGATCGGCGCGGTGACGACCGGCTGATGCAGCAGCCAAGCCAGCCCGATATCGGCCGGGTCGGAGCCCAGCTCGTCGCAGAACGCCTCGTACGCGGTGATCGCCTTGCGGTTGGCCTTGAGCCCCTCCTTGGCCCGCCCTCCGCTGCGGCGCTTGCCCTTGCGCTCCTTTTTCAGTACGCCGGCCAGCAGCCCACCGTGCAGCGGGCTCCACGGGATCAGCCCGAGGCCGTAGTGCTCACAGACCGGGATGACCTCGCGCTCGACATCTCGGGTCAGCAGGTTGTAGATCGACTGCTCGCTGACCAGGCCCAGGAAGTTCCGCCGGGCGGCCGCCTCGTTCGCGGCGGCGATGTGCCAGCCGGCGAAGTTGGAGCTTCCGGCGTACAGGATCTTGCCCTGGGCGACGAGCACCTCGACGGCCTGCCAGATCTCATCCCAGGACGTGTCGCGGTCGACGTGGTGGAACTGGTAGAGGTCGATGTAGTCGGTGTTGAGCCGGCGCAGCGAGGCCTCGCAGGCCCGCCGGATGTTCAGCGCTGACAGCTTGCCGTTGTTGGGCCATTCGGACATGTCGCCGTACAGCTTGGTGGCAAGTACGACGCGGTCGCGCCGTTCGCCGCCCTGTCCGAACCAGGAGCCGACGATCTCCTCGGTACGGCCCTTGTTCTCCCCCCAGCCGTAGACGTTTGCGGTGTCGAAGAAGTTGATGCCGTACTCGATCGCCCGGTCCATGATCTGGTGCGAGTCCTCTTCGGAGGTCTCCGGGCCGAAGTTCATGGTGCCGAGGCAGAGGCGGCTGACGCGCAGGCCGGTGCGGCCGAGGTGGGTGTAGTCCATGATCCGAAGCCTGGCACGCTGCCCGATGTGACGCACACTTTCGACGCGGCAACCGAGGTCCGAGCAGAGGGCGACGGCCGGTACGCCGCCACCCTGGACCCGATCTGGGGGGTAGGGGAGGGGCTGCTCAACGGTGGTTACCTGATGGCGCTCGGCGTCCGCGCCGCGCTGGCCGAGGGGAGTCATCCCGATCCGCTGGCCGTCTCGGCGACGTTCCTCCGGCCGCTGCCGGCCGGCGAGGTCGTCGTGTCGGTCCAGCCGCTGCGCTCGGGACGGACGGTGTCGTCGTACCGCGTGGCGTTGGGCGTGGACGAGGGCCCGCCGAGCGTCGACCTGCAGGTGACCGCGGCGACGCTGACCGGCGAGGCCGTGTGGACCGACGCCGCCCCGCCGCCGATCGCCCCGCCCGCAGACTGCCTTCGCACCGCCATGCCAGGCGCCGGGCCGACGCCACCGGGCCTGACCAGGGTGCTCGACTACGCCTTCGATCCGGAAACGTCGGGGTGGCTGGCCGGTACGCCGGGGTCGGAGCCGTTGCTCAACCTGTGGCTGCGGTTCACCGACGGCCGCCCGATCGACCCGCTCGGGCTCGTACTCTTCTGTGACGCCTGCCCGCCGGTGCTCTTCGCGATGGGCCGGTTCGGCTGGGCGCCGACGATCGTCATGCAGGTGCTGATCCGGGCGGTGCCATCGCCGGGCTGGTGCCAGGTGGAGGCCCGCGCCCGGTTGATCGGCGGCGGCTTCAGCGACGAGGAGGTAGCGATCTGGGACAGCACAGGGACGCTGGTTGCCCAGTCCCGGCAGATCGCCGTACCCCCGCGGGCCGGCTGACATCGGCAGCGGGACGGCCGGAGAACGTGGCGGGCCGTCACGGCAAATCCGTGCCTGGCCACCACCTACACGTGCTGTGCATCGAGATCGGGAGAATCAAAGTCTCTCGATCCCGCGAGAGGTTGACTTACCCGAACTGATCAGGAGCGAGGCTCGTTGTTGTGCAGCACTTTCTGATGCACAATGAGCTGCATGAAGCTGGACGTTCGGAAGACCACTCCCCTAACGCAAGACGAGGCCGACGAACTCGCTGCCTTCGCTGGTGCGACCACTCCCGAACACGCGACCCTGTCGCGTGTCGCGCCCGTGGCAGTACGCACGAACAGCGAGGGATCTACCCTGCGGGCCTTGACGCTGCTGGGAATGCAGTATGTCCGTGAACAAATGGTCTCCGAGAGCGATCTCGAGCTCGGATACGCGGAGCTGGCTGCGGGACGGGCTCCAGACCACGCAGCGGCCGACCGAGGTCTGCGCCGCAACGTCCGGCGAATGGCCAAGCAAGGGTGATGCCGCCGGAGTACCTGGACGCGCACAACCGCGGGTTCGTCGCGGTGCGCGGCCGGGTTTACCTTGCTCCGCTGGGCGAGGCAGGTCACAAATACTGGCTGTGCGTGTCCAACAATGTGCGGAATCGCCAGCTCGGTGAGTTCCTGTGTGTGCGATTGACGACGACGCCCAAGCCTGTTCTTCCCACCATCGTTGAGCTGACCCCTGCCGACCGACCCTTTTCGGGTCGGATTGTCTGCGATGACCTTGGGCCCATCTATCCCGATGACGTGCGCGAGGACAGCGGCGCCCTGTCGGCCGCCACCATGCGACGTGTTGACGCCGGGGTAAAGGCCGCGCTCGCCCTCACCTAGGTAGCACCTACCCGTTGTCGCCGGCCGAGGAGGTCAGGCGGGCGTGGCCGGCTTGCAGACTGGTGAGCCGCTCGTACAGGCCGCCCTCGCGGAGCAGTTCGTCGTGGGTTCCCGACTCGACGATCCGGCCCTGTTCGAGCACCAGGATCAGGTCGGCGCCACGAACCGTGGACAGCCGGTGCGCGATGACCAACCGGGTCCGCCCGGACGGCAGGTTGTCCAAGGCTCGCAGCAGCAGTTCCTCCGAACCGGCGTCCAGCGCCGACGTGGGTTCGTCGAGGATGGTGATCGGCGCGTCCCGGAGGATCGCCCGCGCGATCGCTACCCGTTGCCGCTGGCCACCGGACAGGTTCGTGCCGCGCTCGCCGATCATCGTGTCCAGCCTGTCCGGGAGCCGCTCGGCGAACTCGTCGACGAGGGCAAGCCGGGCCGCCCGCCGGATGTCGCGCTCAGTCGCGAACCGTTGGCCGCACACGATGTTCTCTCGCAGCGTCCCTTCCAGGAGCACCGTGTCCTGCAGGACGGTGGCGATCTGCCGTCGCAGCGAGTCCAGCTGGTGGGATCGGACGTCCACGTCGTCGATCAGCACCTGCCCGCGATCGACGTCGACCAACCGCGGGATGAGTGCCGCGATCGTGCTCTTGCCGGCCCCCGTCGGGCCGACCAGCGCCACAGTCTGTCCGGTCTCGATCGTGAAGGTCAGCTGCTCCAGCACCGGCTCGCGGCCGTAGGAGAACCCAACATCGCGGAACTCGATCTGCCCCTGAACCGACCGGCTGACCGCGCCGGGCCGGTCGACGATGTCCAACGGGGCGTCCATCACCTCGATGATCCGTTCCGCCGCTGCCGCTCCCTTGGTGACGACCTGCGACAGCTTCGACAGCGACTTGACCGGCTTGTACAGCGACCCGAGGTAGCTCAGGAACACCAGGAGTACGCCGATGCTGAGCGCACCGTTGAGCACCTGCAGCGCGCCGTACCACAGCACCACCGCGGTGGAGGCCACGCTGGACAGCTCGACGAGCGGCCCGAACCGCGACTGCAACCGAACCGACTCGAGGCCGGCATCGAGGCTGACGCCGGACAGCCCGCAGAACCGGTGCAGCCGGTCGCTCTCCAGGGTGAACGCCTGAACCAGATGGATCGCGGACAGGTTCTCGGTGGCCGCGGAGGCTAGATCGCCGTCGGCCTTGCGCACCCGGCGGGCCGCGGTCCGAAGTTGCAGCCGGGACCTGTGGATCGCCCACGCGAGCAGCGGTGTGGCAAGCAGCGCCAGCAGGGTGAACACCGGGTCCAGCACGAGCATCACGACGAACATGCCGAGGACGAGCAGGAGGCTCGGCAACAGTGTCGAAAGGATCTGCACCAGCATGTCCTGCGTGTAGCCGACGTCGCTGGTCACCCGCGCGGTGAGATCGCCGACCCGGTGCTTGCCGTGAAAGCGCAGCGACTGCCTGTTCAGCCGGGACAGCACGGCGACCCGCAGGTCGTTGGCGATCTGCAAGCCGGCCGCACTCAGCAGTCTGGCCGCCCAGTAGCTGACGATGCTCGACAACACGACCAAGCCGACCAGGCTCAGCACCGCCAGAATCAGGATCAGCTGCGGATCCTCCGGCCGGGCCCGCGGATCGGGCGCAAGTACCCCGTCCACCACCCACTTCAGCGGCCAAGGCAGGGCCAGACTCAGCACCACGCCGATCAGCGTCAGGCCGGCCCCGAGGAGCAGTGCCCGCCGGTACGGCGCGGCGTACGGCCGGATCCGACGGATGGACCCGATCATCATCCGACCGCTGCCAGCGCCAGGTCGGTGACCGCAACGGCTGCCCGCTCTGCCCCGTCCAGCCGGATGCCGACCTCGGACAGCGCCCCGTCGGTCAGCAGCCGGGAGCGCTCCAGTAGCCAGGCCACCTCCTCCGCGGGTACGTCCTCATCGACCATGTCGGCCACCCCCAACGCGGCCAGCCGGGACGCGCGGATCGCCTGCTCGCGGCGTGGGCTGCGCCGCGGCACGAGCACCGGCCGCAGACCGGCGGCCAGCGCCTCGAACGTGGAGTTGTACCCGGCCATCTGCACGACACGGGCGGCACCGGCGAACAGCTCGACGCAACCGGGCGCGTCGCGGATCAGGCGCAGGCGCCCGCTGGACAGGGCCTCCGCAGGCAGCGAGCCGATGATGTCCTTCGTCGCATACGGACCGGCCACGAGGACGACGTCCAGGCTCCGCAGCTGCGCGGCCAGCTGCGCGCCGAGCCGGAACACCGCCTTCCCGTCGCCGCCCCCGCCGCCGGTGACCACGAGGAGCCTCGGGTTCCGCCGACGGGCCGGAGTCCGGTCGGCGACCCAGCCGCAGTAGCGCGGCTCAATCGGGAGTCCGTACTCCACCTCGTGGTCGCACAAGACGCGCTCGCCGTAGACGAGGATTTCGTCGTACAGGTCAGGGACGTCCGTCCAGCCCTGACCAGTCAGTTCCGCGGCGACCACCGACGGCTGGTCGAGGATGTCGCGCAAGCCGAGCACGAGAGATGCACCGGCGTCGGCGGCCAGCTCGAGGCCGACCCGCAACTCACCCGCCAGGCCGTAGGGGTGCCGGTCGACGACCACGACATCCGGTTCGAACGTCGACACGGTCCGGGCGAACGCCGTCGCCCGAAGGGCGATGGCCTGTTCGAAGGTCAGCCGGTCGTTGCGGTAGGCGCCGCCCGAGTCCTTGAGCAGCGCCGGCACGGTGACGACGCCGAGCCGAGGGTCGCCGAGCCATGCCGGTCGCATCGGGACACCGGTGACGATCACGATCTCGGCGTCCGGTTCCCGCGCCAGGATCGCCCGTGCGACAAGGGTGTTCCGGCGCACGTGGCCGAGACCGAACCCGTCGTGTGAGGCAAACAGGTAGCGCGCCATGAACCGAGCGTCACACGGGTGCGGTGCCTGCCCGCCAGTGCCCGATGGTCCTAGCACCCGATCCCGCGCGGGTTCAGCCGTCCGAGCCGCGGCCTGAGTTGCCGCCGCCGGAACCCGAGCCGGAGCCGGAATTGGCGGAGCCATGGCCGGAGTTGTCGTCGCCCTCATCAGGCGCGTCGTGGTCGGGATCGTCGCCGCCGGGATCGTCGCCGCCGGGATCGTCGGCAGCGACGGGTGGAGCTTCGACCGGTGGGTTCACCGGGGGCGGTGGGACTGCTGGCGGCGTGAGCGGCGGGTTACCCGTGGGGTCGGACCCGCTGGTCGTGGAAGCGACCGGCACCGACGGGTTGCTCGGTCCGGGCGGTGACGCCGGAGCGCTCGTTTCGGGCAGCACCTGGCCGCTGAACTCGTCCCCTCCGGTGGCCAACCCGCCCAACAGCGCCTGGTACACCACCAGGGCTCCGACACAGACCATCACGGCGGTCGCCGCCCACACCGTCCATCGGCGCACGACTATTGGCAGTCCGCCCGAGGGCCGACCCAGCCCCAGCGTGCCGCGAACGGACATCGGCGAGCGGTCCGCGGGGTCGCCGCTGCGGGGCAGAGCGTCCACCACCAACCTCCTCATCACCGTCTGACGTAATGGCCTCCAGTGTCGACAGCGGCAACGGCCCGGCACAGCTGGCCTTTGGTCCTACGACCTGAACGGCAGCCCGGGTACTAGGACGGAGGTCTGATGGACACCTGTTCTTCACCCGGCGGACAGTCGCTGTTATGCGAGTTCTCATCACCGGGTGCGCTGGCTTCATCGGCAGTCACCTCGCCGAGCGCCTTGTCGGCGACGGCTGGCATGTCACCGGGATCGATGCGCTGACGTCGTACTACGACCCGGCCGAGAAACGTGCCAACCTGGCCGTCCTGGGCAACGAACCGCGTTTCGACTTCGTCCGCGCCGACATCGTGAGCGCGCCGCTGACCAAGCTGCTCGCCGATCGGCCGCTGGTCGTCCACTTCGCCGCCCAGCCCGGCGTACGGCGTAGCTTCGGCGACGGTTTCGACCAGTACGTGCACGACAACATCCTTGCCACCCAGCGGCTGCTCGAAGCCGCCGCGGAGGCTGACTGCCCCCGCGTTGTCTACGCCTCGTCGTCGTCGGTGTACGGCGAGGCGGCCACCTTCCCGTGCCGGGAGGAGTCCACGCCGACCCGGCCCCGGTCGCCGTACGGCGTCACGAAGCGGACCTGCGAGAAGCTCGCGGAGATCTACCGGGGGTTGGGCCTGTCGACGGTCGGGTTGCGCTTCTTCACCGTCTACGGGCCGCGGCAACGCCCGGACATGGCGATCCGGCGGCTGTGCGAGACCGCTGCCGGCGGTCCAGCGTTCCGGCTCAACGGGGACGGCTCGCAGTCGCGCGACTTCACCTACGTCGACGACGCCGTCGACGCGACGGTCCGAGCTCTCACGGCCGCGCAGCCGGCGCGGGTGCTGAACATCGGCGGCGGTGAGGAGGCGTCGATGAACGAGCTCATCGAGCTGTTGGGGTCCCTTACCGGCGAACCGATCGTGCTGCGCCGCGGGGGCAGCCAGATCGGCGATGTGCAGCGCACGGGTGCGGACACGACGCTCGCCCGGCAGCAGCTGGGGTGGGAGCCGTCAGTCCGGCTCGCCGACGGCCTGCGCGCCACCCTGGACTGGGTATTCGAGCACCGGGCCGCCGGTGTGCGAGTCGTGGCGGCCGCGTCATGATCCACGTGGTCGTCGTCGGTCAGGGGTACGTCGGACTGCCGCTGGCGATGCGGGCGGTCGGCGCCGGCCACGACGTCACCGGACTGGACACCTCGATCGACCGGGTCAAGCGGTTGTCTGCCGGTGAGTCCTTCGTCGAGGACGTGCCCGATGAGGCCCTCCGTGCGGCCATCGACACCGGTCGCTATCGCGCCACGGACAGCCCCGCCAGTTGTGAGGGTTTCGACGTCGCGGTGGTCACCGTGCCGACACCGCTTCGAGACGGCGCTCCGGATCTGAGTTGCATCGAGCAGGCGGCCGAAGCGTTGGCCCCCTTCGTCACGGCCGGGAGCCTCGTCGTACTCGAATCGACGACGTACCCGGGGACCACCGAGGCGGTGTTCGCACCGATCCTGGAGGCCGGCTCCGGGCTGCGCGCCGGGACCGATTTCGCCGTCGGGTACAGCCCGGAGCGGATCGATCCGGGCAACCAGGAGTGGACCCTGGAGACGACCCCCAAGGTGGTGTCGGGCATCGACCGCGCCTCGCTGTGCCGGACGGAGGAGTTCTACCGGACCATCGTCGCGCAGACGGTCGCGGTGTCCTCCACCCGCTCGGCCGAACTCGCCAAACTGCTGGAGAACACGTTCCGGCACGTCAACGTCGCACTGGTCAACGAGCTGGCCATGGTTGCCGCGGACCTGTCCATCGACGTCTGGGAGGCGATCGACGCCGCGGCTACCAAGCCCTTCGGGTTCATGCGTTTCAGCCCCGGGCCGGGCGTCGGCGGCCACTGCCTGCCGATCGACCCGAGTTACCTGTCGTGGACCGTGCGGCAGCGCCTCGGCCGGTCCTTCCGGTTCGTCGAACTGGCCAACGACATCAACGACCACATGCCCGACTACGTCGCCTCCCGGCTCGTCCACGCGCTGAACCGGCAGGGGCGGGCGATGTCCCGTTCACGCGTCCTCGTGCTCGGGCTGGCCTACAAACGCAACTCTGGTGACGCCCGGGAGTCCCCGGCCGCCGCGCTGATCGACCTGCTCGTCCGGGACGGCGCCAGCGTCGCGGTGGCCGATCCGCACGTCGTCGAGGACGAGCGGGCCACCGCAGGCGTACGGCGGGTGTCGATGTGCCGGGAGGAGCTGGAGGTCGCCGACGCGGTGGTGCTGGTCACCGACCACGACGCGTTCGACTACGACCTGATCGTCGAGCATGCCCGCTACCTGCTCGACTGCCGGCACCGGCTCGAGGGCGAGCATGTCGAGCACCTCTGAGCCGAAGGTCGTCGTCGTCGTCTCCGGCTGGCCCCGGGTCTCGGAGGTCTTCGCGCTCAACGAGCTGACCGCCCTGCACGAGGCCGGCATGCTGGCCGCCGTACTCGCGCTCAAGGAGGGCGAGAGCGGGCCGCAGCACCCGGCCGCGGCGCGGATCGGCCGACTGGTCGAGTTCGTACCGGCCGGCGACCTGCGTCCGCAGGCGGACTTCGTGGGGAAGCGGGCCGCCGACACGGGGGCGGCGGCCATCCACGGTTATTTCGCGCACCAGCCGGCCGCCGTGGCGGCCGCGGCGGCCCGGCGTACGGGACTCCCGTTCGGGTTCAGCGTGCACGCCCTCGACGTGCGCAGGGTGTCCCGATCCGACCTGGCGGACCGGGTACGGCGGGCGGCTCTCGTCGTGTCCTGCAACGGTGACGCGGCCGCAGAGGTCGCGGCCGCCGGTGGCCGGGCCACCCTCGTCCGCCACGGCGTCGACCTGGCCGGGTTCCCGGCCAGCGACCGGCCCGAGACGCAGCCGGTGTCGCTGCTGGCGGTGGGCAGGTTCGTGGAGAAGAAGGGCTTCGAGGTGCTCCTGCGGGCGCTCGCCCGGGTCGAGCGGCCGTTCCGGCTCACCCTCGTCGGGGACGGGGTGCTCCGGGAGCGGCTGATCGCGCTGGCCGATGACCTGGGGCTGGCCGATCGGATCCGGTTTGCCGGCCGGCTGACCCATGAGACGCTGCCGGCTGCGTACGCTGCCGCCGATCTCGTCGTGGTGCCGTCCATTGTGGACAGTCGGGGGGACCGCGACGGGCTCCCCAATGTCGTGCTGGAGGCGATGGCCAGCCGGCGGCCGGTCGTCGCAACCGACGTGTCGGCCATCCCGTCGGCGGTGCGCGACGGTGTGACCGGCGTCCTGGTCTCGCCCGGTGACATCACCGCGCTCGCCGCCGCCCTGACCGGTCTGATCGACGCCCCGGCCCAGCGCCGCGCTCTCGGCGCCGCCGGCCGGAGCCGCGTTGAGGCCGAGTTCGGGCTGCACCGCTGCACCCGGCACTTCCTCGCCACGCTGAGGCGGGCGTATGGCTGAGCTCGCCGTCGGGTATGTCCTCAAGGGCTACCCGCGGATGTCGGAGCTGTTCATCGCCAGCGAGATCTGGCGGATGGAGCAGCTCGGCGTACCGCTGCGCCTGTACGTCGTCAAGCCCGCGGACGAGACCTCGCACCACCCGGTGGTCGACCGGATCGCCGTGGTTGCGTCGTACCTTCCGCCGACGACCCCGCTGTCCGGCCAGCCGCTGCTTCCCTGGTTGCGGCGCAACCTGCCGGCGTACCGGCCGGCGCTGCTGCGAATGGTCCGCCGGCGCCCGCTGCGGCTGGCCCGAACGATCGGTGCGGCCGGCGCCCAGTCGGTTCGGACCCGAAAGCGTTGGCGACCGCGCTCGATCCACGTCAAGGAACTTCTGCAGGCCGTCGAACTCGCCGACCGGGTGCTCACCACCGGCGGCATCGGCAGGCTGCACGCGCACTTTGCGCACGGGACGACCACCATCACCTGGTTGGCGTCGATGCTGTGCGCACTCCCGTTCTCGTTCACCGGACATGCCAAGGACATCTACCTCGACTCGCTGAACCCGGCGGGCCTGCTGGCTCGCAAGATGCGCGCCGCTGACTTCGTCGTCACCTGTACGGCGGCGAACCGCGAGCATCTGCAGCGGCTGACACCCGGGACCGACGTCCACCGCGTCTACCACGGCCTCAATGCCGACTTCGCTCAGCTCATCAGCGAGGTCGCGACGCCGGTCCGGCCGCCGGACGGGCGGCTGCGCGTGGCGGCCGTGGGGCGGCTCGTCCCCAAGAAGGGCTTCGATGTCCTGGTCGAGGCGATCGGGTTGCTACGTGCCGGTGGGTTCGACGTGTCGCTGACGATCGCCGGCGAGGACGGACCGGCCGGTACGCCGGTGCGCGGGCTGGTCGCCGGTCGGGGTCTCGGCGACGTCGTACGCATCGTCGGACCGCTGAGTCAGTGGGAGCTGCTGGCGCTCTACCGGGAGTGCGACGTCTTCGCGCTGGCCTGCCGGGTGGTGGCCGACGGCGATCGCGACGGCATCCCCAATGTCATGATGGAGGCGATGGCGGCCGGGCTGCCGGTCGTGTCCACCACGGTCAGCGGCATCCCCGAGCTTGTCCGCCACGGGGTCAACGGCCTGCTGGTGCCGCCGGAGGATCCCGAGTCGCTTGCGGGCGCACTGCGCCGGCTCGCCACTGACCACGGGCTCCGGCTCGGGTTGGCGCAGGCAGCCCCGCTGACGGTGGCCGAGGAGTTCGACGGGGACTTGCTCGCCAAGCAGCTGGCCGGCCTCTTCGCAGCGAGACCGGGTGGGCGGCAGTGACTGCGGTCCTGGGCGTCACGACGCCCCGACCGGTGATCTGCCTGACCGGGCAGCGCCGCCGCGACATTGCTGTTGCCGACGCCGCTCGGGCCGGCCGCTTCACCCACTCCGGGCTCACCCTGGCGCTCGGCCGCCGGCCGGACTGGCTGCATCCCAGCGGTATCGACGACGAGGAGTGGCGGATCGAGTGGGTCAAGCTGTACGAGGGGCTGGATCTGGCGCACGCGTACGCCGTCACCGGTGAGCGGGACTACCTCAGCACCTGGCAGGATCTGGTCGACTCCTTTTGCCAGCAGGTGCAGGTGGGTCAGGACAGCTCCGACATTTCCGCCCGGCGGTTGCAGAACTGGCTGTACGCCTGGCAGAGCTTCGCCGCCGCCCCGGCGTACGACGGGCTTCGACCAGGACTGGCCGAACGGCTGCTGGAGAAGATCGACGCCGACGCCCGGCACATCGCCCAGCATCTCACCGCCCAGCGCAACCACCGCACCCTCGAGCTGTACACGCTGCTGCTCGTCGGTCTTGCCCTGCGCGACGACACCCGCGCGCAAGACGCGCTGACTGCCCTCGCCGACAACGCCCGCATCGACATCTGGGACGACGGTGTCCATCGCGAGTGCAGCACGGATTACCACCTGATCGTGCTCCGCTCGTTCGTGGGTGCTCTCGCCAATGCCCGTGCCGCCGGCCTGACCGTCCCGGACGTCCTGCTCGACCGGGTCCACCGCGGGTGCGACTTCGCGCTGCACGTCCAGCGTCCGGACGGGATCACCCCGGCGCTGTCCGACGGGGACCCCGATGACTTCCGCGACCTGCTCGCGGGTTGCGCCGAGCTGCTGGACCGGCCGGACCTGGCCTGGGCGACGAGTGCCGGCCGACGCGGTACCCCGCCACCGGACCGCGCGGTCAGCTTCCCGATCGGCGGGTACCACATCCAGCGCAGCGGCTGGGGCGACCGTGGCCGGGCGTACGCCGACGAGCGGTTCGGCGTGTTCGACTGCGGGCCGCTCGGCGACGGCGGACACGGGCACTACGACCAGCTGTCGGTGGAGCTGTACGGCGACGGCGGTCCGCTCGTGGTCGACCCCGGCCGCTACACCTACGCCGCGCACGGCTCGGGCTGGCGGCGCTGGTTCAAGGGCACCGCCGGGCACAACACCGTGTGCATGGACGGGCTGGACCAGACGGCGTACCGGCCGGGCAAGCCGAGGGATCCGGTGTCAACCGCCCGGCTGATCGGTCGCTGGACGATCCCCGGGCTGGACGTCGTCCGCGGCGAGGTCATCAGCCCCGCGTACGACGCCGTACACACCCGGACGGTTGCGTTCGTGCGCGACGACTACTGGATCGTGCACGACCGGCTGCGTTCGGCCGTCCCACACCGGTACTCCGCCCGCTGGCACCTTCCGGCCGACGCCCAGGGCGGTACGACGCTGCGGGCCGCTGCCGCGCAGACCAGCGTGCACACCCCGGCCGGCCTGCTCGTCGTACCGGCCGGCTGTGGGACGGTCGGGCTCGAGGAGGGCTGGGTCTCCCCGGCGTACGGCGTGAAGCTGCCCGCGCCGGTCGTCGCGGTGCGGACAGCCGGGACCAATGCCGATCTGGTCACGGTCCTGCTGCCCGGCGGGGCGCCTAGACAGTCCGCGTTGCCCCCCGGGCGCGGGGACACGCCGCTCGACACGCCGCTTCAAACCGCCGTGAGGGGGCAAAGCGCCGGCCTTCACCCGCGTTGCCCCCCGGGCGCGCCGACACGCCGCTGGACACGCCGGGCGAATCCGCCGCCAGGGGGCAACGTCGGGGCGTCGGTAGCTGTGGTCGCGGCGGGTGAGGACGACCGGGTCGAGGTCACGGTGCGCCGGCCGGACGGGACCGACACGGTGGGATGGGATGCCGGCGGGGCGCCTGAGTGGCTGCTGTGCTGACCGCGGTGCTCGCCCACGACCTCGCCGCCGACCCGGCGCTGCCCCATCGCGACCGGCTGCTGGATGCCGCAGCGGTCGCCGCCCGGCTGACACCGCTGCTAGGGCTCGCCGACATCCGCACGTGCACGCTGGTTCGCGCCAAGTACCGGATCACCGACAGCCTGCGGGTCGTCTACCGGCTGCATGCCGGAGATCGGCAACACCTGCTGGCGGCCCGCGCGTTCACCGATGGCGGGGGAGCGGCGGCGTACCGGCGGGCAGCGGCAACGGCAGTTCCGGTCGACGGGCTACCGGGGGTCGTGCTGGACCAGGCGTTGGACACGGTGTGGTGGACCTTCCCGAACGACCGCCGGCTGCGCGGGCTGGCCGAGCTGATGCACCCGGCGGACCGGCTGTACCCGTCCTGGCAGCACAGCGAGGTCGTCGAGTACGCGCCGGAACGCTCGGTCGCGCTGCGAGCGGTCGACCACACAGGTGTCACCTCCGCATTCGCCAAGGTCTTCGCGCCCGGAAGCGTGGACGTCGCCGCCCTGGCTGACCGCTACCGCCGGATCGCTACGGCCTTAGCGGGTGCCGATCAGCCGGTCGGGTCCCCCCGGCCACTCAGCTGGTGGATGGAGCGCGACCTGCTCCTGGTAGAGGCGATGCCGGGCGTGCGATGGTCGGAGCTGCCGGTCAACGAGCTGCCGGATGCGGTGGGGCGGCTGGGCGCGGCCATCGCCACGCTGCACGCCGCCGGTCCGACCGACCGCGCCGCTGGACTGCGTCGGTTCACCCGGCTGGCGCTGCCCCGCGTCCTCCACAGCGCCGAACTTGTCGGCCGCGCCCGTCCCGACGTGGCGGTCCGGGCGTGGCAGCTGGCCATCCGGCTGGCTGACACGATGCCCGCTGCCGAGGGTCCAGTCCTGCTGCACGGTGACTGCCATCCGAAGAACGCCTTGATAACCGCGGACCGGATCGGGCTGATCGACCTCGATCAGGCTGGCACCGGAGCCGCGGCGAACGACATCGGCAGCCTGCTGGCGCGGCTGCACCAGGACGAGCTGCTCGGGGGTCCGGCCGCCGCCGACCTCGGGGCTGCCTTTCTGGACGGGTACGCCGGCGTACGCCCGCCGCCCAGCGGCGCCTCGGTGCGCTGGCACACGGCTGCAGCGCTGCTCGCCGAACGGGCGATGCGGGCAGTCAACCGGGTGCACGCGCCGGTCCTCGGACACCTCGACGAGCTGCTCGCCGCGGCCGACCGCACCCTGCGCGAGGGGGTGCGGCGATGACCCGGCCGCGGCTGCTCTTCTACTGCCAGCACTCGCTGGGGCTCGGGCACCTCGCCCGTTCGCTGCGACTGGCCGAGGCGCTGGGCGCAACCTTCGACGTCGTGCTGCTCAACGGGGGCCGCTTCCCGCCCGGAACCCGGATCGCCTCGGGCATCGACGTGGTCAACCTGGCGCCACTCGGCCACGACGAGAACCACAAGTTGATCAGCCACGACCCGGCGCTCAGCGTGGACCAGGCCAAAGCGCACCGGCGAACGGCTGTCCTGGACGCCCTGCACCGGGTGGCGCCCGATGTCGTCCTGATCGAGATGTACCCGTTCGGCCGGCGCAAGTTCGAGTTCGAGCTGCTGCCCCTGGTGGAGGCGGCCGCACGACCGGGTGGCCCCCTGGTGGTGTGCAGCCTCCGCGACATCCTGGTCAACCAGCGCCGGGAGCAGGCGGCGTACGACGAGCGGGTCTGCCAACGCGCCAACCGCTTCCTCGACGTGATCCTGGTGCATTCCGATCCGGCGTTCGCGAGGTTGGCCGACTCCTTCCAGCCGACGACGCCGCTTGCCGTGCCGGTGCACTACACCGGCTTCGTCGCCCCGCCGCCGATTGTCGAGGTCGAGCCCCTGAGGCGGCTGCTGGTCTCCTCCGGCGGCGGGATGGTCGGCGAACCGCTGGTCCGCGCCGCGGTCGGCGTACACCACGCACTTGCCGAGCGGACCGGCCTGACGACGACGGTCGTCGCCGGACCGTTCCTGCCGGATCCGGTCTGGGAGTGGCTGTGCGAACAGGCTGCCGGATCGCCGGCTCTGCAAGCGGTCCGTCGGGTCGACGACCTCAGCCTGGAGATCCACCGCTCGCTGCTGTCGCTGAGCCAAGGCGGCTACAACACGATCATGGACATCCTCCGGGCCGGCACACCGGCAGTCATCGTGCCGTTCTCGGAGGGTGCGGAGGACGAGCAGACCCGCCGGGTCGAGCGGCTGACCGCGCTGGGGCTCGTCCGCGGCATCCCGGCCGCTGAGCTGCGTGGCGAGCGGTTGCTGGCCGAGCTGACCGCCGCCGCGTCCGAGTGGCCGCCCGCGACCGGCCTGGACCTGTCCGGAGCGGAAACGACCGCCCGGCTCCTCACGAATCTCCACAACGTCCGTACAGCCGAGCGCCATAGCAGCCGGATCTACGGACGTAACGCAGGGGGCACTGCGGGCTGGGAGCGGGCCGGATGACCTGGCTCGACCCGGTCCGTGCCGCCCTGGACGCCGCGGCCGACCCGTGCCCGGTGTTCTTCCGGGACGACGACGCCGGCTGGGCCGACGACCGCTTGTTCGCGCTGCTGGACGTCTTCGACCGGTACGCCGTCGCCGTGGACGTGGCAGTCATCCCAGCCGAACTGCACCCGGGGCTGGTGACCGCGCTTCGTGCGCGCCTCACCGACTGCGTCCGGGTGCACCAGCACGGCTACGCCCACCTGAACCACGAGAGTTCCGGGCGCAAGCACGAGTTCGGCCGATCGCGGGACGCTAGAGCGCAGGCGCGCGACGTCGCCGCCGGCGGGGCTCGCATGCGGGACGCGTTCGATGAGCGCTGCGACCCGGTGTTCACCCCGCCGTGGAACCGCTGCACGGCCGACACCGCCGACGTACTGCTGGTTGAGGGCTTCCGGGTCCTGTCGCGGGACAGCACCGCCCCGCCCGTCCAGCGGCCGGGTCTCACCGAAGTGCCGGTGACGGTGGACTGGTTTGGCCGGCAGCACGGCCAGCGGTGGACGCGGGCCGAGCTGGCCGCCCGGATCGCGGCGGCGGTCGCTGCTCCCGAGCCGGTCGGCCTGATGCTCCACCATGCCGTCACCGACGAACACGAGCTGGCAGCGATCGAGCAGGTAGTGGCGCTGCTCGCCCGGCACCCCGCCGTACGCCGGGCATCGATCCTCGAGCTGGCCGGGTGATCCAGCGAAGCCGGTACGCCGATGGCCTGGCCGCACTGTCCGACGGCACGCTGGTGTCCGGCCGGATAGCTGCCTGGGCCGCCGAGCACGGCCTGCCGACGTTCGGTTGGGAGCGGGAGTACGGCCGGTTCCACCCGGGACAGAGCCCATGGGCAGTTCTGGCCTACGCCCACCCCCACGGTCTGGCCATCCGCGTCGACGTGGCCACAACACCTCGCGACTGGGAGCAGATCAGCGTGGTGCCAGCGGCGGCCGACCCCGGGCTGCCCGGCCTGGCAGCGGTCCTGGCTCGGCTGAGCAATCCCACAATCGTGCGTTACCGCCCCGGCCACCGATGCACCGTGCAAGGCCAGACGCCGCAGGGACCCATCTTCGTCAAGGTCGCACCCGGTGGAGCGCAGGTCCACGCCGACGCCGAGCGGCTGTGGCCAATCCGCGCCGCACTGCCCTTTGCGATCGCCGAGCCGCGCGGCTGGGATGAGCGGACCGACTCGGCCTGGTACGGCGTCGTCCCGGGCCGGCCGATCGTCGCTGACGTCCTCGGGCCGGATGGCGCACTAGTGGTACACCGGCTCGCGACGGCGCTCGCCGCGCTGGCTGCGGCGCCGGTGCAGCCGAGCCGCACCGAGGGTCCGCACGAACAGCTGGCCCGGAGCCGACGGGCGGC
>JACCTY010000012.1 GCA_013812145.1 Geodermatophilaceae bacterium | reverse complement strand
GCACGCGGCCGACCGCCGACTCCGCACGTGCCAGCGCGTACGCCGAACGCAGCTGGCCGAGGACCTGCGACTCGCCGACGACCATCGAGTCCAGGCCGGCAGCCACCGAGAACAGGTGCGCGACAGCGGCGTCCTCGTAGTGCACGTACAGATGCGCGCTCAGCTCGCTGGCCTGCCGCCCGCTCTGCCGGGCGAGCAGGGCACTGATGTCGTTCACGCCGCCGTGGAAGCGCTCGACCTCGGCAACGACCTCGATCCGGTTGCACGTGGACAACAGCAAGGCCTCGTCGACGTGCTCGCCGTCGAGCAGCTCGTGCAGCGCCTTGGCCACCTCCGGACGGCCGAAACTCGTCCGCTCCAACAGCGCCACCGGCGCGGTCCGGTGCGACATCCCGACGATGAGCAAACTCACTTGCACACCTCGCTGCGCTCGGTGAGCCGCGTTCGCGGCACGCTGTCCCCATTGGTTCGCTCGCTGCGCTCCCTCACAGAACCACCGTCAGACCGGCGGCCTTGCGCTGCTCGTGGAAGGACAGGATCTGCAGTTCGACGGCCAGGTCCACCTTGCGTACGTCGACGTTGTCGGGCACTACCAGAACCGCGGGCGCGAAGTTGAGGATGCTCGTCACCCCGGCGGCGACCAGACGGTCACAGACCTCCTGCGCGGCCTCGGCCGGAGTCGCGATCACGCCGATCGATACGGATTCGCGCGTCACGACGGCTTGCATGTCGGCCATGCCACGGACCCGCAGTCCGCAGATGTCCTCGCCCACCCGGTTGGGATCGGCGTCGAACAACCCGGCGATCCGGAAGCCGCGCGATCGGAAGCCGCCGTAGCCGGCGAGCGCGTGGCCAAGGTTCCCGATCCCCACCAGCACGACCGCACGATGTTCGGAGACGCCGAGGCACGTGCTGATACGTTCGCGAAGCACCTCGACGAGATAGCCGACGCCGCGGGTGCCTATCGAGCCGAGGTAGGACAAGTCCTTGCGCAGCTTGGCCGAGTTGACTCCGGCCGCGTTCGCCAGCGCCTCGGACGACACCGTGAGCACGCCGCCGTCGCACATCGTGCTGAGCACACGCAGGTAGACCGCGAGCCGGGCAACGGTCGCCTCGGGGACGGCTCGGCCTTCGGACACTGCGCTCCAGACTTCAGACGGGACGGGTACCCCAGCGCAGCGTGTCCAGGGCCATTGCGAGCCCCACGGCTGACTGTGATATCGAGACCCACGGTAGCCGCTTGTGAACGCAGGAACAAAGTCGCTCGGCCTGGCCAGCTCAGGCCGTCAGTGCGGCGCGCAGCCGCTCCGGCTCGACCCGCCAGTACCCGTGTTCCCGCCCGTCGACCAAGAACACCGGAACCCGATCGCCGTACTCGGCTCGCAGGTCGTTGTCGGTGTCGACGTCGATCTCGCGCAGCTCGGCGCCGGTCTCCGCGCAGATCGCCGCCAGCGGCAGCCTCGCCTGCTCGCACAGGTGGCAGCCGGCCCGGGTGAGCAGGGTCACGGCATGCCTGCCATGTCCTCGTGCTCGCTCGCCGGGCTCGCTCATGCTAGCCAAACCCCATCTCGCGCAGCCGGGAGCGGCTGACCTTCCCGGTGACCGAATGCGGCAACGCCGGGACGAACGTCACGGCCGAAGGGCACTTGAAACGGGCCAGTGAGCGCCTGCTGTGCTCGATGAGCTCGTCCGCGCTCGGATCGGCAGCCGGTTCCGGTACGACGATGGCGCGCACGGCCTCACCGGTCAGCTCGTCAGGGGTACCGACCACGGCAACGTCACGGACGCCGGGGTGGGCCAGCAGCACCGCCTCGACCTCCTGCGGGTACACGTTGAAACCACTGACCAGGATCAGGTCCCCGCGCCGGTCGATCAGGTGAAGGTCACCCTCATCGTCAAGGAAGCCGATGTCGCCGGTGGCCAGCCACCCGTCGGAGTCCGGCCCGTCGTGTCCGTCCGGCCAGTAGCCGGCGAAGACGTTCGGCCCGCGGACCGCGATCTGCCCGGTGTCCTCGCCGTCGTCCAGATCCACCGGCTGCCCGTCGTCGTCCCAGAGCGCGAGTTCCACCCCCGGGACCGGCCGCCCGATCGAGCCGGGCTTCGACCGGCCGCCGACGAGCGTGCTGGTCAGAACGGGGGCCGTCTCGGTCAGGCCGTACCCCTCGTACACACCAACCCCGGTGACGTCGCGGATCGCGGCGAGCGCACCGACCGGCAGCGGGGCCGCACCGGACAGGGCGACCCGGACGTCGGCGAATCCGCGCCGCAGGTCCTCCGGATCGGCACGGCTCCAGACCACGTACATGGGCGGAACGCCGACCAACGTGCTCACTCGCTCGGCCGACATCAACCGCAGGCACCCCTGCGGATCGAACCGCTCGACGAGCACGCCCGTCGCTCCCGCCCAGGCCTGCATGCCCAGCCCCACGTTGAGCCCGTAGATATGGAACAGCGGCAGCACGAGCAGCACGATGTCGCGTTCGGTCACCGGCGCCGGCTCGATGGCGCCCAACTGCTCGAGGTTCGCCAGCATCGCGCGGTGGCTCAGCATCGCCCCCTTCGGCCGCCCGCTCGTGCCGCTGGTGTAGATCAGGACGGCCAGGTCCTCGCCACCGCGGCCAGGCGGCGGCGCGTCACCGTCGGTTGTCAGCGCATCGGGTGACAAGACATGGCGCAGCTCGGTGAGTTCAGCCCGGATCGCCGCGACAGTCCGTGACCCGGCGTCGTCGGTGATCAGCGCTGCAGCGCCGGAGTCGCCGAGGACGTGCCTCAGTTCGGGCGCGGTGTACCCGGTGTTGACCGGTACGACGACGAGCCCTGCGCGGAGTGCCGCGAAGTAGTGCAACGGGAAGTCCAGCGTATTCGGGAGCATGAGCGCCACCCGCTCGCCGGGAAGCAGCCCGAGCCCGGCCAGTACGCCGGCCCGCTGGGACACCGCTGCATCGAAGTCGGCCCAGGTGGGGCGCTCGGCGCCGACGACAAAGGCACACCCGGAGCCGTGCCGGGCTGCTGCCCGGGTGACCAGATCGGCCAGGTTGTGCAGGGCGGAGCCGCCCGGTGGCAGCACGGCGGTGTGCTGTCCCATCACACTCCCTTCAGGGGCGGGGCAAACTGTTGCGGCATGCTGATGCGAAGACTAGGCATGGACGCCGCGGCGGAGAAACGTCACCATATGAGGTAAGCGGTTAGTTACAGTCCGTAATGTCGGGATATTTAGAGGAAAGGTGCACGTGACCGGAGCGGACGCACCGCGTGTGGTGGCGTCCCCCGGCAGCAGCTCCACCGGCGCGGACACGCCGCGCCCGCGGGTGACCGGCGAGGGTCAGGCCGGTCAGACAACCGGACCCGCACCGGCCTTGACCGAGTCCGAGATTGACGGGCCGACGACCGGGGGGGCCGTCGTCGTACCGCCGACGACCGGGGACGCCGTCGTACCGCCGACGACCGGGGACACGGGTGTGGACGCATGGGCGCTTGTGCAGCGTGCGCAAGGCGGGGACACCGACGCGTTCGCACAGATCTACGACCGCTACGTCGATGTGGTGTACCGCTACGTCTACTACCGCATCGGTGACCGGCCGCAGGCCGAGGACTTCACCAGCGAGACATTCGTCCGGGCATTGCGACGGTTGGACTCGTTCAGCTATCGCGGTCGCGACCTCGGGGCGTGGCTCGTCACCATCGCGCGCAACATCATCTTCGACCACGTGAAGTCCAGTCGCTACCGGCTCGAGGTGGTCACCGGCGAGATCGACGACGCCAGCCAGGTGCAGGAGGGGCCGGAGAACGCCGTCCTGGAACACCTGGAGTCGCGGCGTCTGCTGCGGTGCGTCAAGCAACTCGGCTCTGAGCAGCAGGAATGCATCGTGCTGCGCTTCCTGCAGGGTCAGTCCGTCGCCGAGACGGCGGACATCATGGGCAAGAACGACGGAGCGATCAAGGCCCTTCAGCATCGCGCCGTACGCCGGCTGGCGGCACTGCTCAAGGACGATCACTTATGAGCGCAGACCGCGAATCCGGACAATCCGGTGCCCGCGGTCCGTATCCGGGTCTGCCCTCCGGTCGTTGATCCTGAGGAGAGGATCCACGGATCGCTCGAGGGGACATGCGGTGACGCGGTACGGGGACAGGGAGTCGTCCCGGCTCGCGCGCGCCCTGGATACACCGGCCGCCACGAAGACAGGCGACCACGCGGTCGATGAGTTGGTAAGCCTGACCCAGCAGCTGTCGCGGATCCGCCTCGACGACCGGCCCGATCCGGGGTTTCGCGCCGAAACGCTGCAACGCGTCATCGCCTTGGCCGAGCAGCGAGCCGCCACCCTCGAGCGGCCCGCGAAACACCGCCGTGTCACGTCATGGCAGCTGCGGGCCCCCGCCTGGGGACGACGCGTCGCGGTCGCCGTCGCCGTGCTGTCGGTCCTCTTCGCGACTACCGGACTGCTCACTCTGGCGTCACGGCAGGCGCTGCCCGGCGACGCGCTCTACGCGGTGAAACGCGGCGCTGAGAACGTGCAGCTCGGCCTGACCTGGGATCGCACGGAGCGCGGCTTCGCCCACCTGCACATCGCCGAGGCCCGGCTCGACGAGGTGACCGAACTCGTGGCGGAGCCGGTCGCCCTGACCGCCGGTGTCCCCGGCATGCCGCTGGCGGCCGGAGCCGACACCGCTGAGTCCGTCGTGAGCACGCTGGCCGATATGGACCGGCAGACCGCCGCGGGAATATCCCTGCTGACCGCAGCTGCGGTGGACCGCTCGGACACAGCGACTCTGGAGATCCTGCCGACCTGGGCTCAGGGTCAGCAGAACCTGCTCGGTGCACTGTTCGAACAGATGTCCCAGCCGGCGCAGGACCGTGCCCAGGCCTCGCTGGCCTTGTTGGTTCGGGTCGACGAACGCGCCCGGATGCTGGGGCTGGCTCTGCCCTGCGAGTGCCTGGAGGACTTCGGTCCGGCCGACGATCTCGGTCCGATGCCGTGCGAGTCGTGCTCAACGGTCGGGCCAGGTCAGCCCGGCGGCACTCCCACCCCAACCACCCCGGGCGCTCCCACCGAGGGCACCCCCAGCCAGCCCGTGCCGAGCGCAACCCGGATCAGCCCGACGTCCTAGCGATCCCCCCGCGCGAGCCGATTACCCTGGATGGGGCGGCACTCGAGCCGCCGGCGGAGGGACCTCCAGCAGTGCGGATGCCATGGCGGCCCAGCCCGGCTGAGAGCCGTCGGCTGGCCCGGGTGGCGGGGGCCGCATCGGCCGCCGCGGCGGTGGCGGTGGCTCCCGAGGCGGTCGCCGTACCGGCAGATCGCCGGGCGGCGGCGTTCTTCGACGTGGACAACACGATGATGATGGGCGCGTCGATGTACCACTTCGCGAAGGGGCTAACCGCCCGCAAGTTCTTCTCCAACCGGGACCTGGCGAACTTTGCCTGGCAACAGATCAGGTTCCGGGTTCGTGGTGTCGAGCACCCGGAGGACGTGCGCGCGGCGCGGGAGAACGCACTCAGCTTCGCCAAGGGCATCGCCGTCGACGAGGTGGTCAGGCTCGGCGAGGAGATCTACGACGAGGTGATGGCAGAGCGGATCTGGGCCGGTACCAGGGCGCTCGCGCAGCTGCATCTCGACGCCGGACAGCGGGTCTGGCTGGTCACCGCGACGCCGGTGGAACTCGCCCAGATCATCGCGCAGCGGCTCGGGCTGACGGGCGCGCTGGGGACCGTGAGCGAAGTCGTGGCGGGGCGCTACACGGGGCGTCTGGTCGGCGAGATGATGCACGGCGAGGCCAAGGCCGAAGCGGTCAAGGCGCTGGCCGCGCAGGAAGGGCTGGCGCTGGCCCGCTGCTCGGCGTACAGCGACTCGACCAACGACCTGCCGATGCTCTCGCTGGTCGGCAAGCCGGTGGCGATCAACCCGGACGCCGACCTCAGGGCGGTGGCCCGCGAGCAGGGCTGGCAGATCAGGGACTTCCGGACCGGTCGAAAGGCCGCGCGGATCGGCGTACCCACCACGCTGGTGGCCGGTGCCCTGGCCGGCGGGATCGCCGGCGGCCTCGCCGTACGCCGCCGTCTCGGCAGCTGACTCCACCTCCGCGACTTTGCCTGTCGGCTGGCCGCCGGAGCGGTCGAAATGTCCGCTTTGCGGGGCCGCAGCGCAGGCAAAGTGGCGTGGTCAGGACCAGACGGAGCGGCGCTGGGCGAGCAGGGTGAACAGCGTCTGCTGGATCGTCTCGCGCACCTGGTCGGTGAGGTTGAACACGAGCATCGGGTCCTCGGCCGCAGCAGCGCCGTAGTGCGCGGTCTCGATCGGCTCGCCGAAATCGATCAGCCATTTGCTCGGCAGCGGGACGAGCCCGAGCGGCCCCAGCAGCGGGAACGTCGGCGTGACCGGCAGGTACGGCAGCCCGAGCAGCCGGGCCAGCGTTCGCAGGTTGCCTACCATCGGATAGATCTCCTCGGCGCCCACGATCGAGACCGGGATGATCGGTACCCCGGTGCGCAGGGCGGCGGACACGAAGCCGCCGCGGCCAAAGCGTTGCAGCTTGTACCGCTCGCTGAACGGCTTCCCGATCCCCTTGAACCCCTCCGGCCACACGCCGGCGATCTCCCCGGCCGTCAGCAGCCGCTCGGCGTCGGGGTTGCAGGCCAGCGTGTGGCCGGCCTTGCGGGCGAGGGAGCCGACGACCGGCAGGGTGAAGACGAGGTCGGCGGCCAGCATCCGCAGCGCCCGGCGGGCCGGGTGGTGATCGTGCAGCGCGACCGCGGTCATGAGCGCGTCCAGCGGAATGGTGCCGCTGTGGTTGGCGACGACGAGTGCACCCCCGCTGCTGGGCACGTTGTGCAGACCGATCGTCTCCACGCGGAACCAGCGCTGGTACAACGGCCGCAGCGACGGCAGCAGCAGATGGTCGCTCAGGTCGGGGTCGTACCCGAACTCGTCCACCGGGTAGTCGCCGGTCAGCCGGCGGCGCAGAAACGCGAGCCCCCCGGCGAGCCGACGTTCGAAGTCCGACTCCACGCGCGGTTCGGTGTCGGTGCCCGAGGCCAGCGGCGGATCGTCGCGGCGCGGTCCGTGCAGCGGGATCACGGTGGCCTCAGACATGACTGGACTCCCCCGCTGGGAGCCGAGTCAGGCCACCGAGGATCCGATCCAGTACGGCGGACAGCCGGTCCGGGTCGATGACCGGCCGCAGGTTCCGGCCGCGAACGAAGTCGTCGAAGGCCTCCACCGTCGTGTAGCGAGGCTGGTAGCCGAACTCGGCCTTGAGTCGCGTGGTGTCCACGACCCGGCCGTGGTTGAGGAAGCGGCGCTGGTCGGGTGTGTAGTCGGGCCTCCCTGCACGGCCAAGTGCCATGTCGACTATGCCGGCCGTCATTCCAGGTAGCGGGAGCCCAATCCTGCCGGCCCGCCGGATCGCCTGCGAGAGCAGCATCACGCCGTCCGCGCCGACGTTCAGCACGCCCGGCAGCCCGTGCAGGGTCGCCCGGAGCAGCACCTCCAGCGCGTCGTCCTCGTGCAGCACCTGCAGTCGCGGGTCGAAGCCGAGAACCGTCGGTACGACGGGCAGCGCGAAGTACCCAGTCAGCACCGAATCGACGCGCGGGCCGGTGACGTTGGTGAACCGCAGCACCGACAGCGCGACGTCGGGCCGCCGCCGGGCAAACCCTCGCACGTAACCCTCGATCTCCATCGCGTCCTTGGCGTAGCCCGAGGACGGCGTAGCGCCGGGTTCCATCGTCTCGGTGAACATCGCCGGATCTCGTGGGCTGCTGCCGTAGACGGCGGTCGTCGACTTCACGACCAGCCGCCGGATCGTCGCCGCCCGCTGACAGGCAGCGAGCAGCTGCATGGTGCCGATGACGTTCATTTCCTTCATCGCCGTACGACCGCCGGAGTCCTGCGGGGAGGCCCGGATGTTCATGTGTACGACGGTGTCCACGGCCGCGGTCGTGATGACCTTGCCGATCAGCGGATTGCGGATGTCTGCCCGCACGAACTCGGTTCGGCCCAGGCTGGCGCGCAGCTCGCGGCTGGGTGGCAGCGCGTCGACCCCGATGACGCGCTCTACCGACGGAACATCGCATAGCGTGCGGGCCAGCCGCGCGCCCAGGTAGCGACTGACGCCGGTCACCAGGACCACCCGCCGCGGCATGGTCACCGCGCCCGTGACGCTACTTCTTGTTGCGACGCTGGACTCGGGTCTTCTTCAACAGCTTGCGGTGCTTCTTCTTCGCCATCCGCTTGCGCCGCTTCTTGATGACCGAACCCATACGAGTCGTCCCAACCGATCTGCCTACAAAACCGTGGACGCCCCTGACCCGGGACGCGCCGCCCGCGCCGGACGGCGCGATCTGCGGTCAGCCTACCCGCGTCACCGACGCCCCCGAAACGGCGTCGTGCGGCGACGTTCAGGCGGTGTCGGTGTAGGCGTCGTGCAGGTAATTGTGAACTGCCTTCTCGGGCACCCGAAAGGACCGTCCGACCCGGACGGCGGCGAGTTCGCCGGAGTGCACCAGCCGGTACACCGTCATCTTGGACACCCGCATCAGAGCGGCGACCTCGGCAACGGTCAGGAAGGACACACTGGACAAGCCGGAATCCGGCCGGGGCGTCGGCCCGTCCTTTCCGGGCCGTGACGAACCAGAGGTCACCATGCAGTCACCGCACCTTCGGCACATGTCGTGCCGCCAGGCTTCCCCGCCGACGGCTCACAGACACGCACGTGCTTGGCGCAGCGTAGCGGTACGGAAGTGACGCAGCGATAGCAACTTTCTGTAACGTCAGATGCGCACAGCGTCACATCTGCTCGCGGCCGAGCTGCGCAGAGCGATCACGGGCCGCCTCGATCGCGGCGATCAAGGCGTGCCGGACGCCATGCCGCTCCAGTTCGCGGATGGCGGCGATCGTCGTACCGCCGGGCGAGGTGACCGCCTCACGCAACTGGACGGGGTGCTCACCGGAGTCGCGCAGCATCGTCGCCGCCCCCAGCGCGGTCTGGACGATGAGGTCCGCGGCGACCGCGCGCGGCAGTCCGAGCAGGATGCCGGCGTCGATCATCGCCTCCACGAGGAAGAAGAAGTACGCCGGACCGCTGCCAGACAGCGCAGTGACCGCGTCCTGGTGCACCTCCGGTACCCGAACCACCTTGCCGACGCTGGCCAGGATCGTCTCGGCCGCCGCCAGGTGCCGCTCTTCGGCATGCGTGCCGGGGCTGATCGCACTCATCGCCTGATCCACGAGCGCCGGCGTGTTGGGCATCACCCGGACGACCGGCGTACCGGCGGGAAGGGCGCGCTCGATTCTCGCGGTGGGGATGCCGGCCGCGACGCTGACGATCAGATGGTGGGCGCCGACGTGGGGGGCCAGATCCTCGAGCAGGCTGGCGATGTCCTGCGGCTTGACGGCGATGAGCAGGACCTGCGCCGCCGCCGCGGCGTCCACCGTCGACAGACTGCGGACGCCGTAGGTTTCGGAGAGGTAGGCCGCCCGGTCGGCGTGCCGCTCGCACACCACCAGGTCGTCGATCGTGCGCTCACCGCGCAGGAGACCCGAGACGAGTGCTTCCCCGATCTTCCCGCCGCCGAAGATCGCCAGCGAGTCGATTCTGCTCATCAGTTCCGGCTCGCAAGTGCCCGTGCGAAGAACGCGACGTTCGCCGGTCTTTCGGCAAGTCTGCGCATCAGGTAACCGAACCACTCGACGCCGTACGGGACATAGACCCGGACGGTGTGCCCTGCGGCCGCCAACCGCAGTTGCTCCTCCGGCCGGATCCCGTAGAGCATCTGGTACTCCCAGGTCTCCTTTGGCCGGCCGTGCCAGGCAGCTCGTTCGCCGGCAATCTCGACCAGCCGCGGATCGTGCGTGGCGAACATGGGATAACCCTCGCCGGACATCAGCACGTTGACGCACCGGACGTAGGACTTGTCGACCTCCGCGGCCTCCTGGAAGGCCACCGACTCCGGCTCGGCGTACGCGCCCTTGCACAGCCGCACCCGCGAACCGGCGTAGGCAAGGTCCCGGCAGTCGGCCTCGGTGCGGTGCAGGTAGGATTGCAGTACGGCGCCGGTTCCGGGAAAGTCGCGCCGCAGCTCGCGCAGGATCTGCAGGGTCGAGTCAGTGGTGCTGTGGTCCTCCATGTCGAGGGTGACCGTCGTGCCTGCCTTGGCGGCGGACAGGCAGATCTCCTGGGCCAGTCCGAGGGCCATCTGCTCGTCGATGAGTTGACCGACCGCCGACAGCTTGACGCTGACCTCCGCCTCCGGCGTCAAACCCGCCGCGGCCAGCCGATCGAGCAGGACGGCGTACGCCTCGCCGACAGCACGTGCCTGGACCGCGTCCTTGGTGTCCTCGCCGAGGTGATCGAGGCTGACCCGGAGGCCCTTCCCGACCAATGACGTCGAGGCGGCGAGGACGTCCTCGGTCGATTCTCCCGCGACAAAACGGCGGACGACGTTGCGGCTGATCGGAGCGCCGGCCACGACCTTCTTGACGGCGCTGTTGCGAGCGGCTGCCAGGATCAGGGAACTGAGCACCGGGTCAGGCTACGACGCCGACTCCACCTCGGGCTCCAGTAGTCGCAGCAGCAGCCCGTCATGGAGCTACCGAATCTGTTCGGTCAGGCAGTCCTGCGCCGCAACGTCGCCGCTCCGAGCGCCAGGGCGCCGATGATGAACGCGGCTAGCACTGCGTAGTCCCGGGTGGCTTGCCCGCTGAGTCCGCTACTCGTGGCGACCTCGGCCATCGCGTCCACGGCGTACGACAACGGCAGTACGTCGGAGATCGCCTCCAGGACACTGTGCATCGCCTCGCGTGGGACGAAGAGGCCACACAACAGCAGTTGCGGCAGCACGAGTGCGGGCATGAACTGCACCGCCTGGAACTCCGTCTGCGCGAAGGCGCTCGCGAGCAGTCCGAGCGCTGTTCCGAGCAGCGCCGCCAACAGCGCGGTCACGAGCAGCCAGCCGGCACTGCCGGCGATGTCCAGGCCGAGCAGCCACAGGCTCACCGCGGTCGCCAGGCCCGACTGCACCACCGCGAGAATGCCGAATGCCAACGCGTAGCCGAGCAGCAGGTCCAGTTTGTTCAGCGGCATCGCCAGCAGTCGCTCCAGTGTCCCGGAGGTGCGCTCACGCAGCATCGCCACAGACGTCACGATGAACATCACGACGAGGGGGAAGATGGCCAGCAGCAGCGGCCCGATCCGGTCGAAGACGGCGGGTTGACCGTCGAACACCCACGCCAGCAGGGCGATCAGCAGGCACGGTACGACGAGCAGCAGCGCGATGGTGCGGTGGTCGTGCCGGAGCTGGGCGAGAACCCGGCCCGCAGTCGCGAAGGTCATTCGCGGGTTCATGAGACCGCCTCCGGGGATCACAGTCATCGCGCCATCGCCTCCTCGGAGTCGATCAGCGCCAGGAACGCCGACTCCAGGTCGTGAGTGTTTGTGCGATCTCGAATCGCGACCGGCGCTCCTTGCGCCATTACCTTGCCTTCGCGCAGCAACAGCAGGTCCGAGCACCGATCGGCCTCGTCCATGACGTGGCTGGATACCAACAGGGTCGTCCCTCGACCGGCCAACTCGTGGAACATCTCCCAGAGATCCCGGCGCAGTACGGGGTCGAGGCCCACCGTTGGCTCGTCGAGAACGAGCACCGGCGGCGAACCGAGCAGTGCTGCGGCGAGCGACACCCGCGTCCGCTGACCGCCGGAGAGCCGAGACACCAGGGCCACCGACTTGTCCTTGAGCCCCACCGCGAGAATCGCACCATCCACATCGGACGGTGATGCACCCATGATCGCCGCGAAGTAACGCAGGTTCTCGCGGACGCTGAGGTCGGCGTAGACGCTGGGCGCTTGGGTGACGTACCCGATCAGGGAGCGCAATGACTTGCTGCCGGCGGGTTTGCCCAGGACCTGGACCGTCCCGCTGCTGACCCTCTGTACGCCGACGATGCTGCGGATCAGCGTGCTCTTGCCCGAGCCACTCGGGCCGAGCAGCCCGGTGATGCTGCCGGCCGCCACCTGACAGGTGACCGAGTCGAGAACCACATTGCCCCCGCGATGGACGGTGAGTTGGTCGACCACGACGGCCGATGTGCCTTCCACGGCGCCTCCTCCGGCTTATTTCACTATATGATGAAATCTATCCCAGCCGCTCCTCGCTGACAAGACCCTCGGTTGCCGCGACGCAGAAATCGCCGATGGCTCTCTGGCGGCGGAGGTGTGGCTCTTCGACCAGAGCCTTGAACAGGTACTGCTGGTCAGGCACCGCTGGCGGGGCTGGGTCCCGCCGGGAGGCACCGTTGAACCGGGTGAAACCCCTCGGGAGGCAGCCGCGCGCGAGCTCTTTGAGGAGACCGGCGTTCGCATCCGCTCGCACGCGGGCTGGCTCTCAGATGCGGCCTCGAGTGACCACACGGTTACCGCGTGGGGATCCAGTGAGCGAGGCCGGCTCGGCGACGGCGCCACTTCGCGCCCGCCTCGATACCGGGCGTCCCAACGGCATTGACGTCGCCGACTGCGCAGCTATCCCTGCTCAGCGGTATCGGTGCGGTCCGTCGGCAGCCGACCGGTGAGGTACCGCTGCAGGGTCGGTGCCACGGCGGCCACGATCTGCTCGATGCTGGCCTGCCGGAGCGGCCCGGCCTGGACGAGGTAGCGCACGACCGCCAACCCGATCAACTGTGTCCCGGTCAGCGTCGCGCGCAGCAGCGCCCGGTCGGAGCCGAGTCGGTCAGCCAGCCGACCCAGCACCTCCCGGACGACGAAGTCACCGAGCCGAGCCGAGGCCTGTTCACTGGACAGCGCCGCACGCACCGCAGCACGCATCCGCGGCCCCGTCTCCGGCGACTCCCAGAGCTCGAGGAAGAAGCGCAGCAGCCGCTCCCCCAACCGGTCCAGATCGCCGCTCAACACCGCCGGAAGCACGGTGGCCGGATCCAGGGGGAGTTGCAGCACCTCGGCGAACAGACCTGACTTGCCGTCGAAGTAGTGGTGGATCAATGCCGGGTCGACACCGGCGCCGCGCGCGACGGCGCGCAGCGACACCGCGTCGTACCCCTGCTCGGCGAACTGCGCGCGCGCCACGTCCACGATCTGTTGTCTGGTGTCGGCGTTGCCGGGCCGCCGGCCGGTCCTGGCCATCAGCGTCGGCCCGGACGCGGTGCACCGAAAGGTGCCACTATTCGGCTGCTTGTGGCACCTTTCGGTCCACTGCTCCGGCCCAGATCCCAAGCATTGGGCCGAAAAGTGCCACCCGAAGACGCCCTCGACTGCGCCGCCGCCTTCACACACACCTCAGTGACGACCAAGCTTGACCCAACCCCCGACGAACTTGCGGTCCTGACCACTAGCTTCTGGCCAGCACGGAGGCGGCGGGAAGTACGACGAGAAACGCGGCCACCAGCAGCAGCACGGCGATCACCGAGGGCCCCATCGGCTCCTGTGACCGCGCCCGCCGCAGCAGCTGACCGGCGAGCACGAGGCCGGCGAGCACAACCGGCGCAGCCACCGCAGCGATGTACGGGTAAAGCTCCCACAGCAGGCTGAACGCATACCAGATCACTACTCCGAGCACGGCAGCGGCGAGCAGTTCGGTGGCCAGGATCAGCCAGCCGACCGCTGCTCCATGCCGCGACGGCTCGGGCCCGTCCTCACCCGCCTGCTCGATCCGCCCGCGATCGCCGCGGTCGGCGCCGTGCCGACCGCGGGCTCTTGGAGGGGCGGAGGTCGCGACGGCCGGAGAAGTCCGCAGTTCGAATCCGGCGGGTGGTTCGGGCGGAGCGACCACCTCGAACTCCTCTGTCCGTGGCTCGGCGTCCGGGTCGGGAGTCGGGTCAGTGTCCGGTTCGGACCCGACTGTGGTGTCGGGGTCCCGGAGCGCTATCGCGGTCCGCTCCGGTTGGCTCCGGGGGTGCCGCTGGTGACCAGCGCCTTCCGCGCCGGTCGGTCCCACGTCGCCCGGCTCCGTCGGGGCGGTGCGCCCATGGCGGGCCGTCGGCGGTGACGACCATTGTGACCTATCCGGTTCGGGGCCGGTCCCCTCCGAAGCCTCCGCGCGGCGGCGCCGACCGCCGCGGCCGGCCGGCTCGATGCCGGCCTCACGCAAGATGTCGGCCAGAGTCCGCTGCGAACCCGGCTCCGGCTCGTCCACCGCGTTCATCCCTGCGCCTCCGCGGCGGGGAGTGCGTCGGCGTTCATCCCTGCGCCTCCGCGGCGGGAAGTGCCTCCGCGGCGGGACGTGCGTCGGCGCGCATCAGACGCCGTCGAGCCAGTCGAGCCGTCGCAGGATGATGCCCTCGCGCAGCGCCCAAGGGCAGATCTCGACATAAGGCAACGCCAACGCCTCCATCGCCGCCTCGGCGACGACGGCGCCCGCGAGCAGCTGGTGGGCGCGAGCCGGGCTGACCCCTTCGAGCTCGGCAAGGTCGGCCGCTTCGATCCGCGAGATGAACCCGATGACCTGACGGAGCCCTGGCAGCCCGAGGTGCCGGGGTACCCGCATTCCCTCCCTCGACGGCGCCGCGCCGGTCAACCTCGCCAGCGAGCGCAAGGTCTTCGATGTCGCCACAGCGCGATCGGGCTCACCTGCGGCGAGCAGGTCCTGGGATACCGCAGCCAGCTGCCCCCCGACGTAGGACCGCAGGGCCTCGACCTCCCTGCGATCCGGCGGGTCATCGGTGAAGCGCTCGCGAGTCAGTCGGCCGGCACCCAGCGGAACTGAAATTGCCACGTCGGGAACCTCGTCGATCCCGCTGGCCAGTTCCAGCGAGCCACCACCGATGTCGATGACGACCAGCCGACCAGCGCTCCAGCCGAACCACCGCCGTACCGCCAAGAACGTGAGGCAGGCCTCGTCCCGTCCGCCGAGGACCTGCAGGTCGACGCCTGCCTCCTCGCGGACCCGGTCGAGGACCGCCGACGAGTTCTTCGCGTCCCTGACCGCCGAGGTGGCGAACGCGAGGAGATCGTCGCAATCCAGTTCCAGCGCGGACTGCCGGGCCGCGCCGACCGCCGACACCAGTGCGTTGGCTCCGGCCTTTGAGAGCTTGCCGGTGCGGTCGAGGTGTTCGGCGAGCCGCAGCACGGTTTTCTCGGAGTGCGTCGGGGTGGGATGACCGCCACGGTGAGCGTCGACGACGAGCAGATGCACGGTGTTGGAACCGACGTCCAGCACACCGAGGCGCATCCGGCCACGCTAACTCACCGGCCTAAGCTGGCCGGCATGCCGAAGCGGCCGCAGCCGGAGGTACCGCTCGACTTTCCCAGGGAGTGGGTGGACTTCACCGACCCGGATGACGCCGAGCATGTGGTCCGCGCCGACCTGACCTGGCTGTGCTCACGGTGGACGTGCATCTTCGGAGCCGGCTGCCACGGCATCGTTCGCGGCCGGCCCGACGACGGCTGCTGCACACACGGGGCGTTCTTCACCGACACCGCCGATCAGAAGCGGGTACGCCGAGCGATGCGGGAGTTGACCCCTGAGACGTGGCAGCTACATGACGCGGGGCAGGAGTCGTGGACCGAGCGCGACTCGGTGGGTGATGAGCACAACCGCAAGCGCACCCGGGTAGTCGACGGTGCGTGCATCTTCCTCAACCGCCCCGGCTTCGCCGGTGGCGAAGGCTGCGCGCTGCATGCGTTGGCCCTGCGCACGGACCGGCATCCGCTGCAGACCAAACCCGACGTCTGTTGGCAGCTGCCGGTACGACGGGAGCAGGACTGGGTCACCCGCCCCGACGACACCCGCGTGCTCACCAGCACGCTCACCGAATTCGACCGGCGCAGCTGGGGCTCCGGTGGTCACGACCTGCACTGGTGGTGCACGAGCTCACCGGAGGCCTATGTCGGTGCCGAACCCCTCTACTTGACCTATGGTCCCGAGCTGGTGGCCCTCATCGGACAGCCGGCGTACGACGTCCTCGCGCGGCTCTGCGCCCAGCGGATCAGGCAGGGGTTGATCGCCGCTCATCCCGCTGGCCTCGTTAGCGGTCGCCGGACTTGTTGACCGAGGTGCTGGCGCCTCCGCCGCGGCCCCGGCCGCGGCCGGAGACCTTCGAGCCACCTCGTCCACCCGACCTGACATTGCGCAGCGCATCGGCCCTGGCCTCGCGGGCGGCAGCGACGCGGGCCAACGCCTGCTTCGCTGCCTCCATGTCGGCCGCGTGCTCCTGGTCAACCTGATCAGGCTCAGACCGATCAGGTGGACTACCGGCCGGTTTCTTGGTGCTGGACATGCTCGGCATTGTGCCACCAGCCGAGCCGCCGGATCAGGTGAGGATCACGCTCAGCGTCAGGTACGCCGCCGCGGCGACGCAGCCTGCCATCGGGAGGGTGAGGATCCACGCGACCAGGATGTTGCCCGCCACCCCCCACCGGACCGCCGATCGCCGCTTCGTCGCGCCCGCGCCGAGGACCGACGAGGTGATGGTCTGGGTGGTCGAGATCGGGGCGGCGAACACGAACGCCGTGGTGTAGAGGACTCCGGCCGCGGTCACCTCAGCAGCAAAGCCACGCGGCGGGTCGAGGTCGATGATCCGGCGCCCCAGCGTGCGCATGATCCGCCAGCCACCGGCGTATGTCCCGGCGCTGAGGGCGCCGGCGGCCAGCAGGATCACCCACCACGGCACGTCGAACCCAGTCTGATATCCACCGATGACCAAGGCCAAGACGATCACGCCCATCGTCTTCTGCGCGTCCTGCAGGCCGTGCCCCAGTGCCATCGCCGCGGCGGACACGATCTGGGCGCGCCGGAAGCCGCGCATCGCCTTGTGCTGGTTGGCCCTGCGAAACGCCCAGAGCAGGCCGTACATGAGCAGGCCGGCCAAGGCGAAACCCACGATCGGCGATACGACCATCGGAATGATGACCTTGTCGAGGACTCCGTTCCATTGCACCGTCTCGGACGCGGCCAATGCCGCACCGACCAGCCCGCCGATCAGGGCGTGCGAGGAGGACGACGGCATACCGAAGTACCAGGTGACGAGGTTCCAGATGATCGCGCCGACGAGCGCGGCAAAGACGACCAGCAATCCCTGCGTGCCGGCCGGTGGATCGATGATGCCCGAACCGACGGTTGTGGCGACCTTCGTGCCGAGGAACGCGCCGACAAGATTGAACAGCGCCGCCATCACAAGCGCGGTCCGCGGCGTCAGCGCACGGGTTGAGACCGACGTCGCGATTGCGTTGGCGGCGTCGTGGAATCCGTTGGTGTAGTCGAAGGCGAGGGCGACGGCGACGATCGTGATGATCGCTGCCAGTTCCACGTCAGGGTCCCCGGGCAACGGTCTGTGCAAGCGGCACGGGAACATTGAACACTGGGGAACTCGGGGCGAGCGGTAGCCGTCCAGCAGGTTGAACATCTCGACGCGCGTGGACGGCAGCATCTACGGTGAATGCGCCGCTCCGGCAGTCACACTCTGGGAGGATCCATGACAGACGTGCAGCGTCGCACCGTTCTCAAGGGGGTAGCCGCCGCGACGGGCGTAGCCCTGGCCGCGGGGCCGTTCCAGGGCTTTTTCGCGTCCGCCTCGGCAGCGCCGGTCGCTGCCGATGGCCGGTTCCCCGGCTACGGGCCCCTCGTCGGCAAGCCCGACATGCGCGACGGCGTCGTCCGGTTGCGGCTGCCCCGCGGCTTTCGGTACCGCTCCTTCGACCCGACCGGGGCGCTGCTCACCGACGGGACTGTCATCCCCGGCCGGCATGACGGCATGGCGGCCTTCGCCGGGCCGGGCAGCCTTTACACGCTGGTCCGCAATCACGAGGTGAACGGCCCAGTCGGCGCTTTCGGTGATCCCAGCGAGGCCTACGACCCGTTGACCGGCGGCGGTACGACGACTGTCGAGGTGGACGGTTTCGGCAACGTCTCGCGCAGCTTCGTCAGCCTCAACGGCACGCAGAACAACTGCTCGGGCGGCCCGATGCCCTGGGGCAGCTGGGTCACCTGCGAGGAGACGATCAACGGCGACGACGTCGGCCCCGACTTCACCGGTCAATCGAACGAGGGTTTGCGGAAGCACGGCTACCTGTTCGAGGTTCCCGTGGGGGGAGTCGCCGCCCCCGGTACGCCGGTCCGTCGGGCCGGCCGGTTCTCGCACGAGTCGGTCGCCTGGGATGCGGGCACCCAGGCGCTGTACCAGAGCGAGGACAACTTCGCGTTCCCATCGGGCTTCTACCGCTACCTTCCGCCGTCCGATCCGATGCGGGTGGGACGGCTGCTCGACGGCGGGAAGCTGGAGATGCTCGCAGTGACCAACGAGACGAACGCCGACCTGGCCGGCGTGTACGAGCCGGCGCCTGCGGTCGGGTCCCGGTTCCCGGTGCGGTGGGTGAGAATCCCCAACCCGGATCCGACATTCCGTGGGACGCCGCCGAACGACACGGCACTGCAGGCGGTCGGGCTGCAGGGCTTCGCCCAGGGCGCCGCGAAGTTCTCCCGGTTGGAGGGGACCATCGCCGACCGCGGCCGGATCTACTTCACGTCCACTCAGGGCGGGACACCGCCGCCCGACGAGCCGCTGCCCTCCGTCGGATACGGCAAGGGCAGGGGCCAGATCTGGGCGTACGACACCCGCGGCAAGTTCCTGGAGCTGCTCTACGAGTCCCCCTCGAAGGAGGTGCTCGACTTCCCCGACAACGTCACGACGAGCCGTCGCGGCTCGCTCGTGATCTGCGAGGACGGCGGCGAGGGCAACTTCTTGCGCGGTCTCACGACCGGCGGCATCCTGTTCGACTTCGCTCAGAACGCCATCGCCGGGCAGGAGAACGACGAGTTCGCGGGCTCCACGTTCAGCCCGGACTTCCACACGCTGTTCGTCAACATCCAGTCCTCGAACGGCCTGAGTTTCGCGATCTGGGGACCATGGGAGATCGGCGGCTTCCGCTGACGGTTCAGTCCACTAGCAGCACGACGGAGACCGCCACCCCCACGACCACGATGACGGTGCGGTAGGCCGCCGGCGTCAGCCGTCGGCCGATCCGTGGGCCGAACTGACCCCCGATCGCTGATCCGACGGCGAGGGCCAGCGCCGCCAGCCACGCCACCTCGGTGACCGCCACGAACACGATCGCCGCTGCCAGGTTGGCCAGCCCCGCCAGCACGTTCTTGGCGGCGTTGAGCCGGGGCAGGTCGTCAGCGAGGAACATGCCCAGCACGGCGATCAGGATGACTCCTTGCGCTGCCCCGAAGTACCCGCCGTACACCCCGGTCAGTAGGACCGCTGTCCACACCAGGACGCCGCCGTGACCGATTGGACGTCCCCTGCGCCTGACCGCCGCCGTAACGCGAGGTTGTACGGCGACCAGCGCGCAGGCGAGCAGAATCAGTACCGGTACGACGCCGTCGAAGACCGCCTCCGGCAGCCACAAAAGCAGCAGCGCACCAGCAGTTGCTCCCAGGAGGGAGCCGGCCCCCAAGCGGATGAGTCTCGGCCGCTGTCCCCGCAATTCCCTCCTCGAGACCGCAACTCCGCTGACCGCCCCGGGCAGTACGCCGATGTTGTTCGTCACGTTCGCGAGCAGCGGCGGGTAGCCGAACGCCAGCAGGGTGGGAAACGTGATCAGCGATCCGGACCCGACGATCGTGTTGACGGTCCCGGCCGCGAGTCCGGCAGCGAACAGCGCCAGCACTTCGCCGATGGGCACGAGCGGTCACTCTAGGGGCCAACTTGAGGTAGAAAGTTCGCCATGGTCGATGAGCAGATGGAGGTCGAGCGGAAGTTCGAGGTCGACGACGCGTTCGTGCTGCCGGCACTGTCCATTGTGGACGGCGTGGCAAGGCAGGCTGGCGCACAGGAGTTCGAGCTGGAGGCGACGTACTTCGACACGGCCGATCTGCGGTTGGCCGCGGCCCACGTCACGTTGAGACGGCGTGCCGGCGGACCGGACGAGGGCTGGCATCTCAAACTTCCGGTGGCAGCTGAGGAGCGTCGCGAGATTCGGGTTCCGCTCGGTGCCGGGCGCCGGGTCCCTGTGGCGCTGGCGCGGCTGGTCCGCGTCCACGTCCGCGACCAGCGACTGGCTCCGGTTGCGACGATCCGGACCACGCGGGTGGTACGACGGCTGCTCGGCGGCAACGGCCGCGAGCTGGCGCAGGTCTGTGACGATCGGGTCAGCACCACCGCCTCCGACGGCGACGGCGGCTGGCGGGAGATCGAAGTCGAGCTTGTCGGCGGTGGACGCGGTCTCCTCGACGCGGTGGGCACCCGGCTGATCGAGGCCGGCGCGAGGCGGGCGACCAGTGGCTCGAAGTTGGCGCGGACGCTCGGGTCGCGGATCCCGCCCGAGTCCCCGCCGATCAAAGGGTCGTCGGCCGGCGCCGTGGTAAGTCGTTACCTGGCGGAGCAGATCGACCAGTTGAAGGCTTGCGACCCCGCCGTACGCGATGACGCCGAGGACGCCGTCCATCAGATGCGCGTCGCGACCCGGCGGATGCGCAGCACGCTGGCGTCGTACCGGCCGCTGTTCGACCGAGAAGTCACCGACCCGATCCGGGAGGAGTTGCGGTGGCTCGGCACGGTGCTCGGCCCGGCGCGGGATCTGGAGGTGATCCGGGAACGGCTGGGCGAACTGCTCGCCGACGACGACGTCGCGGATCGAGACCTGAGGACGCGTGTCGACCGTGTCCTCGCGGCCCGCCGGCGGGAGGCGCGGCAGCTGTTGCTGGCCGAACTCGACGGGTCTCGCTACTTCCGTCTGCTCGACGCTCTGGACGCCCTGGTCTGCTCGCCGCCCCTCACCGCGCTGGCCGGCCGCGGGGCCAGAAGAGTGCTGCCTGAGCTGGTTCGCCGCTCGTGGAAACAGCTGCGCCGAGCGCGCGACGCGGCAGCCGAGCCGGATCTCCCCGACGCGGAGCGCGCGCTTCGACTGCACGAGAACCGTAAAAAGGCCAAGCGGGCGCGGTACGCCGCCGAGGCGGTCGCCGCGCGGTTCGGCAAGCCGGCGACGAAGTTCAGCTCGCGGATGAAGCACGTGCAAAGCGTGCTCGGGCATGTGCAGGACAGCGTGGTCAGCGCGGCGGAACTGGGCCGGCTGACGGACGCCGCAGCGGACTCCTTCGCGCTCGGGCGTGCCCAGGTATTGGAGGAGGAACGCGGCCAGCAGTCGCTGGCGGAATTTGACCGAGTCTGGTCGAGGGCCTCCGCTCCGAAGCTCCGGCGCTGGCTTCGTTGACACCCGTGCCGCGGCCGGAGCTGATCATGTTGGAGCTGGGCCGTGGTGTCAGCCGACGGGCTTGAGGAGCAGGCCGGCGCAGCCGCGCAGCTGCTCGAAACCCGTTCGCTTCGCCGGCACAGCCGGGCCGAGCACCGGCTGTGGACGGCCCGCGTCGTCGATCACGGCGGGGGTGAATTCTGACTCGACCACAGACCCGTCGTTGACCGTCAGCGTGAGGACACCGGTGTCATCTGAAGTGGCACGGGTACGCCACCAGAGGAGGTTGCCCAGGCCGTAGGCGACGTAGGCGGTGCTGCCGGGCTGGTCAAGGTAGCCGGCTCCGAGCAGGAGATGGGCGTGCGTGCCGACGATCGCGTCTGCTCCGGCGGCGGCCAGGTCGGTGGCCAGCGTCGTCATCTCCTGCGTCGGGCATGGCTCGCCCTCGACTCCCCAGTGCACGTAGACGATGGCGACATCCCCGGCGGTGCTCGCAGCCCTGACGCCCTCGACGAGCCGAGCCCGGTCGCCGGTGGAGGCTATGCCCGGCGAACTGTCCGTCGCGGTCCAGGCGGCGTACGTCCGGTCCTGAACCTGGCTGAGGCGAAGAAGGACAAGCCGGTACCTCGGACCTCGGTGCGATACGGGGCGTACGCCGACGCTGCGTCGCGACCGATACCGACCACGGGCAGGCCGCCTTGATCGATCGCCGCGAGTGTGTCGTCGAGGCCGACCGGGCCGTAGTCGGCAGCGTGGTTGTTGGCCAGGGAGGCGACATCTACACCTGCGGCGACCAACGCGTCCAAGGCGGTGGAGGGCGCCCTGAAGTGGAACTGTTTAGGCTCCTCCTGCCCGCGTTCGGTGATCGCCGTCTCCAGGTTGACCATCGCGATGTCGGCAGCAGACAGCGTCTGCGCGATCGGCCCGAACGCGGTTGCCGGGGCGTCGAGCAGCGGCCCGGTGCGCCCGGTGAAGTGCACGTCGCCAGCGAAGGCCAGCGTCACACCGGCGGGGGGTGTCGGCGCCGCAGTCGTCGGGCTTGGAACTGACGAGGGCGTCGCCGTGATCCCGAGGGACAGGCGGCTCGACGTCTCCGATGGCGCTAGCGATGCGCTGGTCAGGGCTTGCTCGGTCGAGGAGGTCGGATCGGGCTTCACAAAAGCCATTACCAGCTTGATGACGGCGGCGACGACTGCCACGGCCACGACGGCCGGGCCGCCGAAGGTCTGCTTGCGCGCATGCCGCCCCACAGGGCTCAGCGTAAGGGTGTCCGTCGTCCTGGCGTAGCCAGCCGATGACCGTGAGTCGTCGTCATCGCCTCGGCCGATATACGGTTCCTTTGCAGCGGCAGCGACCGCTTGAGAGGTGCCCTGTGACCAGAAACCGCCGGCTGGGTTGCATCACTCCCCCGCATCTCCTCGCGAAACTTCTGGAGAGCAGCGACGAGGAGGTCCGCAGAGCGGCCATGAGCACCCTGCTCGACACCAGCCGGCTACGGGGCGAACGGGCGGTGCGGGCGTCCCTCATGAGGACCGCCGCCCCGGCGCAGGGCAGGCGAACGATCTTCGACTGCCAGAACGGCACGATCCTCGCAGCGGCGGTTCTGGCCCGCTCTGAGGACGGCGACGCCTCGGCCGATCCCTCCGTCAACCAGGCGTTCGACGGCTTCGGGACCACCCGTCAGTTCTACCTGGATGTCCTGAACCGTAATTCGATCGACGACCAGGGAATGCGGCTGCAGGGCTACGTGCATCGGGGCGTCAGATACAACAACGCCTTCTGGGACGGCCTGGAAATGGTGTTCGGCGACGGCGACGGCATCGTCTTCACCGACTTCACCCGCTCGCTCGACGTGATCGCGCACGAGCTGACTCACGGGGTGACCGATTTCACTTCCGGATTCGAGTACCAAAACCAGTCCGGCGCCTTGAACGAGTCCCTGTCGGACGCCATGGGGTCGATCGTCAAGCAGTGGTCTTTGGGGCAAACCGCCGAGGACGCGGACTGGCTCATCGGTGCCGAAGTGTTCACCCCGGAGATCGGCGCAGATGCCCTGCGGAGCATGAAGGCCCCGGGCGGGGCCTACGACAACGAATTGCTGGGCAAGGATCCGCAACCGGCCCACATGGATCAGTTCGTCGTCTTGCCAGACACCGACGAGGGGGACAACGGCGGCGTACACATCAACTCCGGCATCCCCAACAAGGCGTTTTACCTGACTGCCATCGGAATCGGTGGGTACGCCTGGGAGGCACCCGGCCACATCTGGTACGAATCCCTCCGAGCCTCCAGCGCGACAACCGTATTCCAAGAGTTCGCCGACACCACCTACGCCAAGGCTGCCGAGCTGTACGGCGCCCACAGCGCGGAACAGCAGGCGGTCCAGGCGGCCTGGCGGGACGTGGGTATCACCCTCAGTCAGGTGCCCGCGGCCGACCAGTCCACCTGCGAGCCGAGCGCGCCGACAGACGGCAGCTCGATGGAGGCACTGACGCGTCAGATCGCAGTGCTGTCCACTCAGATCGAGACCCTGACCAGCGACATCCAGGCGCTGGCCGGACGCGCGGGCGGGTAACGATGAAAGTGAGCTTGGCGGTCCATGGCGGATTGGCGGCGGCAATCCATCTGCGCCGTCCGCCACTGGTCGTGGACACCGCGGCCCTGTCGGGGAACGAGACTCGAGAGCTTGCCGAGTTGGTGGCGGCGGCGAAGGACTCCCCACCTGGGGCCGAAGAGCGACGTCAAGGCGCCGCCCGGGACGCGATGAGCTACACGATCACTGTGGAGGACGGCGGTACGTCGGCCATCCTCCACCAGTCCGACACCAGGATGTCACCGGAGTTCACATCCCTGCTCGGCTGGCTCCAGCAGCACTCGCCAGACGCAGCGAACTGACGGCAATCACCTCAGAACGGTCGACTGACGCTCAGAACTCAATGACGCCCAGGAGCAGCAGGAGCAGCACAGTCAAGGCGGCAGAGAGCAGCAGCGAGCCCAAGCAGCCCAGGCGGTTGGAGAAGAACAGGAACACAGTGGGCGGCGATGCGGCGGACTAGCCGCTAGCCGGCGGCGGGTTGCGCCGGCTCCGGGCCTTGGCCACCACGGCCTTGATCCGCTGCTGATTTTCCGGTTTCCGAGCTGCGTCGATCGCCTTCTTGGCGACCCCGGCCTTGAGAGCCTTACCAAAGATTCCCATGAGCTGCCTGCCTTCCATAGGCGAGGGCGCCGCCCCCGACGTGGTGAGGACCCTACCCGCTCGCTGAGCGAGGACCAGAACCAGATCTGCGCCCGGCCGCCGGATTCACCGGTTTGGCGGACCGGACGTTGACGCAGGCGGTTGCGCCCGGTGACAACCTATGGTCTCCTCGATATCGCAGATCGCAGTCCCGCTGCCCCAGACCCGGTAGCGCATCGATCCGATGCCGCTCGGAAGTCGGGGTTTTCATGTTTCGCACGTCCGCGTGGCAACTGTTGGCAACCCATGACCACATCTCGCGGCCCGGGTGCTGACATCGAGCGTGCCCGATCCCTTGGTTGCGGGTCGGCAGTTGCCTGACATAGGGGCGGGATCCTGCGCGTGACAGCTTCGCTGATGAGCGGCGTGACGGTTGCCCCTCCGGTGTCTGGACGTGGCAGTGCCTACGCAGTCCTTGGCCGTCAGGTCCGAGCTGCCGGGCTGCTCGACCGCCGACTCGGCTCCTATGCGGTCCGTATCGGACTCACGCTGACCTTTTACGCCGCCACCTGGGCGGCCGTGGTGTGGATAGGTGATTCCTGGTTCCAGGCCCTCGCCGCCGTGAGCCTGGCCATCGCGTTCACCCAGGTGGGGTTCTTGGGCCATGACGGCGGGCATCAACAGATATTCACCGGTCGCCGCGCCAACGACCTGTTCGGTCAGCTGCTCGGCAACGTGCTGATCGGCCTGAGCTACGGCTGGTGGGTCGGTAAGCACAACCGGCACCACGCCAACCCCAATAAGGAGGATCACGACCCGGACATCGGTGACGGGGTCCTCGCGTTCACTACCGGGCAGGTCGCGGCCCGCACCGGCCGTCTCGGTCGGGCCATCACCCGGCGACAGGCCTGGCTGTTCCTCCCGCTATTGACTCTGGAGGGCATGAATCTGCACGTGGCTAGCGTGCTGTCGCTGCGGCGTGGCGCCGAGCGAAGCACCCGCGGGGGAAGCCGCGCCGTTGAGCTGCTGCTGCTTACCGCGCATCTCACCGCCTATCTGACCGGCCTTGCACTCGTCATGTCGCCGGTCAAGGCGTTGGTGTTCGTCGCCATCCACCAAGGCGTTTGGGGCCTGTACATGGGCTGCTCGTTCGCGCCGAACCACAAGGGCATGCCCATCATCGCCGCCGACGAGAACGTCGACTACCTGCGACGTCAGGTGCTGACCTCCCGCAACGTGCGCGGCGGTGCGTTCACGGACCTGCTGCTGGGCGGACTCAACTACCAGATCGAGCACCATCTCTTCCCGAACATGCCCCGTGCCTCGCTGCCGGCCGCTCAGCGGCTGGTGCGTGCCCACTGCGACGACCTCGGCATCCCCTACTGCGAAACCTCACTCGTCGGCTCGTACACCGCCACCCTCCGCTACCTGAACACGATCGGTGCGCCGCTACGCACCTCAGCACCACCAATGCCGGCGGGTTCACCGCGCCGAGTCGACCCGACCTGAACGGTTCGCTATTCGGGGATTGCACCGCCCTGGTCGTTTCCGGAGCTGTTCACAACAATCCGCCAGTCGGTGGCGGGTGGATGTCAGAGACGGGCCGGTGGCCCCGACGTCTCTGGTGAGAGGCACGAGGACCTGCGGCGCAAGAGGCTCCTCGCGGCGCCTTGCAGTGGCCCAAGGATGGCATCCCCGACAATCCGCGAGGTTGGCTGATCACGGTCGCCCCGCGCAGGCTGACCGACCTGCTGCGCAGCGAGCAGGCTCGCCAACGCCGTGAAGACACCGTCGCCCGATGGATGCTGCCCGACCATCGGATTGCGCCCTCTGCCGACAGGCCGGCGTCGGAGCTGACGACACGCTCATCCTCCTGTTCATGTGTTGTCACTCCTCGCTGTCGCCGGTATCGCAGACTGCGCTTACCTTGCGGGCGGTCGGCGGCTGCAGCGCAGTGAACTGTCGGCCGAAGCGTTCCGGCTGGCCCGCGTGGTCCACCGCCTGCTGCCCGATGACGGCGAGGTGACGGGGCTGCTTGCGCTCATGTTGCTCACCGACGAAACCGGCTGGCGCGTACCGGGCCGGACGGCGGGCTGATCCCGATGGCCGAGCAGGATCGAAGCCGATGGAACGCCGACTTCATCGCTGAGGGCCCGGCACTCATCACCGACGCGCTTCCTCGGGGAGCAACCGGCCCGTACCAGCTCCACGCGGTGCGCGGGCACCCGCTGCAGATGGCCGGTGATCGCGTGGCGGCGCCCCTGCTGACGCTCAAGATCATCCTTGGGATCGACAAGATCGTCTTCATCTCGATCCTGGCGGGCAAGCTACCAGAGCACCAGCGGGGCCCGGGCGCGGACCGTCGGGCTGTCACTCGCCCTGATCCTGCGGATTCTCATGTTGTCGCTGTCGTGGATCATCGAGCTGATGGCGCCCCTGTTCGAGGTGTTCGGGCAGGAGATTTCCGGTCGCGACCTCATCCTTATCCTGGGTGGCGCCTTCGTCATCGCGAAAGCGACGTATGAGATTCATGAGCGGCTCGAGGGTGAGGAGGCGCACGGCGCCGGCGCAGACCGCCTCGTTCGCCGGGGTGATCGTCCAGATCCTGGCTCTGGACGAGGTGTTCTCCCTCGACTCGGTCATCACCGCGGTGGGCATGGTTGATGAGCTGTTCATCATGGTGGCGGCGGCCACGATCGCGATCGGCATCATGCTCGTTTCAGCTGGGGCGATCAGCGCCTTCGTCAACCAGCACCCGACCGTCAAGATGCTCGCCCTGGCATTCCTAGTCCTCATCGGCGCGAGCTTGCTCGGCGAGGGCCTCGACTTCCACACGCCGAAGGGATACATGTACGGCCCCATCGCCTTCGCGATTCTGGTGGAAGCAGTCAACCTCCGCTACAGACCGTTCAGGCTCGCAGGCGCCACGTGCACGTCGAGCCGGTGCACCTGCGCCAGGCGTACCTCAAAGAGGCGGGGGCCCCGGTCGTCGATCAGCGGCACGCTCAAAGCGGGCCAGATCGCAGTCCTGATCAGGCACGACCCGGGGAGTAAGTTGCCTCGACCCTGCCACACTGATGGTGTGGCGGGGTGGCTCATAGGCCCTCAGCAAGCACAAAGGAGATGAGGAAGCCGACGGCGGTGGCCAGGGCACTCGCTGGGCGGCCCCTTTCGAAGGCTTCGGGCATCAACGTGTCGGCAAGGCTTGCCAGCACCGCACCACCGGCGAAGGCCAACGCGAACCCCAGCGCGGTCTCATCCACTCCGCTCAGTAGGCCGTAGCCGACAATGACTGCCGCCGTCAGGAGCAACGCCGCCGCCGACCAGATGCCGATAGCAAAGCCTGGAGACCTGTCGGCGGCGCGCATGGCGACAGCGCCCACCAGCGCCTCCGGGAAGTTGCTGGCGAAGATCGCGAAGAGCAATGCGATGCTGCCCGCGGTTATGCCGGCTTCGGCGTTAGCGAGAAGCGACACCCCTAACGCCGTGTTTTCCGGCACTCCATCGAGGGTCACAGCGGCCAGCAGCGCAAAGCCGACCGCCGAGCCGGATGGCCCGCCAGGCCGAGTCCCATCGGCAGCGTGTTCCAACTTCTCTGTCTGCTTGGCCTCCGCGCCGGCCAGCGACTCGGCAGCCCGCTCGGGTGCCGCTACCTCGCCGGGGTCGCCCGCCCCCGCCGCGACACGGCTGTCCAACCAGGCATTGATCACCACGAATGTCGCCGCCCCAACGAATAGGCCACCAGCTGAGGGCGCCACGCCGGCAAGTTCCACCGCGTCAGGAAAAAGCTCGAACGCCAGCGCGCTGATCAGCGTCCCGCTGGCGAAGGCCAGAAGCACCCCGGTCACCCAACGCGGAGGATGCCAGTAGGACCCGAGAATCCCGCCTAGCACCAGCGCACTGGACCCGATGACCCCAAACAGGGCGGCGCTCAGCATCCGCGCAGTTTACGTACCTCCGTTGCCACATGCCGGTCGGTGCAGCCGCCATCCCTAGGTTTGTGCTCAGTAGGGCCGCGCCGCGCAGCCGACCATGGACCTCGCGGCTGTCCGGGCCGTTACCGCGTCCGCAGGACGCCCAAGCTCTTCAAGTGCCCGGGCCACCGGGGCAACAGCGGCCGCGACCCCTCCCGCTCATCGACGAGCACGCCCCGGTCCAGGTACCGGGCCGGCCATCCGTTATCAGAGGCTGCGGTACGCCCGGCGCGGTGAGCTATCCGCAACGCCAGCACAAGGAGTTCTGCGTCCCTGATCGTGTAGATCACGCCATAGTCGCCAACGCGGAAACGCCGGAGGTTGGAATATCCGACGAGCAGCCGAGCGCCGCTGGGGCGGGGATCGTCCCGCAACGCGTCAACTGCCCTGACGATCTTGCGAGCCACCGGCTTGTCCAGCTTGGCCAGTTCCTACAGTGCTCTGGGGTCGTACTGGACGCCGATTGCCCCAGATCCAGTCGTCACACCCCCAGGACCCGAGCCACCTCATCAGCCGGAACCGCGACGGCGCGCCCAGCGTCGAGGTCAGCCAAACGCTTCCGAGCGATTCGGCCGTCCTCCTGATCGATCATCGCCTTGTAGCGCTCGACAAGTTCTGCCGGCACGATGGCGGCGGCGCGCTGTTGTCCGCGGCCGCGAGTGACGTAGGTGATCTCACCGCCGAAAGCGGCGCGGGTCACGACCGAAGCCAATCCACTCACAGCACTCACCGACGCTGTGGCGTACCTCCTAGCACGATGGCCGGCGGGCGAGGCGGTCGAGACACGCGAGTGCTCGATGTCGTCATGGAGCTTCCGCCGACTTATCTTGACGGCTTGGCCCTGAATACGCTGGGCCTGGCATGCTTGAGGCCCCTGATAGAGCGGTCTGGTCTGCGAGTTCTGCCTTCTGGAGGTGGCCCGATAGCTGAGACGGCATCGAGCGATCCCGACGACGGCGGGCGCGCTCGAAACCACCGGCCGGTGCGGACCTACCGCAAGAGCAGTGGACGCCGGGCGGGCGATGCGATCATCAGCGTGCTCATCCGGGCAGGTCTCGTCCCGCACTCGTATCTGCTGACCACCCGCGGCCGCAAAACCGGCCGGCTCCGCACGAACCCTGTAACGGTCGTGGAGCGGGACGGCAGGCGGTGGCTGGTCCGCTCCCTACGGGCCGGTCTCCTGGGTGCACAACGTGCGGGCTGCCGGCCGCGTGACGCTGCGCCGGCGACGCGGGACGCTTACCTACGCGGTCCGCGAAGTTCCGCCGGAGGAAGCCGGGCCGGTGCTCAAGCAGTACGTGCAGATCGCGAGGCCCACCCGACCGTTCTTCCGGGCGGACAAGGACGCCCCGGTGGAGGAGTTCATCGGCGAAGCCGACCGACACCCGGTCTTCGAGTTGACACTGCTCGCGTGAGTTGACACTGCTCGCGTAGAGATTGCCCTCGCGCCGAGCGGGGGGCGCGGGGAGAGAGGCGTTGCTGATGGGGTGGTACAGCGACCACGTCCTGCCCAAGCTCTTGGACCTTGCCATGGACACCCAGCACATCCGCCGGATCAGGGCGAGGGTGACTGCCGGCCTGGCCGGGGAGGTCGTCGAGGTTGGCTTCGGCACCGGACACAACCTGGCCTACCTACCGGCGAGTGTGACCCGCCTGCTCGCGGTCGAGCCGTCCCGGTCCAGCGTTCGCCTCGCCGCCGCGCGGATCGCCGCCTCCGCGATCCCGATCGACGTCATCGGGCCGGACGCGCAGCGGCTGCAGCTGCCCGACGCCTCCGTGGACGCAGCCCCTCTGCACGTGGAGCTTGTGCACCATCGCGGACCCGGTCGCGGCCGTCCGTGAGGTCCGCCGGGTGCTGCGCCCGGGCGGACAGCTGCACTTCGTCGAGCACGGAGTAGCGCCCGAGGAGAACGTCCGCAGGTGGCAGGCGCGGCTGAACCGGCTCCAGCAGCGGTGGGTAGGAGGTTGCAACCTCGACCGTGATATCCCCGAACTTCTCCGCCTCGGCGGCATGGTCGTCTCGCACCTGGAGTGCTACTACGGACAGGGAGAGCCGAAGGCCCTCGCGGCGATGTACGAGGGCGCAGCGGGTCGCCCCCGAGCGTTCGGTTCGCACACCGGTTGATCCCCTCCGGCGTGCCGGTAGCGGAACCCCTAGTGGCAACACCGCAGGTCATAGGGACGACGCGGAGGCTCGCGTCCCGTAGACCCGTCCGGTGACGGTTCCCGCAGGGGTAGGTCATGCGGCCCACCAGGCTGGTTACCCTATTCGGGGCCGAAGGCTCGCGGCCATGCGGCTGGAGTACGGCATCGCCAACCGAGGCAGTTCCGCTGATCGGCTGCTCCCGCGCAGCGAAAGGGATGGGGGGGGGTTCACCTCGCGGCTGGCCCCTCCCGCCCAGCCTTCGGTGATCAGCGCGTCGAGTCGTTTGGCCAGGTCGGTGGCACGGCCGGGTCGGACACCGGCGTAGAGGCTCGGCGTCGTGGTGATGTCAGTGTGCCCGAGATGCGCCTGGACGTCCTTGACGAGGGGCCTGCGTCCACCAACGGCGATGCGCAGGTGGTGGCTCGCAGGTCGTGCGGGGTGATGTTCAATCCAGCTCGGGCGACCGCCGGATCCCAGGCGTCACGACGGAAGTTCCCGTACCGTCGGTGAGCGCCGTTCTGGTCGGCAAAGATGAGGGCGTCTGCCGTCGCATCCACTAGCTGCGCCGCCAGCTCGCGAACAAGCGATCGTGGCAGCGTGATCGTTCTTGCGGCGTAGGTCTTGGTGGCGCCGACCTGCATCCGACCGGCGACGTCACCGACGCTGCTCTTAACCCGCAGGGTGCCAGCCGCTCCACCTTGGCCGGGGACAGCACGGGCCGAACTTTCGGCATGCTGCGCGGCAACGGAGTGCTGCGCAGCGCGCAGGGGTTGGACGTCCAGGCCCGGTCCCGCACTGCCCGGTCGATCACCCGCTTTAGCGAGCCGTACGCCTCGATCGCCTTGGACGCCGAGACAGCGGAGGCAACCATGTCGGCGAGCCAGTCCTCCACCTGGCTGACCCGGATCCGCCGAACAGGAGTGGAGCCGAACCGTGGTTCGATCCGTAGCCGCCACGCGGGATCAGCTGTCCAGAGCATGTGGTGCCAGGCGGGTGGTTGATCACGGCGTCACCGATAGACCTCACGTCGATGAGCGACGGCGATGACGAGAACCAACAGCTGCTGATCGTGAATCTCGTAGACGATCCGGTAATCGCCTGCGTCGGCTACTCGGACGCGCCAGCGGTTCGGTTGCGCCACCATCGCCCGACATCCTGGTGGTCGCGGGTCGGCTTGCAGGTTGGCGAGTTCGACGAGGACCCGTCGAGCCGTCCTCTGTTCAAGCTTGCTTATTTGCCGTCGAGCGGCGGGGGTCAACTCGACCCCATAGGGACGCGGTGAGGTCACAAGCCAAGTTCGGTGCGCACTTCATCGAGCGGTACTGGCCGCTCCCCAGTGCGGGCCATCTCAGCGACGGCGTCGTCTGCCATGCGACCGAGCTGCTCGTCCTCCCACCGCTCGGCGGCTTCGGCTGCCTCAACCGACACAATCGCGGCAAGCCTGCGTCCCCTGCGGGTCAGGAAGGTGACCTGTCCGGTGTACGCGGCCTCGTTTACGACATCAGCGAGCCGATCCCGCGCGTCAGTAATCGGTAGTTCATGAGCGTTCCCAGACATGGACGTAACAGTACGTCTCGTACGTTACGGACGCTACCACTCCGCCAACTACTATCTACGTATGCATGCAGATACGCATAGAGTCGAAGGGTTGGCTGACGAGCACGCCGCTTTCGCCGTCGAGGTCTTTCGGATGCTCGCCGATCTCACTCGAGTACGCCTGTTATGGGCGCTGCTCGATCAGGAACTCTCCGTTGGTGAACTCGCTGCTGTCGTCGGCAAGCCAGCCGCGGGCGTGTCTCAGCACTTGGCGAAGTTGCGGATGGCGAGGCTGGTGCGGACGCGGCGTGAAGGAACGACGGTCTACTACCGGATCGAGAACTCACATATCCGTCAGTTGATACAAGACGCCGTCTACCACGCCGACCATGCCAGCGGCGGCGTCCCCGAACACCACCGTGCCGACTCGGTCGTGGGCACCCCGGTCCAAGGCAACCGTGACTCCGAAACAGGCGGGACATGACCTCGCGCAGCCACCCGGCTCATGACGACGGAGACGCCGAGCACCACCATGCGGGGCAACGCCCGGTGTCAGCCGAAACCGACGATCACACGCACGGTGCGCCGCAACCGCACGAGCACCGCGGTGGGGTGATGGGATGGTTCACCTCGCTGTTCCGTCCGCACAGCCACGATGCAGCCGACTCGGTCGATGCCGCATTGGAGGCCAGCGCCGACGGCATTCGCGCCCTGAAAATCAGCCTCGTGGTGTTGCTCATCACTGCGGCGGCTCAGGCGGCCGTGGTGGCCTTCACCGGGTCCGTTGCTCTGCTCGCCGATACCATCCACAACTTCTCCGATGCACTGACTGCAGTCCCGCTCTGGATCGCTTTCGTGCTGGGCCGACGCCCGCCCTCCCGCCGCTACACCTACGGCTACGGCCGCGTCGAGGACCTCGCCGGAGTCTTCATCGTCGCGATGATCGCGCTGTCCGCCGCCGTCGCCGGCTACGAATCCATCCGCCGGCTCTTCGACCCTCAGCCGATCACCAACGTCGGCGTGGTGATCGCCGCCGGCCTGATCGGCGCCGCCGGCAACGAACTCGTCGCCCTGTACCGCATCCGCGTCGGCCGCAACATCGGATCCGCAGCGCTGGTCGCCGACGGGCTGCACGCCCGCACCGACGGGTTCACATCCCTCGCCGTCGTCCTCGGTGCCATCGGGGTGCTGGCCGGTTTCCCACTCGCCGACCCCATCGTCGGCATCGGCATCACCGTGGCGATCCTGTTCGTACTCAGGGGCGCAGCAAGGGACATCTACCGCCGGCTGATGGACGCCGTCGACCCGGACCTGGTCGACTCGGCCGAAGCGAGCATCCGGTCAACGCCAGGGGTACTGGACGTCGAGAACCTGCGGTTGCGCTGGATAGGTCACCGCATCCGCGCCGAGTCCGGCATTGTCGTCGACGCCGGACTTGGGATCATCGACGCGCATGCGATCGCCGTCCTCGCACACCACCGGCTCCTCCATGATGTCCCGAAGCTCGCCGACGCCACCGTGCACGTCAGCCCAAGCTCCGAGGACGGACTGGACCACCACGCCCCACTCGCCCACCACCAGCCGCACGCCTCGGGCTGCGACACGAAACGTTAGGCAAGAGTTTGAGTTGCAGCGACTGCTGTGAAGTGCTGGCTGCACAACGTCTCCGGTGCAGATTCGATCGCATCTGGCTCGACGCCGGCCGGCTCAGCAAGCCCTGTCATGACCGCACGTCGTCTCGCAGAACCGCGACCCGACCACCGTTTGCGCGTTCATCGATCTCGCTAGCCGCGAAAGGCTGCCAAGCAACCGCACTCGGACCGCTGGTTAGACCGGAGCGGCCAGATGGGCGGCGGGCGAGGAGTCCATCGCCGGATTCGTGACCCGGTGGCCCCTTCCACCCTCAGCGTCGTCACACGATTGCGCTGCGCACAGAGACCTTCCTCCCGTGCGCCGCGGCCAACCTCTACCCGCGGTGATACTGGTGGACAACCGCGTGCCCCAGCCCGCGGTTGATCATCACCCGGTTGATCGGTACGGTCAGCACAAAGGCGACCGCCAACGCGACGGCCAGGCTGACCCAGAACAGCCAGCCGGTGACACCGGCCTCCATCGCACCAGGGATCGCCACCATGATCGCGTTGTCCACGATCTCCATGACCGTGATCGACACGGTGTCGGCGATCAAGGCCACCTTGATCGCCGCACTCACTGCCAGGCCGGCGCCCAGCACCGAACGCACGGTCAGCAGATAGCCGAAGAAGAACGCCAGCCCCACCGCCAACACGATCGTCCAGGCATCGGACAGGCCGATCGACGTGCCGATCATCATCCCGAGCACCTCACCGATCGCACATCCGGTCAAGCAGTGCCGGGTCGCCTGAACTGCTGGCCCCCAACTCGATGTCGTTCCGTGCACACCGCACCTCCCTGTATCCCCGCGCTCCTGCACAGGTATACCCTTGGGGGGTATATTGCGCAACCCTCAACAACCGACTTTCGAGAGCAGCTAGGAATCGTCACCGCGACGTCGAGGCCACGACCACATCGAATCGCCGCTGCGGCTGGTACAGCTCGATGTGCCTTGGTGGTAGCCCGGCCCCTGCGGTGCGTGCGGGTCGACCCGACCGCTTCGTGGCCGTCGCTGCGCAACGCCGGCACGAAGCCACCGACGGTCCCGCAGCCCACCCCCAACACCGATACCCGTGGTGGGGGTGGGTGGGTGCGCACGAACTGCCACAGGGAGTCCAGCCACCGCTGGTCTGCGGTCATGCCTGGTGAGGCCAGCCCGGCCGAAGAGCCCGCTGATCGTGTCGAGGCTGAATCCGAGCCACAGGTCGGCCTGCTCTGTGCGCATCCATTCGTGGTCGTGCTCGACGCAGTCAGTGATGGCCACACTCCCCCCCGGGACGCACCACTCGGGCCATCTCGGCGATCATCGCGGCCGGATCCGGGGCGTGGTGCAGGACCATGTTCGCCACCGCGGCGGCGACGGTGCCGTCGCCCAGCCGTTCGATCACCGGCATCCCGGAGAGGAACGGCGCACAGACCAGCGGCTTGTCGGCCACCCTTACGAGCGCCGAAGCGCCGTAGACGGTCAGTACGCCGCCCACTCCGAGGCCGAGCAGGAGCAGCGCGGCAAGGTATTCATCCATCGTGGACTCCTAACCGGTAGCGACGCTGCCGTGAATACCCGTGCGGCCGGGTTACAAGCCGATCAGGACCCGGCCTCGAGCAGCCCCTCCATCTCGGTGATCTCCTCGGCCTGGGCCGCCTCGATCTGCTCGGCGAGGTCGATGGCGTCGGCGTTCTGCCCGTCCTGCTGCTCTTGCTGGGCCTCGGCGATCGCGCCCTTGTGGTGCTCGATCATCTCCGTCAGGAACCGCTCGTTGAACTCGGTTCCTGACAGCGCCATCATCTCCTGCATCTCGATGTCGCTCATCATCCCCTGCATGTCGTCCATGGAGCCCATGTCCGATGCGTCGGGGACCGGCTGGTCCCAGTCCTCGAGGAAGCCGGTCATGGTGTCGATTTCGGGGCCTTGGGCCGCCTCGATGCGGTCGGCGAGATCCTGCACCTCGGGCGAGGCGCCGGCGCCATCGGCCATCTGGGCCATCTCCACGGCCTGTCGGTGGTGCGGGACCATGCCGGTGACGAAGGCCACGTCGGCGTCGTTGAAGTCGGAATCGCTGCCGCAGGCAGCGAGGGTCACGGCGGTCAGCGCCGCGAACAGCACAGCAAAAATACGGGTCATCGGTAAACCTCCGGTTGTGGGATCGAACGGGCGGACAGCAGCCGTTCGATCTACGTCCGAAGCACGCAAAGGGCGAACCGGGCAGGCCCGGGTCTTCGACTCAGCAGCATCGATCGCTGCCGGTCCCAGATCACCAGACCAGACCGCGCCGCCGCTCGACTGAGCGTCAAAGCGACGAGCGCCACGATGATCAGGATCAACCCACTGAGGACCGCAACGCACAGCTGCCACAGGCTGTGGCCCGAGTGCTGCGGCTGCGGCTGATCAGGATGGGTGGCGGTCTGCTCGCCCAACGCCATGTTCATTGCGGCCGGTGCAGACGACGGGACGGGAGGGCTGAGGACATGCATGCCCCAGATCCCAGCCATCAGGCCGAGAACGAGCAGCACAGTTCTCAGCCGCCGCCTCGGACGCCCGGTCACACCGCCACCCCCGTACGACTCACGACCAATCTCCTATCGTCGAGCATGGCGACCTACCGGGACCGACCGCCGGATGAGCGGTAACTACCCGGCGGGAGTCAGGGATCGGAAGCGGCGCAGCCGCAGGCTGTTGGTGACGACGAAGACACTAGACAGGGCCATCGCCGCCCCGGCAAGTACCGGGTTCAGCAAACCCAATGCAGCCAGCGGGAGAGCTGCCACGTTGTAGGCGAAGGCCCAGAACAGGTTGCCTTTGATGGTTCCCAAGGTTTTTCGTGACAGCCGGATCGCGTCCGCAGCCGCACGGAGGTCGCCGCGGACCAACGTCAGGTCCGAGGCCTCGATGGCGACATCCGTTCCGGTGCCCATCGCCAGGCCCAGATCGGCCTGCGCTAGCGCAGCCGCGTCGTTGACCCCGTCGCCCACCATGGCGACGACCTTTCCCTGACGCTGCAGATCCTTGACGACGGTCACCTTGTCCTGCGGGAGGACCTCGGCGATGACTTCGTCGATGCCGACCTCGGCGGCAACCGATCGGGCCACGGTGGTGTTGTCACCGGTGAGCAGCACCGGAGTCAACCCCAGAGCGCGTAGCTGGCGGATGGCCTCGGCGCTGGTGGGCTTGATCGCGTCGGCCACCACGAGCACGCCACGTGCCTTGCCGTCCCAGCCGGCGACGACCGCCGTACGACCCTGCGCCTCGGCTGCTGCCTTGGCGTGCTCCAGGTCGGCGGGCACGGACTGACTCCACTCCTGCTGCAGCCGGGTCCGACCGACCAGCACCGCGTGCCCGTCCACCACCCCCTGCACGCCGAGGCCCTCAAGGTTGGTGAAACCCTCGACGGCAGGTAGCGTCCCGACCCGCTCGACCGCACCCTTGGCGATGGCCTGGGCGATGGGGTGTTCGGAGGCGTCCTCAAGGGCTCCGGCCAGTCGGGCCACTTCGTCGGCGTCCTCGCCGTCGGCGGGGATGACGTCAAGCAGCGTCATCCGGCCGGTGGTCACGGTGCCGGTCTTGTCCAACACGACGGTGTCGGCCCGACGGGTCGATTCCAGCACTTCCGGGCCCTTGATCAGGATGCCGAGCTGAGCCCCTCGGCCGGTGCCGACCATCAGAGCGGTCGGGGTGGCCAGGCCCAATGCGCACGGGCAGGCGATGATCAGCACCGCCACGGCCGCGGTGAACGCCGCGGACAGGCCACCGCCGATGGCGAGCCAGCCAGCCAGCGTTGCCATCGCAAGAACGATGACGATGGGGACGAAGACACCCGAGACGCGATCGGCCAGGCGCTGCACCTCGGCCTTGCCGTTCTGGGCGTCCTCGACCAGGCGGGCCATCTGGGCGAGTTGGGTGTCCGATCCGATCCGGGTTGCCCGCACGACGATCCGCCCGCCGGCGTTGACCGTCGCGCCGACGACCACATCGCCGGGTCCCACCTCGACCGGCACGGATTCCCCGGTCAGCATCGAGGCGTCCACCGCCGAGGAGCCGTCGGTGACGATCCCGTCTGTGGCGATCCGCTCGCCGGGTCGTACGACGAACTGGTCTCCGACCGCGAGCAGGTCGACGCTGATCCGCTCCTCGCGCCCGTCCCGCAGAACGGAGACCTCCTTCGCGCCGAGGGACAGCAGCGCGCGCAGAGCGGCTCCGGCGAGGCGCTTGGAGCGGGCCTCGAAGTAGCGCCCGGCAAGGATGAACGCGGTGACCCCGGCAGCGACCTCGAGATAGATGTTCGCCGTACCGTCCATCCGGGAGACCGTCAGCTCGAACTCGTGCTTCATGCCCGGCTCGCCAGCGGTGCCGAAGAACAACGCGTACAGCGACCACCCGAGCGCGGCCAGGGTGCCCATCGAGATGAGGGTGTCCATCGTCGATGTGCGGTGCCGCAGATTCGTCCAGGCGGCGCGGTGGAACGGCCAGCCTCCCCAGACGACCACCGGCGCGGCGAGGGTGAGGGACAGCCACTGCCAGTTGGTGAACTGCAGCGGGGGAATCATGGCCATCGCGACGACGGGGATGGTGAGCGCCAGGCAGACGAGCAGCCGCTGCCGCAACGGGCGGACGGCGCTGTCCTCCGGATCGCCGTCAGCACCCTCGGCCTGAGCGCTGCGCGGTGGCTCCGGTCGGCGGGCGCTGTACCCCGCCTTCTCCACCACCGCCACCAGGTCATCCGCGGAGATCCCGGCCGGAAAGTCGATGCGCGCCTTCTCCGTCGAATAGTTGACCGACGCGACCACCCCGTCCAGTTTGTTCAGCCGCTTCTCGATCCGAGCCGCGCAGGACGCGCAGGTCATGCCACCGATGGTCAGCTCGACCCGGTCCTGACCGATTCCGACTTCGCTGTCTGTCGAGGAAGTCACTGCCCGCCGCCGGACGGGACGACCAGCACGTAGCCGGCTTCCTCGACCGCCGCACGGATTGCGGCCTCGTCAAGAGGCTCAGCACTGCTGACGGTGAGGCCTCCGGTCGCCAGGTCGACGTCCACGACCTGTACGCCGGGGATCTGGGTGACTTCTTCCGTCACAGCGTTGACGCAGTGGTCACACGTCATGCCGGTGACGGTGTATGCGGAGGTGCTCATGGGATGAGATCCCTTCTCAGATCAGTCGAATCGACGGTCGTCGTCAGGAGCGCACCAGACGGGCGATGGCCTCGGACGCTTCCTTGACCTTGCGTTCGGCCTCCGAGCCCCCGGCCGCGGCGGCCTGAACCAAGCAGTGGCTCATGTGCTCCTCCAGCAGCCCCAAGGCCACCGACTGCAGCGCCTTGGTCATCGCAGAGACCTGGGTCAGGACGTCGATGCAGTACTGCTCCTCCTCGACCATCCGCTGAAGTCCGCGGGCCTGGCCCTCAATGCGGCGCAACCGCTTCAGGTAGTCGTCCTTGCGGTGGATGTAGCCAGCAGTAGCGCCGTCCATGCCGTTCCTCTCGCCCGCCTGATCTCTCTGCATTTGCCACTTAACATACCCTGGCAGGGTATGTGGTTGCAAGTCAGTCTCGTCAAACCCCCCAAAGGTATGCCTCAAGTCTTCGGCGTCATCCCTTGAGGTAGTTGGCTGTGGAGGCCACGCTCTTGACGTGGTACCCCTGTGGGGTATCGTGCCGCATCAGCATATACCCGATACAGGTAGGGAGTACAAGATGGCTGACTCGCAAGCGCTGCCTCGGTCCCGGCACGGGTGGGCTCTGGCCCTGATCGCCGCCGCCCAGTTCATGGTCATCATGGACACCTCGATCATCGGAGTGGCCCTGCCACGCATGCAGGAAGACCTCGGCTTCTCCCAGGAGAACCTGTCCTGGGTCTTCAACGCCTACGTCGTCGCCTTCGGCGGGCTCCTGCTGCTCGGCGGGCGGCTGTCGGACCTGTTCGGTGCCCGCAGGGTGTTCAGCACCGGTTGGCTGGTCC
>JACCTY010000177.1 GCA_013812145.1 Geodermatophilaceae bacterium | reverse complement strand
AGCTCGGCGTCGACCGCTTCGGCGGTGTACCCGCGGCTGCCGGTGTCCCGGTCGATCTTCCATTGCCGGCGGATCTCCTCGGGCGGGTCGAGGTAGACGGTCACGTCGAAGCAGGCCCTGGCCAGCTTGCTGAACAGCGGCAGCAGTCCTTCGACGATGACGAAGTCGCGTGGCTCCACGAGCTCGGGTCGGGCGAGCAAACCCGTGCTGTGGTCGTACACCGGCTTGAGGACGGGCTCGCCCATGGCGAGCAGCTGGAGGTGCTGCTCCATGATGGTCATGTAGTTGCAGTCCGGGTGCAGCGCGGTGAACGGAAGCTCTTTGCGCTCGGCCCGGTCGTAGCGGTGATAGTCATCCACACAAACGGCGGTGGCACGCTCGGGACCGAGCGCCTGCACAAGACCCTCGGTGATGGTGGTCTTCCCGGCGGCACTGTCGCCCGCGATGGCGAGCATGATCGGGCGGTGCGGGTTGGGTTGACCAGCCCGCTGCATGCGCATCTCTTTGTCCGGCAAGGAAGCCCCTCAGTTCATCGCTGGCGGTCGAAGTCGATCGAGGAGTACGCGCGCAGCTTGGTCAGCTGATGGATCGCGTCGATCATCCGGATGGTGCCGGACTTCGACCGCATGACGATGGTCTGGGTGAATGCCGACCCGGACTGATAGCGGACACCGCGGAGCAGGTCGCCGTCGGTGACCCCCGTCGCACAGAAGAAGACATTGTCGCTGCGCACCAGGTCGTCGATCTCCAGCACCCGATCCAGGTCGTGGCCGGCATCCACGGCGCGCTGGCGCTCGGCATCGTCCACCGGCCACAGCCGCGCCTGCATGCCGCCACCCAGACATTTCATCGCGCAGGCGGTGATGATCCCCTCCGGTGTGCCACCGATACCCATCAACAGATCGACGCCGGTGCCCTCCCTGGCCGCGCTGATCGCGCCGGCCACATCTCCGTCGGTGATGAAGTGGATGCGCGCCCCCGCTTCGCGGACCTCCGCGACCAGCCGGTCGTGCCGCGGCCGTTCCAGGATGCAGACCGTGACGTCGCGGACCTGGCTTCGTTTGGCCCTGGCTACCCGACGGATGTTCTCCGCGGGGGGAGCGGTGATGTCGACGACGTCCGCGGCCTCCGGGCCGACGCACAGCTTGTCCATGTAGAACACGGCCGAGGGATCGAACATGGTGCCCCGCTCCGCGACCGCGAGCACCGCCAAAGCGTTGGGCATCCCCTTGGCCATGAGCGTCGTACCGTCGATGGGGTCGACCGCCACGTCGCACTCGAAGCCCTCGCCGTTGCCGACCTCCTCGCCGTTGTACAGCATCGGGGCATCGTCCTTCTCGCCCTCGCCGATGACGACCACCCCGCGCATGGAGACCGTGCCGATCAGCTTGCGCATGGCGTCGACGGCCGCGCCGTCCCCGCCGTTCTTGTCCCCGCGGCCCACCCAGCGTCCGGCGGCCATCGCGGCCACTTCGGTGACGCGGACCAAGTCGAGGGCGAGGTTGCGTTCCGGCTCCTCCGGTCTGGCGACCTGCGTTTCGGCACCGAGCGGTTCGGCTATGGCGGTCACCGGCTGACGGTCTCTCGCTCCAGCAGGGCGCTGTAGCCCCCGCTCAGCGCGGCTGAGTTGCATCTCACCCGGTGTGCCAGCGCAGCCTGGCCGTCGCCCACCCGCTCGGAGTCACCCCGCCACGCGGCCAGGGCGTCGTCCACGAGCGCTCGGCCGAAGGAGAAGGTCAGCGGCCAGGGCGCGTCGAGCCGGCGGAGCGCGGCGAGGCGTTCGGTCGCGAGCACCGACCCCTGACCTCCCGACAGAAAGGCGATGCCGGCGACGTCCGCCGGTACGACGGTGCTGAGCGCCTGCAGCGTTGCCGCCGCGATGTCGCCTGAGGACGCGCCGTCCGGGCAGTCCTGGCCCGGCAGCACCATGTTCGGCTTGAGGACGATCCCGTCCAGTTCGACCCCGGAGTCGCGGAGTTCGCCCATGACTTCCAGGAGAACGACGCTGGTGACGACGGCACAGCGGTCCAAGCTGTGCGCGCCGTCCATCAGAACCTCTGGCTCGACTATCGGGACGATTCCGGCCTCCTGGCACAGGGCGGCGTACCGGGCCAGTGCATGCGCATTCGCCCGGATGGCCTGGTGTGTGGGCTTACCCTCGTCGATTCGAATGACCGCGCGCCATTTGGCGAACCGGGCGCCCATCGTGGCGTACTCCGCGAGCCGATCACGCAGGCCGTCCAGCCCCTCCGTGACCGTTTCATCGTCGGCCCCAGCCAGTGGCTTCGTCCCCATGTCGACCTTGATGCCGGGCAGCAGGCCGGACTGAACGGTGGCCTCCACGAAGGGTCGCCCATCCGGGAGCCGCTGCCGAAGCGTCTCGTCGCAATAGATCACCCCGCTGACCCCGTCGCTGAGGTCGGGGGTGGTCAGCAGCAGTGCCCGGTACGCGGCGCGGTTGTCAGCTGTCGGTTCGACTCCGGCATTTTCCAGGCGGGAGGACATGGTCCCGACGCTTTCGTCGGCGGCCAGAATCCCCTTACCGGTGGCAACCATCTCGGCAGCGGTGACTGCAAGGGCAGGCATGCAGGGCTCCTCACGGTCGACGAAACTCCAGTGTTGACCGACCCTCGACTGGTGTCCCCCCCTCACCGGGTGAACGTCGGGGGGAGGGCGCCGACCGGTCCGGCCCGGCCGCAATCGCTGTTTCACTCGCCGGCGGCACGCGGCGTCATACCCTTCGCACCATGACACCACCCCGCTCGCGGCCCCTTCGGGTCCTGCTGGTGGACGACCACGAGATGGTGCGGCAAGGCCTGAAAGCGATGTTGGCGCGATACCGGGACGACGTGGTCATCGTCGGCGAGGCCGGCGACGCTGTGGACGCCGAGCGGCAGGTCGCCGACCTCGGCCCGGACCTCGTGCTGTGCGACGTGCGACTGGGCGGAGCGAGCGGACTGGACCTGGCCAGAGCGTTGATCCAACGAGACGCCGGCTGCAAGGTCGTCATTTTGACGGTGTACGACGACGAGCAGTACCTCTACCAGGCGCTACGGGTCGGCGTCGTCGGCTACCTGCTCAAGCGCGTGGATGGGGCCGAGCTCGTGCGACACCTTCTCCGGGCGGCTGATGGACACATCGTCATCGATGAGACGTTGGCGGGGAGGGCGGCGACCTCGGCCGCGCGACTGCAGGCCGGCGAGTTCTGGCCCGGCGCTCGGCTGGGACTGTCTCAGCGGGAGAGCGAGGTGCTCGCCTTGGCGGTGACCGGGATGTCCAACCGGGCGATCGCGGCCCGACTGGTCATCGGCGACGAGACCGTCAAGAGCCATATCAGTTCGGTCTATCGCAAACTCGAGGTCAGAGACCGTGCCGGCGCGGTAGCGGTGGCCATGCGCGAGGGACTGTTCCGATGAGCCGAGAGCGAGTGAGCATCGCAGCGAGGGACGAGCTGACCGGCCGGTGCGCGCAGCGCACGAGGCGGAGTGTTCGAGCGGAGCGAGCGGTCCGCCGGAGCCGAGCATCGCAGGAGTTGCTCGGCGGACCTGGCAATGTGAACGCTGCCCGGATGCCGATCTGCCCGCCGGGCGGCTCCGAGGAGCGGAGGCGACTCGCGCGCGTAGCGCGCCATGACAGAGCGCACGAGGCGGGCAAGCCATGACCGCCGGTGGGGACGGCAGCATGAAACCGCACTGGCTCGACCGGCTGGCGCCGGTTGAGCAACGCGACCTGTTGCTTGGGGTCATCACGCTGTCGACGTCCGCCGATGACCTGGCCGGCCTGGCCGACGCCGCTGCTCACCTGGTGGCCCGGGTCAGCGGCACCGACCGGTGCGTGCTGCACGTGCTGGACGACAGCAGACGGCGGTTGTCCGTTGCCGGCTCCTGGCCGGCGGCCGACACCGGCACCACCGCCGTACTCCCGATTGGGGCGGGCCTGGCGGGGTGGGTGGCCAGCCACGGCCGGTCGGCAGTCACAGTCGACCTGAGCAGCGACCGGCTATGGCTGGAGTCCCTGCAATATCCGCAGCGCCAGCCCGCGCCGGTCGCCTCCGCGGTGTCGGCTCCGATCGGCGTCCCCGGCAATGCGCCGTGTGGTGTCCTGGAGGTGTTCACCGAGCAGCGGTACGATTTCACCGACGCCGAGGTCGAGATCATCGTCGGGCTCGGCCGCCTGCTGGCGCCGTCCGTAGCGGCAGCGCGGCATCACCAGCACGTGCATGCCCGAGAACTGATCCGCCATCGCAGCACCGAGGAGTTCATCGCCCTGCAGGAGAGCGACCGTCGCCGGTTGGCAGCGGAGGTCCACGACGGGGTCGGGCAGCACATTGTCGGTCTGTCCTTCCACCTCATCGCCGCTGCGGAATCCCTGGCTGATCACCCCGACTTCGCCGCCGAGCAGTTGACCACCGCACGCGAACTCGCCGACCTCGCTCAAGCCGAGGTGCGCAGCGCCGTCAATGGCCTGCGGCCGCCCCTGCTCGACGATCTGGGTCTCGCCGACGCGCTGACCAGCCTGGGCCGCCGGGCACCCGGCCTGGACGTGGACGTCCGGGTGAGCGGGCAGCCCCTGGCCGATCACGTGGCCACCTCGCTCTACCGGATCACCCAGGAGGCCCTGCAGAACATCACGAAACACGCCGGAGCCGAACGAGCCATCGTCGAGCTGTACACCGCAGGCCGGCACGTCATTCTCCGGATCACCGATGACGGGAACGGCTTCGACCCCGACGGTCACACCGACGGACACGGGTTGCGAATCATGCGCGAGCGGGCCGAGCTGATCGGCGGCCACCTGGGTCTCGTCAGTGGTCGTGGAGGTGGAACGGCGCTGTCGGTGCGGATTCCGCTGACCGTGGCCCAC
>JACCTY010000176.1 GCA_013812145.1 Geodermatophilaceae bacterium | reverse complement strand
ATCTTGCTCCCGCTAGTAGTGGTCAGGACCGCAAGTTCGTCGGGTTTCGGTTCGCCGTCGCCGAGGCCCGGTGAGCCCGTTTGCAGGGTGTTCGCCGCGGTGGCACCTTTTGGTCCTTTGCCCGGTGGCCGACCGGATGCGGTGGACCGAAAGATGCCACTATTCGGCTGTTGTGGCACCTTTTGGTTCACTGCTGCGGCCCAGATCCCAAGCATTGGGCCGAAAAGTGCCGCCCGAAGACGCCCTCGACTGCGCCGCCGGCCTTCACACACCTCAGTGACGACCAATCTTGACCCGACCCCCGACAAACCCGCCGAACTTGCGGTCCTGACCGCTAGGTCGGGAAGCCCATCAGGGCGCTGACCTCGGTGCGCAGATCGGACATCAGCGCGGCGGCCTCGTCGCGCGCGGCCGCGACCGATCCGGTGACCGCGACCACGATCTCCAGGTAGGCCTTGAGTTTTGGCTCTGTGCCGCTCGGCCGGACCACCACCCGAAGTCCGTCGCCGCGGAGCCGCACGACGTCCGCATCGGGTGCGAGATCCTCGAAGCCGACTGCCCGACCCAGCAGTTCCACCGGTGGGGAGGCCCGCAACGAGGACATGGCAGTGCCGATCAGCGACAGGTCGTTGACCCGGATCGAGACCTGGTCGGTGAGGTGGACGCCGTGCTCGGCGGCGAGTTCATCCAGCCGGTCGAGCAGGGTCTTGCCCCCGTCGGCCTTGAGCTGCGCCGCCCGAGCGGCCACGAGAAGGGCAGCGGAGATACCGTCCTTGTCCAGGACGATGTCCGGAGCGGCGGCGTACCCGAGGGCTTCCTCGTACCCGAAGGCCAGCGGTACACCGGTCTGCTCGGGGGCCCGGACGATCCACTTGAAGCCCGTCAGCGTTTCTGCGTACGGCACGTCGGCGGTTAGGCACAACGACCGCAGCATGGACGACGACACGATCGTCGTCGCGAACGTTCCTGTCCGTCCGGCGTCGAGCAGGGCGTCAGCGAGCAGGACGCCGACCTCGTCCCCCCGCAGCATCCGGCCGCAGATAACTGCACAGCGGTCGGCGTCCGGGTCGTTCGCGATCGCGATGTCCGCGCCACGGCCGGCAGCGAGTGCGAGCAGCAGGTCGACCGCGCCGGGTTCCTCCGGATTGGGAAACGGGACGGTCGGAAACGCCGGATCGGGCAAGGCCTGCTCGGCGACGATGTACGGCTCGGCGAACCCGGCGCCGACAAAGGCCCGGCGCGCGACCTCGGCCCCCACCCCGTGCAGAGCGGTGTAGGCGACGGTCAGCTCACGGGGGCCAGCAGGCGGTACCGCGCAGACCGCCGCCAGGTACGCGTCGAGGACTTCCTCGCCGAGGATCGTGTAGTCCTCGGACAGCGGCAGTGCGCGAACCGAGCGTACCGATGCGATGGCGACCTGGATCAGCGCGTCCGCGGGGGGCACGATCTGCGCGCCGTCGCCGAGATAGACCTTGTACCCGTTGTCCTGCGGCGGGTTGTGGCTGGCGGTCACCATCACGCCGGCGGCCGCGTCCAGGTGCCGTACGGCGAACGCCAGCACCGGGGTTGGCAATGCGCTAGGCAGTAACAGGGCTGCCCGGCCGGCGCCGGCGAGGACGGCGGCCGTGTCCCGGGCGAAGTCGGTACTGCCCCGGCGGGCGTCGTAGCCGATCACCACGGGTCCGTCGGCCCGAATCGATGCGAGGTAGCCGGCCAGCCCGGCGGCGGCCCGTCGGACCACTGCCCTGTTCATGCCGTTGGGACCGGCCCGGACGATGCCCCGCAGACCGGCGGTGCCGAATCTCAGCGGACCGGAGAAGCGGTCGCGCAGTTCCGCTTCGTCGCCGGAGCCGAGCAGGGCTTCCAGTTCGGCGCGGGTGGCGGGGTCGGGGTCGTCGTCGATCCAGGCCTGGACCACGGCGTCTCTCACTGGTCGTACTCCGGGCCGGTGAACTCACCACCGAGGAAGCCCTGGTAGGTGTCGACGTCATCGCCGATCTCGCCGGCGTAGTCCTCGGCGTCGTCGACGGGGTGATACCCCAGCGCCCGGCCAGGTTCGAGATCCCACCAGCCGCGGGTGTTCGCCGAGATGCCGTAGACCACGGCGAACCTCGGGCTCGCCGCCGACAGGGCCGCGTCCACCAGTCGGACGGCGTCGGCGTCGGACAGCCACGTCGACAGGTGCCGCGGGTGGACCGGCCGGGGTCGCTGGGTGCCGATCCGCAGGCAGACGACGTCGAGGCCATAGCGGTCGGCGTACAGCGATCCGAGCGCCTCGCCGGCGACCTTGCTGACGCCGTAGAACGTGTCCGGCCGCGGCCTGGTGTCGACCGGAACGCAGGTCGCGCGCGGCGTGAAACCGACCGCGTGGTTGCTGCTCGCGAGCACGACTCGGCGAACTCCCGCGCGCCGAGCCGACTCCAGGACGTGATAGGTCCCGTCGATGTTGACCCGCCTGATCTCGTCGTACGCCGCCTCGCTGGACAGCCCGCCCATGTGGACGACGGCAGCCACCCCGGTGGTGGCGGCCAGGACGGCGTCGAGGTCGGTGATGTCTCCACGGATCAGTTCCTCGCCGTCGCGGGCAGCGCCCATGTCGGCGGTGTCGAGGCAACGCAGCGTCCAACCCGTCGACGGCAGCCCGGCTCGCAACAGCCCACCGATCTGACCGACCGCGCCGGTGAGGAGGACGTGCCTCGTCATGAGGGCCGGGTCACAGCCGGCTCAGGAGGTCGGCGAGCAGCGTCCCCATCCGCGCTGCCGCGGCCTTACCAGCTGCCAGCACCTCGGCATGGTCAAGCGGGTCGCCGGTGATGCCCGCGGCGAGGTTGGTCACGAGCGAGATGCCGAGCACCTCTGCACCTGCCGCCCGGGCGGCGATCGCCTCCAGCGCGGTGGACATGCCGACGAGGTCGGCACCCAGCGCGGTCAGCATCCGGATCTCGGCAGGCGTCTCGTAGTGCGGCCCGGGCAGTGCGGCGTACACCCCCTCGGTGAGGTCGGGATCGGATCCGCGGGCCATCGCGCGCAGCCGCCCCGAGTACAGGTCGGTGAGGTCGACGAACTGCGCGCCGACGAGCGGGGAACGGGCGGTGAGGTTCAGGTGATCGGAGATCAGCACCGGCTGCCCGATCCTGTACTCGGGACGCAGCCCACCGGCCGCGTTGGTGAGTACGACGGTGGAGCAGCCGGCGGCGGCGGCCACCCGGACGCCGTGGACGACGGCTGCGACGCCGCGGCCCTCGTACAGGTGGGTGCGGCCGAGGAGCACCAGAACCCGCTTGCCCGCGACCTCTAGCGAACGGATCTTGCCGGCGTGACCGACTACTCCGGGCGGCGCGAAGCCCGGCAGATCGGTCGCCGCGAGCTCGCTGGTCGGGGGCCCCAGCGCGTCGGCGGCCGGCAGCCAGCCGGATCCCATCACGATGGCGACGTCGTGGCGCTGCACCCCGGTGGCCGCGGCGAGCGCCTGCGCACCGGCCGCCGAGAGCTCCAAGGGGTCCCGCTCGGTAGTCGCCACGGCGCAGCAGCCTAGCCATCGGGGCAGGGGCGGTGTCGGTGTACGGCGGGCAGAAGCCGGTCAGCTGCCTTCGACGGGTCCGCGGCGCTTGCGCTCGCGTGGCGGCAGGTCCTCGTCGGGCAGGATGCGCCGGGCGACGGCCCTGATGAGTACGACCACCCAGGTGCGGAACGGCGTCCAGTGCGCCGCGGCGAACGCGCGGTAGGCGTCGTCGTCGAGGGCCTCGGTCAGGCCGTACAGCGTCGTCACCAGCTCGCGAGAGCGTTGCTCGGCGACCGGCAGGACGTCGGCCAGCCCGCACGCCCGGATGACGATGAGCGAGCTGTAGAAGGGTCCGATGCCTGGGAGCCGCCGCAGGTCTGCCTCGGCCGCGGTTGGTGTCATGGCATTCAGTCGCTGGACGGCTAGCTCGCCGCGGCTCGCGGCGGCAGCGACTGCGTGCAGACGTGGGACTCGGTCAGCGGGCAGGCCGGGAACCCGCTCGAGCCGCATGATTGCGGTGGGCCCGGGGACGGCGGGCGTCTCGACGCCGGCCAGAACGAATGTCCGGCCGGAGGCCCGCGCCAGGCGGTCTCGCAGTACAGCCGCCTGGGCTCGGGGTCGTCGGGCGCTGATGACCGACCACAGCGTGGCCTCGTAAGGGGAATAGAACAGCGGTGGGCGCAGCCCCGGAGTGGCTGCCTGCAGGGAGCCGATGACGTGGTCGTGGCGTCCGAGGGCGGCAAAAGCGTCACCGTCGTGGTCGCATGACAGCACCCGGGCCACCTGCTGGGAGACGCGGTCCAGATCCTCGTGGCCGTGGACGACGAGTTCGAGTTCGTCGCCGTACTGGCGAACCTCGACGCCGGCGTGGGTGTCCTCGTCGCCGTCGACACAAAAGGCCAGGCGCATGACGCCGTCCCAGGAGGACTCGGCGCGATGGCCGAAGCCGAACATGGCCAGCTCCTCGAGGGAGAATGGTCCCCGGGTGGCAATGCGGGTCCTAACGGTTGCGGTCGACCCGGTGAGCGGCATCGCCGACCTCCGTCTCATCTGGGCGCGGCAGTCGGCGTGGTCCATGCGACCTAAGACGCTTAGCCGCTCGATGGACGACCTTAGTGACAGCGCGGCCCGTCGACCGCAGATGACTGCCCGACTGACCGATGCCGGACATCGGTCTCAGCAGCAGAGTCGTCCTTGTCAGCAGAGGAGCCACCCAGGCGCCTCTCGGGACGAGGAGGAATACATGTTCGAGATATTCGGATCGGTGTTGGAGACCGAGATCGCCTACCGCAGGGAACGGCTGTACGACGCCGCGGGGGTCGACGGGTGGAAGCGACCGGGCGGGCGCTGGTCGCGACGCTCCAGGGCGGCGATCCGGCCGCACGGAGACGGCGGCCGGGGCTGAGCGTGGCCCAAGCCGCCCAGCTCGTCGGCGCCGGAGTGTCCGTAGCGGATGAGACGATCACGCTTGTGCCGCGCTGGGGACAGGAGCCACCGTTCGTCGGCCGGACCGAGGAGTTCGACCGGCTGGTGGACCGGCTGGCCGCCGCCCAGCGCGGCGAGCCGTCCGCATGCTTGCTCGCCGGCGACGCGGGGGTCGGCAAGACCCGCTTGCTCGCTGAGGTGGCTCGGCGCGCAAGCGCCGAGCAGATGACCGTCCTGGTGGGCCATTGCGTGGATCTCGGTGACGTCGGCCTGCCGTATCTGCCCTTCACCGAGGTCCTCCGCGCAGTGACCGCGGCGGGCACCGCCGGCGCCGAGTTGACTCAGCGCTACCCCGTTCTCGGACCGCTGCTCGGTGGCGGCCTGGCAGCACCGGAACCGGCGCATCCGGGCGCGGCCAACCAGCTTTACGTCTTCGATGCGGTGGCGGCGCTGCTCGCGGAGTTCAGCGCGGCGCGGCCGGTGTTGCTGGTGATCGAGGATCTGCACTGGGCCGATCAATCCACTCGCGACCTGCTCCGCTTCCTGCTCAGCCGGCTCGAGCGCCAGCGGCTGCTCATCGTCGGCTCCTATCGCGCGGACGATCTGCACCGCCGGCACCCGTTGCGGCCGTTGCTGGCCGAACTCGCCCGGCTCCAGCACGTCGGTCGCCTGCACCTGGCGCCGCTGCCGGATGCCGAGATCGCGGTGCTGGTGCGGTCCATGAATGCCGACGGGATGGCGAACACCGACGTGTCCCGGATCGTCGAGCGAGCCGAAGGAAACGCCTTTTACGCCGAGCAGTTGCTGCAAGCCAGCCTGGATCGGGACACCGACGCGGTTCCGGTCGCCCTGGCTGACGTCCTCCTGGCCCGCCTCGAGCAACTCCCCGCAGCGGCACAGCGGGTCGTCCGGATCGCGGCGGTTGCCGGGCGGCGCGTCCAACACGCGCTGCTGCGCGATGCGAGCGGCCTCGGAGACGTCGACCTGGACGGTGCCCTGCGCGAGGCGGTCACCCGCCACGTGCTGATGCCCGGGGAGGACCAGACGTACGCGTTCCGGCACGCGCTGCTGCGCGAGGCGGCGTACTCCGATCTGCTGCCCGGGGAACGGGTCCGCCTCCACGCGCTGTTCGCCGAGTTGCTCGCCAAGGGAGTGAGCTTCACCGGCTCGGCCGCCGAGCTGGCCTTTCACCGTCGGGAGAGCAACGACCTGGCAGGCGCACTCGTCGCCGCACTCGATGCAGCCGAGGAGGCACGCCGGCTCGGGGCTCCCGCCGAGCGACTGCACCAGCTGCAGGGCGCGCTGGCGCTGTGGTCGGCGGTGCCTGATGCCGCCGAGCTGACCGGCCGCGACGAGGTCTCGGTCATGCTCAGCGCCTCCAATGCGGCCGCCCAGGCGGGCGAGTCGCAGCGCGCCGTCGCCCTGACGCGGGCCGCTCTTGACCGGGTCGATTCGCCAGCGGACCTCGAGTTGGCCGCCCGGGTGCGTTACACGTTGGCTCAGAACCTGATCACCGTCGATCTCGACCAGGCCGCCTACGCCGAGACCAGTGCCGCGCTGGACCTGCTCCCGGCGGAACCACCCTCGGCTGCACGTACCTGGGCGGCTGCCACGCATGTGCGAACGGCGTTCTTCGTCGACGACATCCCAGGCGCCCGCCGGGCGGCCGAGGAGGCGCTGGGTTCGGCGGAGACGCTGGGCCTCGACGCCGCATGGGCCGACACAATGGTCTCGCTGACGCGGATGGACCAGCGCCATACCGACGTCGACATCCTCACCGCTCGACTCGAGCAGGCTCACCAGCGGGCTCGGCGCTCGGGCGACAGCGACGTGGAGATGCGCGCGACCTACACGCTGGCCGTCATCCGGTACGAGGTCGGCGACCTCGTCGGTGCGTTGCGCTGGCTGGACGGTGGGGTGCAGCGGGCCATCGACCTCGGACTGACGTGGAGCCTGTACGGCGCGGAGACGCGACATCTGCAGGTGGTGGTGCGCTACGTGGCCGGCGACTGGGACGGCAGCCTCCGCGCCGCGGACCTCGGCGCGTCGGCACCCTCGTCAGCTCAGTTCGTCGCTACCGCGGGGATGTTCGTGGCCGTAGGTCGTGGGGACTCCGAGGCGGGCCAGCGGTTGGCAGTGGAGTTCCGGCTCGGACACGACCACCCGATCCGGATGCTGACGGCGGGCAGCTGTTCGGTCGACCTGGCGTCGTGGACCGAGCCGGAGCGTGCGCTGTCCCTCACGGAACAGACGATCGAGACGGTGTCGCAGTTGTGGGGACCAGAGGTTCTCGGGTTCCTGCGGCTGCTGGCGCTGGCCCTCGGGGCACTGGCCAACCAGGCGAACTCGGCCCGGATGCTCGGCGACGAGCGGGCTGCGGGCAGCACGGTCGAGCAGGCCGACCGGTGGATCGACCAGGTGCGGCAGATCACGTCGACGAGCATCGCCTGCCGCGGCCCGCTGGGCGTCGAAGCCGCCGCCTGGTTGGCCCGGGCAGAGGCCGAGTGGGGTCGGGCGCGCGGTTCGCGTGACCCAGAGCCGTGGCGTGCAGTCGTGGATGCCTATGGCTACGGGCACGTCTACGAGCAGGCCCGGGGCCGGTGGCGGCTCGCCGAGGCGCTCTTGGCGGCGGACGAGCGGGCAGCGGCGGCCGACGAGGCCCGGGCAGCCCACGAGGTGGCGGGTCGACTCGGTGCCCGGCCGCTCGCCACCGCGGTCGAAGCCCTGGTGCGCCGCGGCCGACTCGACGCCGGGCTGCCTGGTGTCGTCAGGGAACCGTCCCCACTCACCCCACGAGAGCGTGATGTGCTGGCGCTGCTGTCGAAGGGACGGACGAACCGCCAGATCGGTCGGGAGCTGTACATCAGCGACAAGACGGCGAGCGTCCACGTGTCGAACATCATCGCCAAGCTGGCCGCCTCGGGGCGCACGGAGGCCGTGGCGATCGCGCACCGGCGTGGCCTGATCGACGAGCCTGGACAGTGACGCGTGTGACGTTCGAGTTGACCGATGGGATCAGGCGAAGGCTCGTCGAGGA
>JACCTY010000089.1 GCA_013812145.1 Geodermatophilaceae bacterium | reverse complement strand
ATCGCCGAGCTGGACGCGGTGATCGCCGCCGCGGTGAAGCCGTGGACCCGGCAGCTCGGACTGCTGCAGACGATCCCCGGGGTAGGGGACAAGGTCGCCCAGGTGATCATCGCCGAGACCGGCGCGGACATGAGAAGATTCCCGTCCGCGGCGCACCTGGCCGCCTGGGCCGGGGTGGCACCGGCGGTCCACGAATCGGCCGGTCGGCGCACGCCGGCCGGGAGCCGGCACGGCAACAAGTGGCTGACCGCGATGCTGGTCGAGGCCGCCGGGTCGGTCGGGCGGATGAAGAGCGCCAACTATCTGTCCGCGCAGCACGCCAGGATCACCGCCCGACGTGGCATGCCGCGCGCCCAGGTCGCCGTCGCGCATTCAATCCTGGTCTCCGCCTACTGGATGCTCAAACGCGACGAGCCCTACCGCGACCTCGGCGCGGACTGGCTGGCGCGGCGCAACGACGAGGCGCACACCCGCCGGCTCGTCGCCCAACTGGAGCGGCTGGGTCACACCGTCATCCTCGACCCCGCCGCCTGATCCCGACCCCACGAGCAGCCGGGCTCCGCCCGGGAGCGCTGACGCACGCCGTGGTACGGGTATTCACGGGTCTGTGTGGCGGCTTGCGACCGCGGGTCGCTGCGTCGGGGGATGAGAATGAGGCGTCGCTCGGACGACGCCGCGACCCAGTGGTGCGGGTGCCTACCGACCGGTCAGCTGCTCAGGCGTGGTCGGTTGGATTCTGGGTGCCATCCAGCCGGAGGGTCTTCACCGCCCCGTCCGTCGACGGCCTCGCGGAGTAGGTCGGCGTGCCCGGTGTGCCGCCCGTACTCCTCGATCAGGTCGCAGAGCAGCCGGCGCAGGCTGAGATGGCGCCCGTCGGGCATGGAGAGGTGGACACGCTGGTCGAGTCCGCCGTCAGCCAAGGCTGCGTCGAGCCTCGCGCGGGACCGTTCGACGGTGCTGTCCCAGAGCCGTAGAGCTGTTCGAGTGTGTCGTTGGCGGCCGAGTTGAACTCCCAGTCGGGGTCGGTGTCCCAGTCTGCGGTGTCCCACGGTGCACCGATCGGCGCGCCGCTGAGTTTGGTGCTGAACATCTGTTCTTCGGCGCACGCGAGGTGCTTGAGCAGGCCGCCCAACGTCAATGAGGAGGCGCCGATTCGGGTCTGCAGCCCGACCCGTAGTCGCTGTTGGCCATGGCGCCACCGTAGAACTCGTTGCGGATGGTCTGCGTCCGGACCCGTGGCGCGCTCGAACGGAGATTCACAGCGCACGCTGGAAATGGCTGGCGGCGTGCATGGTCGGCGGCGTTCTCTGCCAGTGCTTCGATAGAGGCATGACCAGTCTCGAGGACGCTGCGCGCGTTGTCTCCGCCAGTCGGGAGATTGCGGCCAGTGCCGAGCGCATCTTTGAGCTCATTGCCGACCCGGCGCAACAGCCTCGCTGGGATGGCAACGACAACTTGGCTGGGGCGCCGGGTGGGCAGCGAGTCCGCGCCGTCGGTGAGGTGTTCACCATGACGACCACGAAGGGCCATGTCCGAGAGAACCACGTGGTCGAGTTCGACGAGGGCCGCCTGATCGCGTGGAGACCTGCCGAGCCCGACCAGGAACCACCAGGGCATCTGTGGCGATGGGAGCTCCAGCCGATCAACTCGTCGCGGACGCGCGTGACACACACATATGACTGGACCGAGTTGACTGACGAGAAGCGCCTTCCGCGTGCTCGGGCGACGACGGCCGACAAGCTTCAGGCCTCGCTGGACCAACTCGGCGCCCTCGCCGAGGGTGAATGACCCAGGTTCACTACTTTCCCGACGGGCTATGAGCGGCACGGCTTGAATCCTGACGCCTTCCTCACGGAGCAGCAGGCGGAGGCCCTCGTGGCTGATGTCGTCGACCATCCCTCGGCGGCCAGAAGTCGGCCAGCTTCGACAGGCTGTAGGTCGAAAACGGCAGGCCATGATCGGCTGGCCTGGCCAATGCGTTCTTGGTGATCTGCTGCCGCTGCGGCGCGGCTGGCAGACTCCGGCTGTGGATTGGCGGCCAGATCCGGAGGCGCTGCGCGGTCGCGTGGCGGTCGTCGCCGGGGCAACACGAGGCGCCGGGCGTGGGATCGCTGCGGCCCTCGGTGAAGCCGGAGCCACGGTCGTGTGCACCGGGCGCAGTAGCAGCACCCGACCTCTGCGCTCCGACTACGACCGGGCCGAAACGATCGAGGAGACCGCCGAGCTCGTCACCCAACTCGGCGGGACCGGTATCCCGGTCGCAGTCGACCATCTCGACCCCGCCCATGTGAGCGCGCTGGCCGAGCGGATCCGCAACGACTACGGGCACATCGACGTGCTCGTCAACGACATCTGGGGCGGCGAGCTGCTCAAGGGCGGCCCGGCCCAATGGAACACCCCGATCTGGGAGCATGACCTCGACGACGGCCTTCGAATCCTGCGACTCGCCATCGACACCCACCTCATCACCCCGCACCACCTGCTCCCCGCTCCTGATCGACCAGCCGGGAGGCCTACTCGTCGAGGTGACCGACGGAACCGCCGACTACAACGCCTCGCGATCGGATCTCGGTGTTCTACGACCTGGCGAAGGTCACCGTGAACCGGCTTGCCTTCTCGCAGGGGCACGAGCTGCAATCCCATGGCGCCACCGCCCTCGCCATCACCCCTGGGTGGTTGCGTTCGGAGATGATGCTCGACAACTTCGGTGTCTCCGAGCGGACTTCGCGTTGTCGGAGTCGCCTCGGTTCGTCGGACGCGCTGTCGTCGCCGTGGCATCAGATCCCGCCCGGAGCAGGTGGAACCAGCAGTCGGTCCACTCGGGTCAACTAGCGCGTGAGTACGGCTTCACCGACGTCGACGGCTCGCAGCCCGACATCTGGCGGTTCATCGAGGGGATCCGTGAGCCCGGGCTCGACGCAGACCCAGCCGACTACCGGTGACCGTCGTACCGCATCGAAAGGTGGATCGTGGCAGCCAAGTTCGCGAACATCGACGAGTACATCCGCCTGTTCCCCGACGATGTCCAGGCGGTCCTGGATGAGGTACGACGGACCATCCGTAGCGCAGTGCCTTCGCCCGGTGAGACGATCAGCTACCAGATGCCGACGATCACCCTCGACGGGCAGAGCCTGGTGTACTTCGCGGCCTGGAAGCACCACATCGGCATCTACCCTCCGATCCCCGAGATAGATCCCGAGTTGGATCAGGAGCTTGCGCCGTACCGGGCTGCCAAGGGCACCCTGAAGTTCCCGCTGCGGGAGCCCATCCCTTACGACCTCATCGGACGGGTGGTCGCACTCCTCGTGAGCGAGCGCGTGAAAGCCGAGGATTGACGCCCAACCTCGGTGTCGGAGAGGGCCGAGCGTACGACGGTGCAGTCAGACGCAGAACTCGTTTCCCTCCGGGTCGGCCATGGTGACCCACGTATGCGGTCCCTGCCGGCCACTGTGCAGGACGGTCGCACCACGCCCCGTCAGCTTCTCCCGCAGGGCCTCGGGGTCCTCGTCGCCGAGCCGGAGATCCAGGTGCACGCGGTTCTTCCCGGTCTTCGCCTCGGGGACCTGCTGGAACAGGATCCGGGCACGACGCCACGACTCTTCCTCGTCGGGGTGGATCGCCGCACCCTCCTTCCAGACCAGCGCGCCGTGGTGGACGCGGGTGTCGGTCTCGGTCGCGTGCCCGGCGTCGATCATCTGCCGGATGAAGGCGGCGTCCTGCTCCTCCACCCGCCAGCCGAGCGTCTCGGCCCACCAATCGGCGAGCACATGGGGGTCGGCGCTGTCGATCACGATCTGCACGGTGTAGGTCATGCCGACGAAGGTAGCCAGCGTTGCGGACAATCTCGGTCCGGAACGCGGCCGAACGCGGCCCCGAGCGCGTTACCGTGGCGTACTGGATCCGAGGGGGCTCTCGTGTGGTTTCTGATCGGCAGCATCGGCATCCTCGTTCTCATCATCGTGGCGGCCCTGGTCAGCGACCTCCGTCAGCGCGCCAAGCGGCGGCGGCTGGGGGAAGCGCGCGGCTCCGGTGACGTCGAGGCGGCAGCCCGCAGTGTCAGGGCCGGCATGGATGTCAAGGGTGGTGGCCGGACCACCGGCGCCATGAACTACGGCCAGCACGACATAGGGACCTGACCCAGGCCGTGGCAGCGTCCTCGTCGTGACGCAGGACGACGCAGGCAGGTCGTGGATCGGGACGGGACCGCGCTGGCCGGCTGCGCTGATCCTCGCGGCCACCGTCGTGCAGCTGGCGATCGCGGCCTTCGTGCCGGACCTGCCGCAGTTCGAGGGGAAGGGGTTTGGCGCCCGGCTCGTCGCCTACCCGGCGATGATGCTGCTGGTTCCCGTCATCTGGGCGGTGCGCAACAGCCGTGATCGTGGCAACCCACCCTGGACCGCCTTCGCGTTGATCATGGCGCCCTTCCTGATCGACGTCACCGGGAACACCGCGGACCTCTACGACTCCGTCGTGTGGTGGGACGACGCCAACCACTTCGTGAACTGGTTCCTGCTCTGCGCCGGCCTCGGCCTGCTCGTCGCCCGAACCGAGGTGGCTCCCCGCTGGGCGCTGGCGATGTTGATCGCCGGGATCGGTGCGCTGCTGGCGATCGGCTGGGAGCTGGGGGAGTGGTACACGTTCATCCGACACGGCACCGAGCTGGGTACCGCCTACGAGGACACCCTCGGCGACGAGGTGCTCGGCACCCTCGGTGGCGCGCTAGCCGGTCTGCTCGTGGCCTGGCGGTCCCGGCCGGCCACCGTCCTGAGATCGGCTCCCGGTTCGGCCGCTGCTCCGCCCTGATCTGCGGCGCACCGGGACGACCCGGTCAAGCGCTAGTACCACCGGCGACCCCCGCTCGTCGTCGCCTCTACGACTTGCTCCTGCTCGACGCCGAAGACGCGCGGCATGCCGCCGCAGTGCTCCGAGATAGAGATCCTGCGCAAAGCCACCGCGCTGACCGGCGTCTGTTGACACATTCCCATATAGGAATATGATGACTGTATGGCTCGCACCCCGACGACGACCGACGCGTTCAACGCCGTCGCCGAAGCGAGCCGTCGCGACCTCCTCGACGCCATCGGCGCCGAGGAGCTCACCGTCGGCGAGCTCGTCGACCGACTCGGCCTCAGCCAGCCTCAGGTGTCCAAGCACCTCGCTGTGCTGCGGGCGGTCGGCCTGGTGCTCGTCCGCGCGGATGGGCGCCACCGCTGGTACCGCGTCAACGGGCCGGCGTTGAAGCCGATCCACGACTGGGTGCGCTCGTTCGAGCGGACCTGGAACACCCGTCTCGACCGTCTCGACGACCTTCTCGCCGAGCTCAAATCCCAGGAGGAAGCGCCATGAACACCACCGACCGCCACGGCTCCGCCACAGTCACGCTCCCGTCCGACCGCGAGATCCTCATCACGCGCCAGTTCGACGCGCCCGCCAATCTGGTCTTCAAGGCCTTCACCACCCCCGAACTCGTCAGGCGCTGGTGGGGCTTCGACACCTCGGAATGGCTCGTGTGCGACATCGACCTCCGCGAGGGCGGCAGCTGGCGCTACGTCACCCGCGAGGCCGGCGGCTTCGAGGTCGCTTTCCACGGCGAGTACCGCACGATCGAGGCGCCGCATCGCATTGTCTCGACCGAGGTGTTCGAAGGCGTTCCCGACGCCGCGGCGCTCAACACCAGCGTGTTCGAGGAGGACGCCGGCGTGACGACGATGACCATCACCGTCGTGCACGACAGCCAGGAGCACCGCGACGGCCACATCGCCTCGGGCATGGAAGGTGGCATGCAGATCTCCATGAACCGCCTCGAGGACCTTGTCGTCGAGCTCAACCGCGCGGCCTGATCAGCACGATCTTCCCCGACTCGCCAACCACTCGGGCTGACTGCGTGGCCGGACAACCTGACGATTGCCCATCGTCTTGCGTTTGGCACGGATGAGTCAGATGCTGCACATTGAAAGCGACAGGGCCGACGTTCGGGTGCAGATCGTGGAGGTTGACGCGATGGACAGTAATGACGGCGAGGCTGCCAGCCAAGAGCAGACTCCGGACGCCGAAGATGCCGCAGCACCGACCGCCTCGCCTGGCCCATCACCAGCCGATAGCGGTTCCGGCGGCGCGCAGAGCCTCGTCGGCGCACGTGCCTCCGATCGGGTGGCTGCGGGGGAACCGCTTCCCGACGAGCCACCGTTCGACACCGACTCAGAGGGCACTGCGCAGAACTCCTAGCTGCCGGAACCCGGCGCCGGAGCGGGACGGACGGAGATAGCCTGCGTCGATGCGCTCGCTAGCGGACGTGGTGGCCGCCCTGGAACTGCGCTATCCGCCGTCCCGCGCGGCGGACTGGGATGCCGTCGGGTTGGTCTGCGGGGCACCCGACGACACCGTCGAGAAGGTGCTCTTCGCGGTCGACCCCGTTGCAGCCAGCGTTCGGGAGGCCATCGACACCGGATCCCAGCTGCTCGTCACGCACCACCCGCTGTTCCTGTCCGGCGTACACGGGGTTCCGGCCACGTCGTACAAGGGCCGCCTGGTGCACGACCTGATCCGCAACGGGATCGGCCTGTACGTCGCCCACACCAACGCTGACTCGGCCAACCCAGGGGTGTCGGACGCTTTGGCCGCCACGCTGGGACTTACCGACCTGCGGCCGCTCGCGCCACAACCGGCAGATGCGCGCGACGTCGTCGTCGTCTTCGTACCCGCCGAGGACACCGACAAACTGGTCGACGCGCTCAGCGCTGCTGGTGCCGGCGCGGTCGGGGACTACTCGAGGTGCGCCTGGCTCGGAACCGGCATCGGCACATTCCTCCCCGGCGATGGGGCGAGTCCGGTGCTCGGCCGGGTCGGTTCGGTGGCCCGGGTACCCGAGACCCGGGTGGAGATGGTGCTGTCGCGCGAGCGCCGGGCCGCCGTTCAGAAAGCCTTAGTAGGCGCGCATCCGTACGAGGAGCCGGCGTACAGCTTCATCGAAGTGGCCGAACTGCACGGGCGGCGCGGTACGGGGCGGATCGGCCGGCTGATCGAACCCATGCTGCTCGCGGCGTTCGCCGAGCACGTCACCCGGGGGTTGCCGAGAGCACCTGCGGGGATCAGAACCGCTGGCGACCTCGGTACGACGGTCACGACGGTGGCTGTCTGCGGTGGCGCCGGGGACTCGTTGCTCGACGCCGCCACCGCGGCGGGCGTCGATGCCTACGTCACCGCCGACCTGCGCCACCACCGGGTCAGCGAGCACCTGGAGGGCGGAGGGCCGGCGGTGATAGACGCCGGGCACTGGGCCACTGAGTGGCCTTGGCTGGCCGCGGCGGCGGACCTGTTGCGCGCCGACCTGGAGGGTGCGGTCCAGATCGCCGTGTCGCAACTCGTCACGGACCCTTGGACACAGCACACTTACTGACACTCCGGACACCTGCCACCTCGAGGAGAGCCATGGCGTACACCGAGGAGCGCCCCGCGCGGCGCCGCACCGACCGCAGCCCGTGGAACTGGCTGCTCGTCATCCCGATCGTGATCCCGCTGCTGGTGCCGGTGTTCAACCGGACCGATCCGACCCTGTTCGGGTTCCCATTCTTCTACTGGGGGCAGCTGGCGTTCATCGCCCTCGGCGTGCTGACCACCACCGTCGTCTACCAGATGACGAAGAGGGATCCCGATGCCTGAAGGCTTGCAGTGGACCGAGATCGTCATCTTCACCGCGCTGTTCATCGTGGTCAGCGTCATGGGTTTCATGGCAGCCCGCTGGCGGCGCCCGGATGACCTCGCGCATCTGGACGAGTGGGGGCTCGGCGGCCGGAACTTCGGCAGCTGGGTGACCTGGTTCCTGATCGGCGGCGACCTCTACACCGCGTACACATTCGTCGCCGTACCGGCCCTGATGTTCGGGGCCGGCGCCGCCGGTTTCTTCGCGGTGCCCTACACCGTCGTCATCTATCCGATGGTGTTCCTCGTCCTGATCCGGCTGTGGTCGGTCTCGCACGTGCGCGGCTTCGTCACCCCCGCGGACTTCGTGCGGTCCCGCTTCGACTCACCGACGATGGCGCTGCTCGTCGCCATCACCGGGATCGTCGCGACCATGC
>JACCTY010000086.1 GCA_013812145.1 Geodermatophilaceae bacterium | reverse complement strand
TCCACTGCCGGGCGACGTCCTCTTCGGTCTCGCCATCGACGTCGACCAGGGCGTTCAGCGCGGTGATCTCCTCGTCGGTGAGCGCCTCGCTGATCGGGGCCATGATCTCCTCGATCGCCGGGAACTCGTCCAGCGTCTCCTGGCGCAGCGTGAGAGCTGCGTTGTACGTCGGGAAGAATGCCTGGTCGTCCTCCAACACGGTGAGCTCGTTGGCGAGGATGCGGCCGTCGGTGGCGAACACCTCACCGAACTGGCAGGTGTCGCCAAGCTGTGTGAAGACCAGTGACAGGTCCAGTTCCTCCACGCTGGAGAACTCGAAACCGTATGCCTCCTGCAGGCCGGGCAGGCCGTCGTCGCGGTTGATGAACTCACTGGCCGCGCACACCGCGCTGTCGTCCGGGTTCTCCTGGATGTACGCAGCCGCATCGGTCATCGTCGCCAACTCGTTCTCCGAGGCGAAGTCGCCGGGGACCGCGATCCGGTAGGTGTTGTCCAGGGGGGCGGGCTCCAGCCAGACAATGCCGTTTGCCGCGTCGGCCTCCACCACTGCTGCATACAGATCCTCGGGAAGGTCGGTGGTCGTGTTTCCGAGGATGTTGATCCAACCCGTGCCGGTGTAGTCCCAGTACATGTCGACCTCGCTGCTCTCCAGCGCCTCACGCACGGTGGCACTGCCGGACAGGCTCGCGACGTCGTCTCCCGCGTCGGCACCGGCGTTCTCCAGGGCGACGATCGTGATCCACGCGAAGATGTTGGACTCGGTGAACTCCTTGGAGCCGACGGTGAACGTAGCGCCGGACAGCTCATCCGAACTCCCACCGCCACCGCCGCCACCTGCTGGTGTGGCTGGGTCATCACCGCAGCCGGCCAGCAGCAGCGCCACTGCCGCGCCGAGCGCCGCAAATGATGTGGATCGGCGAGTCATCAGTGTCATCGCAAGCCTTCTTCCTGTCGTGTCGGCCGTCGACTGGTGTCTGGCGACCTGCGGTTGTGCGGTGTCACAGCCCTTTCGGGCGAAGAACGTCCTCGGCGATGCCGGCGAGGTAGTCGACGAGGAGGGCGAGAACGGCGGTGAGTACAGCGCCTGTGATCTGAACGGTGAGTCGGTTGGTCGACAGTCCGGCGACGATGATGTCCCCGAGCCCGCCCGCGTTGATGTACGTGGCAAGCGCGGCGGTTCCCACGTTGATGACCAGCGCCGTCCTGACGCCGGCCAGGATGATCGGCACGGCGAGCGGCAACTCGATCCGGGTGAGAACGCCCATCTTGCTGATGCCCATGCCGCGGCCGGCTTCTAGGACGTTCTCGTCCACCTGTTGGAGGCCGACCATCGTGTTCCGCAGCACCGGAAGGACCGTGTAGGCAACCAGCCCCACGATCGCTGCCTTGAAGCCGATGAAGACGAAAGCGACCGCGAACAGGGCCAGCACGCCGATCGTGGGAAGCGCTTGACCGATATTCGCCACGGTGAGCAGGACGCCACGGAAGCGGCGGGTGAACGGCCTAGTGAGGAAAACGCCGAGTGGTATCGCGATCAGGATGACGAAAATCGTCGAAACGATGGTGAGCTGGACGTGCTCCCACCCCGCCGTCCCGAGCCTGCTCGCATTGAGGGCTCGCTGCTCGATGGTGTCGAGTTCCTTCGACTGCACGTAGAGGTACAGGCCGAGGCACACCAGCGCAAGGAACACCGGCATGAGCAGGTAGCTGGCGACCGTTCGGTGCTCGCGACGAATGGGCGCCATACCCATCTCAGGCGCGGTCGCCTCTGCTCCGAGCGACTGCTCCGTCGAGGTAGTCATCTCGCCTCCGCGGCGGGATCCGCGTCGGCGACGGTCATGTCGTGGTGCCCTTCGTCAACAGATCCTCGTCGCGGTCCTCGACAAGCCCGGCGCGGGCCTTGGCGCGGGCGGCGGTCCGCATGCCGCGGATCGCCTCGTTGATGTGATCGATGTCGACGATGCCCTGATAGACCCCGGCCGCGTCCACCACGATCGCCACGCTGTAGTTGGCGGTGATCAGCTCGTTGAGAGCGTCGTTCAGCGTCGCCTGCGGCTCGACCACGGCATCCGGCGGCAGCCCTATCTCGTCGATCGCCCGGCCATCGCCGCGTTGCACGTCGGCGGCACTCACCCAGCGGCACGGCCGCCGTTGCTCGTCGAGCACGAGGGCGCACCCCTTGTCCGAGGCCCGTAGCGCATCCAGCACGGCGGCGCCGTCGGCATTGCGGGCGACGGTCGGCCACTCGGTGAGTTGGATGTCGCGGACCCGGCTGAGGTTCAACCGCTTCAGGGATGCGCCGGCGCCGATGAAGTCGGCGACAAAGTCGCTTGCCGGCGCGGTCAGGATCTGCTCGGGAGTGTCGTACTGCGCAATCCGCGAACCCTCCTCAAGAATCGCGATCCGGTCGCCCATCTTGATCGCCTCGTCGATGTCGTGGGTGACGAAGACGATCGTCTTGCGGACCTCTGCCTGCAGCCGGAGGAACTCGTTCTGCAGCCGGTCGCGGGTGATCGGGTCGATCGCCCCGAACGGCTCGTCCATCAGCATGACGGCCGGATCACCGCTCAGTGCCCGCGCGACTCCGACCCGCTGGCGTTGCCCGCCGGAGAGCTGCTTCGGGTAGCGGTTGCGGTACGTCGCCGGGGACATGCTGACGGTCTCGAGCAGCTCGTCGATCCGGGCGTCGATGCGCTTGGCGTCCCAGCCGAGCAGCTTCGGGACGGTGGCGATGTTCTCGGCAATGGTCTGGTGCGGGAACAGCCCGATCTGCTGGATCACGTAGCCGATCCGGCGGCGCAGCTGGTCCGGATCCTCGTGCGTGACGTCCTTGTCGTCGACGACGATGCGCCCGGACGTCGGCTCGATGATCCGGTTGATCATCTTCATCGTGGTCGTCTTGCCGCATCCGGACGGCCCGACCAGGATGACGATCTCACCTTCTGGGATCTCCAGTGTCAGGTCGTCGACGGCGGGCTTGGGCTCCTTGGGGTACTCCTTGCGGAGGTTCTCCAGGCGGATCATGATCCGGCCGGCGGTTCCGTCGACGGTGCCGAAGTTCGTCATCGAATGCCTCGCGAAGTGGTTAGTTTGGCGATCACGGCGAAAAAGACATCGAAGATGATCGCCACGACGATCACTCCGATCATTCCGGCCAGGACGAGGTTCACGGCAACCGGTGAGCCGACGCGGGCCAACCCGTTGAAGATGAACTCGCCGTACCCCGGCCCGTCCACGATGGCCCCGATGGTGGCGATTCCGACCAGGATGAGCGCGCTCACCCGCACTCCGGTGACGATGACCGGCCAGGCCAGGGGTAACTCGATCTTGGTGAGTCGTTGCGCCCGGCCGAGCCCCATACCCTTTGCGGATTCGACGATGGACGGGTCGACCTCGCGCAGCCCGGTAATCGTGTTGCGGACCACCGGGAGCAGGCCGTACATGGTCAGCGCCAGGATCACCGGCGGTGCACCGATACCCAGCGGCGGGATCAGCAGGACAAACAGGGCGAAGGACGGGACCGTCAAGAAGGTGCTCGTGACCGCGAGGACGATCTCGCGCGGCCGATTGGTCTGGTAGGTCGCCACGCCGAGCCCGACCCCGATAACGGTGCACAGGAGCACCGACAGGCCGACCAGCCAGATGTGATCGAAGCCGGCCTGCAGCAGGTCGTCATAGCGCCCTTCGATGAACTCCCAGAGACTCACGCGAACGCCTCCTCCATCAGTGCCGGTTCCGGGCGGCCGAGCGCTGCGGTCAGGTCGGCGGCAGCGGCAGCGACGGCCGCGCCGGCCCTTGCGAGCCTGCGCCCGAGCCGGAAGCGGGGTGCGGAAATGTTCACGGCGGCGACTATCCGGCCGCTGGCCGCGCGGACCGGGGCGGCTACCGCCACCAGGCCCAGTTCGGACTCCTCCTCCACCCGGGCGTATCCGGCGGCGCGGGCGAGGGTGATCCGCCCCAGCAGGTCATCGACGTCGCGTGGCGACTTGGCGGTCGCGGCCGGCCAGCCCTCCGACCCGAACATCGCCGCCAATTGCTCCCGGTCGTGGTCGAGCAGCAGGGCCCGCCCTGACGACGTACTTGTCGCGGGCGCAAGCCGGCCGATCCACGACACCGCCTGCACGGCGCGCAGCGGGGACTCGGTGAGCAGCGTGAGCACGTCGTTGCCGCGCAACACCGACAGGTGACTGCTCTCCCCGATCTCCCGGACGAGCCGGACGAGTACCGGGCCGGCCGCGTTAAGCAATCGCTGGTCCCCGGCGCGAGCGGCCAACGCGAACATCTGCCAGCCCAGCCGGTAACGACGGGTGCGCACGTCGCGATCGACGAAGCCACCGTCGGCCAGCGTCGCGAGCACCCGGGACACCTGGCTCTTCTCCCCACCGGTGAGCGCCGCAAGTTCTGTCACGCCACAGCCGCCGGCCGCGACGATGTCATCGGTGCCGAGGGCCTCCAACAGGCCGAGGGCCCGACGGAGGCTGCGTGAGCGCTCGACGGCCATCGCGCGACTGTGGCAGAGGGTTGCGCCGACCGCAATGACAAATGGCCATTTGGCAACAGATAGTCGAATTGCAACGTTGCCCCGCGACCGGTCATGGCGCGGCTACAGCCGGGTCCGATACTCCTGGTTGCTCTGCCGCAGCGTCGGCTCGGTGCCGAAGAACGCGTGCTTGGACATGTCCGCGGAGTACTTGCTGGCCGGCGGCGTCCGGCCGAGCGCCTCGGCCATCGCCCGGAGATGGTGCGGCCCGGCACCGCAGCACAAACCCAGGTAGGTCACGCCCGCCTTCGTCGCGCGGCGGGTGAAGTCGGCGACCTCGTAGCGGTTGCACGTGAACGGGTCCAGGGACACGGGGAACGGGCGTCCATCGGGCAACAGGTCGCACCCAGGATCGCGCAGTGACTGGAACGTCGGTTCCGCGGCGTGCGTGCGGTAGGGCACCGGGAGGGCTGCGACGGGGACGTCGACCGCGGCCACGATCGGCGCCAGCAGCGGCAGCATCGTCTGCGGGCCGCGGATGCAGTTCAGGCCCACGACGTCGGCGCCCCCGTCGGCGAGCCGGCGGCAGGCCTCGGCTAGCGACCACTCCTCGCGGGTCCGCGGGTCGGTGCCCACCGCGAGCGTGATCACCGCCGGCAGCTGCGCCTCCCGGATCACCTCCAGGGCGAGCAGCGCTTCCTCGGCGTAGCGGAACGTCTCGCCGATCACGAAGTCGACGCCTGCCTCGGCCGCCCAGCCGATCTGCTCGGTGAACATCGCTCGCACCTGGGCGTGGGTCTCGACGTCGACGGGGTCGTAGACGTTGGTGTTGCAGACGTTGCCGGCGAGCATCGTGTCGGTGCTGCGAGCGACCTCGCTGGCGATCTTGAGCGCCTG
>JACCTY010000166.1 GCA_013812145.1 Geodermatophilaceae bacterium | reverse complement strand
GTGGACACTGCGCCGCCGGGCACGGTGTCCCGTTCCACGACGACCACCGACAGTCCCGCCTTGGCCAGGTAGCAGGCGCTGACCAGAGAGTTGTGGCCGCTGCCGATGACGACGACGTCAGGCATCGCCCGGCGGTTCTTGCGAGGTTGCCGCTAGTGGCAACCTCGCTCCGAGCACTGCGAACGGTCGGGAGTCACCGGGAAACAGGTGGCGCCGAGCCAGATCGACGAATCCGAGTGAGCGGTACAGCCGCCACGCCCTCGTGTCACCCTCTGGAGTGGACAGCAGCACCGCGGGATGCGGCGCATCTTCGAGCAGCCGCAGCAGAATCGTTCGGCCGAGCCCCACTCCCTGCCGGGTCGGAGTCACGTGCAGTTCGCAGAGTTCCAGGCCGCCGCGCAGCCACTGCTCTTCGGCCTCGCGGTCGACCGCCCCGACGACCTGGTCATGCCACCACTGACCTGGCTCGGAGGTGTAGCCATAGCCGAACCCCAGCAGGACGCCGTCCAGGTCGACAGCGGCGACTGCCCGGAAGCCTGGTCGGTCGGCATGCCCGCTGGCGTATCCGGCGCGGTTGTCGACCACGCTCGGTGAGTAGCCCATGGCCTCGGCGTAGATCGTCATTGCCTCGCGGACCCGAGCGACGAACTCCGCCCGATCCCACCGCACGACATGCGCATCGTGCAGATTCAGAGTTCGACTCACACCAGAAGCGTATTCGTGCCCGGCGATCAGTCGCCCACTTCTGCAGCACTGCCGGCGGTAATTCGAAGCAGTTCGTCGTACGTCGTCGGGAACACCGCGGCTGGATGACCGGCCGCTGCCCAGACAACGGCGAAACCAGCGAGTGCGACGTCGACCAGCGTCCCGATCGGCGCCGGGTGCCCGATCGGAGCGACGCCACCGATGGGTTGTCCGGTGTATCGGCGGACGAACTCGGGGTCGGCCCGGTCCAGGGCGGTTATCCCGAGCAGGCGCATGACCCGAGCGGTGTCGACGCGGTGGGCGCCGCTGGTGAGAATCAGCAACGGCGAGCCTGCGGCGTCGAACAGCAGGCTGTTCGCGATGGCTCCCACCGGTACGCCGAGCTGCTCGGCGGCCAGAGCCGCCGTCCGGGCGGTGGCCGGCAGTTCCCGTACCTCGCCCGCCGAACCCGCGGCACGAAGCGCTTCGGCCACGGCCACGACGTTGGGGTGCACGCGCTCATCTTGGCGCAGCGGGCGCCTCGCTGTCGTCGCGGTCGGCCCACTCCAGCAGCGTGTCCAGCGAGTATGCGGTGTCGTCGATGCCGGCGTGCAGATCGCCCAGTCGAGCGAACCGATCCGGCACCGTTGCGATGGTGAAGTCCCGCGGGTCGGCGTCGGCGATCTCGTCCCATCTGACCGGCGTCGACACAACCGCCGCTGCCACCCCGCGAACCGAGTAGGCGGCGCGGATGGTGTGGTCCCGGGCGTTCTGGTTGTAGTCCACGAAGACCGTCGCCGGGTCGCGGTCGCGGCGCCACCACGTCAGGTCGACCAGATCCGGGAGGCGGCGTTCCACCTCACGGGCGAAGGCCCAGGCGGCCCGGCGTACGAGCGGGAACTCCCACCGGGGCTCGATGCGCACGTAGATGTGCAGGCCGTTGCCGCCCGAGGTCTTCGGCCACGCCTGGACACCGAGCTCGTCGAGTACCTCGCGGACGACGACGGCTACCCGTTGCACGTCGGCGTACGTGGCCTGGGGCATCGGATCGAGGTCGATGCGCCACTCGTCGGGCTGCTCGATGTGCCCGCGGCGGGAGTTCCACGGGTGAAACTCCACTGTGGACATCTGCACGGCCCAGACCACGTCGGCGACATGCGTCACACACAACTCGTCGGCGTGCCGTCCGGACGGGAAGTCGACCCGGACGGTCTGGATCCAGTCCGGAGCCCCGCGCGGCAGCCGTTTCTGGTGCACCTTCTCCCCGGACACCCCTTCGGGAAAACGGTGCAGCATGCACGGCCGGTTGCGCAGCGCGCGGACGATGCCGTCCCCGACGGCCAGGTAGTACCGCGCCAGATCAAGCTTGGTCTCACCGCGGCCTGGGAAGTAGACCCGGTCAGGATTGCTGATCCGCACCGTGCGGTCGGCGACCTCCAATTCGACCGCGTCGGCCACGGTGACAGGTTGCCATGGCTACAGGTGGAAGACCACAACCGCCGCGATGCCGCCCACGATCGCCAACACGGCGCCGAGCAGCCGCATCTTCGGGCCGTCCAGGGCCGGCACCCGCATCGCGAGGCGGCCGGGTCCGGTCAGGATCAGGGCGAATGCAGCGCCGACGTAGAGCAGTTCGAGTTCGGGACCGCCGGTCCCGGCGAAGAAGTCACCTTCGGTACTGGCCTGGATGGCGGCGTACGCGCCGACCATGTTCGCCACGACCGCGGCGGCGGCCAGCGGAAGGGCGAGGCCGACGGTGATGAGCAATCCGCCGCCGAACTCGACCAGGCCGCTGAGGATCGCGTAGGGAGTGCCCGGCGAGAACCCGAGCCCCTCGAAGAATTGAGCCGTCCCGTCGATACCTCCGCCGCCGAACAGCCCGAAGCTTCTGTGCGCCGTGGGCGGCCATCCCGAGCCCCACGAAGAGCCGCAGCACGAGCAAACCGAGACTGAGGTAACCCGAGTCGGTGTCTCGGGCCGGAACCGAGTCTTGCTGCCGATCAGTGACCGTCATCATGCCCGCCTTCTTGAGTCGAGTACCTCCGCTTCGTGACACGGCGGCTACGGGGCGTCGGTTCAGCGGTGCGAGTATCGCCTCGTGGCTGCCCCTCGCTCGTTACCGCGCGAGGTGTACGTCCTCGCCACCGTCGCATTCTTCGTGGCGGTCGGCTACGGCATCCTGGCGCCGGCAATCCCAGATTTCGCACGGGACTTCGGGGTGGGACGCACCGCTGCGGCTCTTGTGGTCAGCGCCTTTGCCTTCATGCGGCTGGTATCTGCCTTTGGCAGCGGCGGACTGGTCGACCGCTTCGGCGAGCGCTGGGTCATGGCCATCGGGATCGGCATCGTCGCCACGACCAGCGCTGCTGCCGGGCTCGCCCAGAACTACTCGACCCTGTTGATCCTGCGTGGCCTCGGCGGTGTCGGATCCGCGATGTTCACGGTGTCCGCGGCGGCGTTGCTCATCCGGCTCGTCGGCAATGAACAACGGGGCCGGGCCAGTGGAATCTTCGCCGGTGGCTTCCTGACCGGCGGCATCATCGGCCCGGTCTTCGGTGGTCCGCTCACCGAGATCTCGCTTCGGCTGCCGTTCTTCGTGTACGCCGGATCCCTCACTGTGGCGGGTCTTGTCGCGGCGGTGGCGCTCCGGAACACTGCGCTGTCCACCGCCCCGGTCGAGCGGCGCGGCCTGCGTGGCAGCGGCGTCGGGACGACGCTGCGTGATCCGGCGTACCGGGCGGCTGTCGGCGCAAACCTGGCCGTGGGTTGGACGGTGTTCGGAGTCCGGTTCGCGACCATCCCGTTGTTCGTCACCGAGGGACTACGGCTCGGCGCGGTCTGGACCGGCGTCGGTCTGGGCCTCTTCGCCGCGGCGAATGCGCTGCTGCTGTGGCCGGCCGGGCGTTTCACCGACCGGCGCGGCCGTCGTCCCGTCCTCATCGCCGGTACGACGACGTGCGGAGTGGGGCTGGCCTTGCTCGTGCTGCCTCCGGCGCTGCCGCTGTTCCTCGCAGCCATGGTCGTCGCCGGAGCCGGCTCCGCGCTGTTGACGGTGGCGCCGGCTGCGGTCCTGGGTGACGTGGCGCCCGCGCGCAGCGGGTCGGTGGTCGCGGTGTTCCAGATGGCCGCCGACGTCGGCGCGATGACCGGCCCGCTGCTGGCCAACGCGTTGGTGGACTCCCTCGGCTACGGCGCCGGATTCGGCCTGACGGCGCTGGTCATGTTTATCGCTGCTGGACTCGCGGTGTTCATGCCGGAGACCCGGGACCGCAACGTTCCGAGCCAGGGGCAGGCATAGGCTCCAGCCGCCTTGGAGGACCGCTGAGGAGAGAGGCTCCGTGACTGTGTCCATGCATCGTTGTTCGCGAAGGTTGGTCTGTTCTCTGGCGGCCGTTGTCGGCGCTGCCCTGACATCGATTCCCGCTGCGGCCGATCCGTTGCCAGACATCGGGCCTGCATCGTTTGTCGGCGAGGACCTCCTTCCCACCGGCTTGATGTTCCGGGGAACGGAGGTCGGCGGCCTGTCCGGGTTCAGCTACGACGCGGCCCGCGGCGTCTACTACGCCATCTCCGACGACCGCAGCACCATCGATCCGGCTCGGTTCTACACGCTTCGGATCAGCCTGGCCGACGGCTCACTCGACGACGGCGACGTGTCGGTGGTGGGCGTGACGAGGCTGCGCGACCCGCGTGGACGGCTCTTCCCCCCTGGAAGCTTGGACCCGGAGTCCATAGCACTGACGCCGAGCCGCACCCTGGTCATCACGTCGGAGGGCGACGCGAGTCAGCTCATCGACCCGTTCGTGCGCGAGTTCAGCCTGTTCGGGAGGCAGCTCAGCGACGCGCCAGTGCCCAGCTACTACGACCCGACTGCCGACTTGACATTCGGCGTACGCACCAATCTGGGCTTCGAAAGCGGCGGGTTCACGCCTGACGGCAGGTTCTTCTTCACCGGTACCGAGAACGCCCTGGCTCAGGATGGGCCGACGGCAACCCTGATGACGACGAGCCCAGCCCGGATCCTGCGCTTTGACCAGGCCGGCAGTCCGGACCAGGAGTTCGTCTATATCGTCGAGACGGTGCCGGACCCGCCGATACCGCCTGACGCCTTCTCCACCAACGGCCTGGTCGAGCTGTTGCCGCTGAGCCCGACCCGGTTGCTCGCCATGGAACGCAGCTTTTCCACCGGAGTCGGTAACGACGTGCGGATCTACCTGGTGGACACCGCCGGCGCCACCGACACACTTGGCCTGCCAGCGCTGCCTCAGGATCTCTCCGGCGTACAGGTCGCGCAGAAGACCCTCGTGCTCGACCTGGACGTGTTAGGTGTCACGCTGGACAACCTGGAAGGGCTGACCTTCGGTCCCGTGCTGCCAGATGGACGGCAAAGCCTGCTCATCGTCAGTGACAACAACTTCAGCCCGACCCAGGTGACCCAGTTCCTCGCCTTTACGGTCTGACCCTCGTGCCCTCTCCCAGCCAGACGAGGCTGGCTGCGGGACGAGGTCGGCGTTCCGCAGAACAGTCAACGGGCGCGGCGGGCTGAACTCGACCGTCGGTCGAGAAGTACGTCGCTCCGTAGTACACGGGTCCGAAGTGCTGTCCCGGTTTTCCACAGGTCTTTAGGCTGGCTGGTTTTGTCGGGGGCCGGTCGTATAATCGAACATGTGTTCGACTTCGAGGGTGTTTCGGATGACGGGCTGGTCGACGCCCTGCGTGAGTCCGAGACGGTGGTCCGGGCGGCGCAGGCCCGCCAGTTCGCGATCATCGCGGAGGTCCGGGCGCGGGCCGGGTCGTGGATTGTGGCCGGCGGGGAGCGGTTCGTCTCCGCCGTCGACGTCGCGGCGGCGGAGATCGGGCCGGTGCTGTCGCTGTCCCGGCACGCCGCGACCGACCGGGTCGCGCTCGCCGAGGCGCTCACCGGCCGGTTGCCGGGCACCCTGGCCGCGCTCGGGGCCGGCGAGTTGGACCTGACCCGGGCGCGGGTGATCGTCGCGGCCACCGACGTGCTGCCAGCCGAGCGGGCGGCTGCGGTGGAGGCCCGGGTGCTGCCCCGGGCCGGCTGCCAGACCGCGCCGGCGCTGCGGGAG
>JACCTY010000142.1 GCA_013812145.1 Geodermatophilaceae bacterium | reverse complement strand
TGGTCCGCAAGGGCCGCGAGGACAAGATCGAGAAGACCAAGACTCCCGCGCTCAAGGGCAGCCCCCAGCGGCGCGGGGTGTGCACGCGCGTCTACACCACGACACCGAAGAAGCCGAACTCCGCGCTTCGCAAGGTGGCCCGCGTCCGGCTGACCAGCGGTGTCGAGGTCACGGCGTACATCCCGGGCGTGGGGCACAACCTGCAGGAGCACTCGATCGTGCTCGTGCGGGGCGGCCGGGTGAAGGACCTGCCCGGCGTCCGTTACAAGATCATTCGTGGCTCGCTCGACACCCAGGGCGTGCGCGGCCGAAAGCAGGCCCGCAGCCGGTACGGCGCGAAAAAGGAGAAGAGCTAATGCCCCGCAAGGGCCCGCCTCCCAGGCACCCCGTCGTCATCGACCCCGTCTACGGCTCCCCCCTGGTCACGAGCCTGATCAACAAGGTGCTGATGGGTGGCAAGCGGTCACTGGCCGAGCGGATCGTCTACGGCGCCCTGGAGGGTTGCCGGGAGCGCTCCGGGAACGACCCGGTCGTCACCCTGAAGCGGGCGATGGACAACGTCCGGCCCGCGATCGAGGTGAAGAGCCGCCGCGTCGGTGGCGCGACATATCAGGTCCCGGTCGAGGTTCGCGCGAGCCGCAGTACGACGTTGGCGCTGCGCTGGCTGATCCAGTACAGCCGGGCCCGTCGCGAAAAGACGATGACCGAGCGGCTGATGAACGAGCTGCTCGATGCGAGCAACGGCCTCGGCGCCACGGTCAAGCGCCGTGAAGACACCCACCGGATGGCCGAGGCGAACAAAGCCTTCGCGCACTACCGCTGGTAGTCGCACCCAGAACGAAACCGAGAGAGATGAGAACAGTGACAAAGGCAAGCGGCGAACTGAGCCGGGTCCGCAACATCGGGATCATGGCGCATATCGACGCGGGCAAGACCACGACCACCGAGCGGATCCTGTACTACACCGGCATCACCTACAAGATCGGCGAGGTCCACGAGGGCGCCGCGGTGATGGACTGGATGGAGCAGGAGCAGGAGCGTGGCATCACGATCACGTCTGCTGCGACGAAGTGCTTCTGGAACGACCACGAGATCAACATCATCGATACCCCCGGGCACGTCGACTTCACCGTCGAGGTGGAGCGGTCGCTGCGGGTGCTCGACGGCGCCGTCGCGGTGTACGACGCCGTCGCCGGCGTAGAGCCGCAGACCGAGACGGTCTGGCGCCAGGCCGATAAGTACAACGTCCCGCGGATGTGCTTCGTCAACAAGCTCGACCGCACCGGAGCGAACTTCTTCCGCTGCGTCGACATGATGCGGGAGCGGCTCAACGCCACCCCGCTGGTCCTGCAGCTGCCGATCGGCGCCGAGGGCGACTTCACCGGCATGGTCGACCTGCTGAGGATGAAGGCTCTGATCTACCCGGTCGAGGCCGCCAAGGGCGAGATGTACAACACCGTGGAGATCCCGGCCGAGCTGGCCGAGGAAGCCGCGCACTGGCGGGAAATCCTGATCGAGACGCTGGCCGAGGCCGACGACGAGGTCATGGAGGCCTACCTGGTAGGCGAGGAACTGCCCTACGAGCAGCTCAAGGCCGCGATCCGCCGCGCCACGCTCGCGGACAAGCTCAATCCGGTGCTGTGTGGCTCGGCGTTCAAGAACAAGGGCGTGCAGCCGATGCTGGACGCGGTCGTCGACTTCCTGCCCAGCCCGCTGGACGTGGGCGCGATCGTCGGCACCGGCCTGGACGGCGTGTCGGTGATCTCCCGCGAACCGAGCGACGACGAGCCGTTCGCCGCGCTGGCGTTCAAGATCCAGACCGACCAGCACCTCGGCAAGCTGACCTACATCCGGGTCTACTCCGGCCGGCTTACGTCCGGTTCGGCCGTGCTCAACAGCACCAAGGATCGCAAGGAACGAATCGGCAAGGTCTACCAGATGCACGCCAACAAGCGCGAGGAGCGCCCAGGCGTGGGTGCAGGGGAGATCGTCGCCGTCGCGGGTCTGAAGCAGACCACGACCGGCGACACGCTGTGCGACCTCAACCAGGTAGTCATCCTTGAGTCGATGACGTTCCCGGCACCGGTGATTTCCGTCGCTATCGAGCCCAAGACCAAGGGCGACCAGGAGAAGCTGGGAACGGCGATCCAGAAGCTCGCCGAGGAAGACCCGACATTCCAGGTGCATCAGGACGACGAGACCGGCCAGACGATCATCGAGGGCATGGGCGAGCTGCACCTGGAGGTGCTGGTCGACCGGATGCGCCGGGAGTTCCGCGTCGAGGCGAACGTCGGCAAGCCGCAGGTGGCCTATCGGGAGACGATCCGCCGCCCGGTGCTGAAGCACACTTACGTCCACAAGAAGCAGACCGGTGGCTCGGGCCAGTACGCCAAGGTGACCATCACGGTGGAGCCGCTCGAGCGCTCCGCCGAGGGAGCGACGTACGAGTTCGTCAACGAGGTCACCGGCGGCCGGATCCCGCGGGAGTACATCCCCTCGGTGGACCAGGGCGTGCAGGACGCCATGCAGTACGGCGTACTGGCCGGGTATCCGCTGGTGGGTGTGAAGGTCACCCTTGTCGACGGCTCCTACCACGAGGTCGACTCCTCGGAGATGGCCTTCAAGATCGCCGGTTCGATGGCGTTCAAGGAGGCCGCGAGAAAGGCCGATCCCGCGTTGCTCGAGCCGATGATGGCCGTCGAGGTCACGACGCCCGAGGAGAACATGGGCGACGTCATCGGCGACCTGTCCAGCCGCCGCGGCACCATCCAGGCCATGGACGAGCGCAGTGGCGTCCGGGTGGTCCGGGCGCTGGTGCCGCTGTCGGAGATGTTCGGTTATGTGGGCGACCTGCGCAGCAGCACCCAGGGTCGCGCGAGTTACAGCATGCAGTTCGACTCGTACGCCGAAGTACCGGCGAACGTCGCCAAGGAAATCATCGCCAAGGTCACCGGCGAGTAGCCCGACCAGTCCACACGTCGTACGGCGTACCAGAAACACAGTCACAGGAGGAGTGAAGTGGCGAAGGCCAAGTTCCAGCGGACCAAGCCGCACGTCAACATCGGGACCATCGGTCACATCGACCATGGCAAGACGACGCTGACCGCTGCCATCACCAAAGTGCTGCACGACAAGTTTCCGACCCTCAACGAGATGTCCGCCTTCGATCAGATCGACAAGGCTCCCGAGGAGCGGCAGCGCGGCATCACGATCTCGATCGCCCACGTCGAGTACCAGACCGAGAGCCGGCACTACGCCCACGTCGACTGCCCGGGTCACGCCGACTACATCAAGAACATGATCACCGGCGCGGCCCAGATGGACGGCGCGATCCTGGTCGTGTCGGCGACGGACGGCCCGATGCCGCAGACCAAGGAGCATGTGCTCCTGGCCCGCCAGGTCGGAGTGCCCTACATCGTGGTCGCGCTGAACAAGGCCGACATGGTCGACGACGAGGAGATCCTGGAACTCGTCGAGCTCGAGGTCCGCGAGCTGCTCAGCGACTACGAGTTCCCCGGCGACGATCTGCCGATCATCCGGGTGTCGGCGCTCAAGGCGCTGGAGGGCGACGCCGAGTGGGGCGCGACGGTCCTCGAGCTCATGGACGCCGTGGACGCCTCGATTCCAGAGCCGGAGCGCGACGTCGCCAAGGCGTTCCTGATGCCGGTGGAGGACGTCTTCACGATCACCGGCCGCGGCACGGTGGTCACCGGACGGATCGAGCGCGGCATCGTCAAGGTGAACGAGACCGTCGAGATCGTCGGTATCCGACCGAAGTCCACGAGCACGACCGTCACGGGCGTTGAGATGTTCCGCAAGCTGCTCGACCAGGGGCAGGCCGGTGACAACGCCGGGCTGCTGCTGCGTGGGGTCAAGCGCGAGGACGTCGAGCGCGGCCAGGTTGTCGTCAAGCCCGGCTCGATCACCCCGCACACGGTCTTCGACGCGCAGGTCTACATCCTGAGCAAGGACGAGGGCGGCCGGCACACGCCGTTCTTCAACAACTACCGGCCGCAGTTCTACTTCCGCACCACCGACGTGACTGGCGTGGTGACCCTCCCGGATGGCACCGAGATGGTCATGCCGGGCGACAACACCGAGATGTCGGTCGAGCTGATCCAGCCGATCGCTATGGAGGAGGGCCTGCGCTTCGCCATCCGCGAGGGTGGCCGCACCGTGGGCGCCGGTCGAGTCACCAAGATCAACAAGTAGGGCGAGCGGATCGCGCTGCAGGAATCGCTCGAACGGGTTCCGTACGCGCGGTTGTAGTACCGAGAAGTCGGCAATCGGTCGCCCAGTCGGGTGGTCACCCACTCGGCTGGGCGCCGAGGACAAGAGATTGGGAACAGATGGCGGGACAGAAGATCCGCATCAGGCTCAAGGCGTATGACCACGAGGCGATCGATGCCTCGGCACGCAAGATCGTGGACACGGTCATGCGTACCGGCGCGCGCGTCGTGGGGCCGGTGCCCTTGCCGACGGAGAAGAACGTGTACTGCGTCATCCGCTCGCCGCACAAGTACAAGGATTCGCGCGAGCACTTCGAGATGCGCACGCACAAGCGCCTCATCGACATCCTCGATCCGACGCCGAAGACGGTCGACGCGCTGATGCGCATCGACCTGCCCGCCAGCGTCGACGTGAATATCCAGTAGGGATCGCAACTCATGCCAACCAACACCGGGCCAACCAGAACGGTCAAGGCCTTGCTGGGCGAGAAGCTCGGGATGACCCAGGTCTTCGACGAGAACAACCGGATCGTGCCGGTCACCGTCGTCAAGGCCGGGCCGTGCGTGGTGACCCAGGTGCGCACTCCGGAGCTTGATGGCTACGCAGCCGTCCAGATCGGCTTCGGCGCCATCGACCCGCGCCGGGTGAACAAGCCCGAGGCCGGCCACTTCGCCAAGGCAGGCGTGACGCCTCGCCGGTACCTGACCGAGATCCGCACCAAAGACGCGTCGTCGTACGAGGTCGGCCAGGAGCTCACCTGCGAGACGTTCGCCCCCGGTGCCGCCGTCGACGTCGCCGGCACGAGCAAAGGCAAGGGAACCGCCGGTGTCATGAAGCGGCACGGCTTCCACGGCCTCGGCGCCGGCCACGGCACCCAGGCCAAGCACCGGCACCCCGGCTCGATCGGCGGCTGCGCCGCGCCGGGACGGGTCTTCAAGGGGCTGAAGATGGCCGGCCGGATGGGCAACGTGCGAACGACCGTCCTCGGTCTGACCGTTCACCGCGTCGACGTCGACAAGGGTCTGCTGCTCATCAAGGGCGCCGTACCCGGTCCGACCGGCGGCGTCGTCGTCATCCGCAGCGCCGTCAAGGGAGAGGAGCCGAACTCATGACAGAAATAGACGTTCGCTCTCCCGACGGGCAAACCAGCGGCTCCATCGAGCTGCCGGCCGACGTGTTCGACGCGCCGGCGAACCTGTCACTGATGCACCAGGTGGTCGTGGCTCAGCTGGCGGCCGCCCGGGCGGGGACGCATTCCACCAAGACCCGCGGCGAGGTCCGCGGTGGTGGCGCGAAGCCGTACCGGCAGAAGGGCACCGGCCGGGCCCGGCAGGGCTCCACCCGCGCTCCGCAGTTCGAGGGCGGCGGCGTCGTACACGGCCCCAAGCCGCGCGACTACAGCCAGCGCACTCCGAAGAAGATGAAGGCGGCGGCGCTGCGCGGTGCGCTGTCCGACCGCGCGCGGGAGGGCCGCGTCCACGTCGTGTCCTCGTTCGTCAGCGGAGACGTGCCGTCGACTCGGGAAGCGAGGGACGTGCTGACCGCGGTGCTGGCCGATGTGGAGCGCTCCCGCCGGGTGCTCGTCGTCGTGGACCCGGCTGATGTCATGTCCTGGAAGAGTCTGCGCAACGTGACGTCGGTGCACCTGCTCGACACCGGCCAGCTCAACACCTATGACGTACTGGTCAGCGACGATGTCGTGTTCACCGAGGAGGCGCTGCAAGCCTTTGTGGCGGCGCAGCTGCAGAAGCGCTCCCCCCGCCGCCGAGGCAACGACGGTCCGGACCTGACCACCTCGGCCGTGGCGGGCGTCGTTCCGTCCATCGCCCCGGCGGAGGGTGAGGGGGACGTCAGCGTCAGCCTGAGCAAGCCCTCGGCCGCCGACACCGCTGCCAAGCCGGCCGCCGCGATCGACATCGAGAACCACCCGTACGGCCAGGACTCCCACGTCGCGCTGGACGACGACAGCGCCCCGGAGGGCTTTCCGGTCAAGGGTCAGGCCGGGGCGAAGCGGTACGTCGTACCGACCAGCGCCCTGTACGACGAGGCCTCCGCGGACGTCTGGTTCGCAAGTGTTGAGGCAGCAGACGGGGCCGGCTTCGCCGCTGCAGAAGGGGGTGACGAGTGATTCCGGACCCGCGCGATGTGCTCCTCGCGCCGATCATCAGCGAGAAGAGCTACGGCCTGTTGGACGAGAACAAGTACACGTTCCTCGTCCACCCGGACGCCAACAAGACGCAGATCAAGATCGCGGTGGAGCAGGTCTTCAACGTCACGGTGCTCGGCGTGAACACGATCAACCGGCCGGGTAAGCGCAAGCGCTCGCGCACCGGCTACGGGCTGCGCAAGGACACCAAACGGGCGATCGTCAGCGTGGCCGCCGGCGACCGCATCGAACTGTTCGGAGGGCCGGTCAGCTAATGGGTATCCGCAAGTACAAGCCGACGACGCCGGGCCGCCGTGGCGCCAGCGTGGCCGACTTCGTCGAGGTCACGCGGGACACACCGGAGAAGTCACTCGTCCGCCCGCTGCATGGCCGCGGCGGCCGCAACGCTCATGGCCGCATCACCGCGCGGCACCAGGGCGGCGGGCACAAGCGCGCCTACCGGGTGATCGACTTCCGCCGAGCGGACAAGGACGGCGTACCGGCGAAGGTCGCGCATATCGAGTACGACCCCAACCGCACCGCGCGGATCGCGCTGCTGCACTATGCCGACGGCGAGAAGCGCTACATCGTCGCCCCGACGCGACTGCGGCAGGGCGACACCGTCGAATGCGGCCCACGGGCGGACATCAAGCCTGGCAACAACCTGCCGTTGCGCAACATCCCGGTCGGCACCGTGCTGCACGGGATCGAGCTGCGCCCTGGCGGCGGGGCGAAGATCGCCCGGTCCGCCGGGTCCAGCGTGCAACTCGTCGCCAAGGACGGCCCGTTCGCTCAGTTGCGGATGCCCTCCGGAGAGATCCGCAACGTCGACGTGCGCTGCCGGGCATCGATCGGTGAGGTCGGCAACGCCGAGCAGTCCAACATCAACTGGGGCAAGGCCGGGCGGATGCGCTGGAAGGGCAAGCGCCCGACTGTCCGGGGCGTGGCGATGAACCCCGTCGACCACCCGCACGGTGGCGGTGAGGGCAAGACTTCCGGCGGGCGACACCCGGTCAACCCGGGGGGCAAGCCGGAGGGTCGCACCCGCCGCCACAAGCCCAGCGACGCGATGATCGTGCGCCGCCGTCGTACCGGCAAGCGGCGCTGACCATGACCAAAGCTGAGGGAGTCTGACCTAGATGCCGCGTAGTCTGAAGAAGGGTCCGTTCGTCGACGACCACCTGCTCAAGAAGGTGGACGTCCAGAATGGTCGGGGTACCAAGAACGTCATCAAGACGTGGTCCCGGCGCTCGACGATCATCCCGGACATGCTCGGTCACACGATCGCCGTTCACGACGGGCGCAAGCACGTGCCCGTGTTTGTCACCGAGTCAATGGTCGGGCACAAGCTCGGCGAGTTCGCGCCGACCCGGACGTTCCGCGGGCACATTCGAGACGACCGCCGCGCCCGCCGCGTCTGAGCGCGAGGACGAATGCGAGAGGAGAGCCAATGAGCATCGAGACAGGGGCCGTCGCGGCGGTCGCCACCGCCAGGGCGCGGGCCACCCATGTCGGGGTGACGCCCATGAAGGCTCGGCGAGTGGTCGACCTGATCCGCGACCTGCCCTGCGACGAGGCTCTCGCGGTTCTGCGGTTCGCTCCCCAGTCGGCCAGTGACCCGGTCTACAAGGTGCTCGCCAGTGCCATGGCCAACGCCGAGAACAACCTCGACCTGGATCCGGAGACGCTGTTCGTCTCCCGGGCCTGGGTCGACGAAGGGCCGACGCTCAAGCGGTTCCGGCCCCGTGCGCAGGGCCGAGCCGCACGGATCAACAAGCGCACCAGTCACATCACCGTCGAGGTCGTGAGCATTACCGCTCCCGAGCCCGAGCCGAAGAAGAGGGCCAGCGCCAGCAGAAGGAGGACCCGCTAGTGGGTCAGAAAGTCAACCCGCACGGGTTCCGCCTCGGTATCACCACCGAGTGGAAGTCCCGCTGGTTCGCCGACAAGCTGTACGCCGACTACGTCAAGGAAGACGTGTCGATCCGCCGGCTGATGAGCAAAGGTATGGAGCGCGCCGGGATCTCCCGTGTCGACATCGAGCGCACCCGCGACCGGGTGCGCGTCGACATCCACACCGCCCGGCCAGGCATCGTCATCGGCCGGCGTGGCGCCGAGGCGGACCGGATCAGAGGCGAACTGGAGAAGCTGACCGGCAAGCAGGTGCAGCTGAACATTCTCGAGGTGAAGAACCCCGAGTCCGACGCGCAGCTGGTTGCGCAGGGCGTAGCCGAGCAGCTGTCCAGCCGGGTGAGCTTCCGCCGGGCGATGCGCAAAGCGATGCAGTCGGCACTGAAGAGTCCTGGCGTCAAGGGCATCCGGGTGCAGTGCTCCGGCCGTCTCGGCGGGGCGGAGATGAGTCGCTCGGAGTTCTACCGCGAGGGCCGGGTTCCATTGCACACGCTGCGGGCCAACATCGACTACGGCCTGTACGAGGCAAAGACGACCTTCGGTCGGATCGGCGTCAAGGTCTGGATCTACAAGGGTGATGTCGTGCAGAGCCGCGCCGACCGCGAGGCCGCGGAGGCGGCGCTGCGCCAGGCGCGTCGCGAGCGCCCGGTGCGCCCGCGCCGCTCCGGCTCCAGCGGTACGACGGGAACCAGCACCGAGGCCGGTCGCGCCTCCGCCGCCGAAGCCTCAGCGGAGGCGGCCGGTGTCACAGCCGAGATGCCAGCTGAGATCGACATGACTGGAGCCGAAGAATCAGCGGAGGCGGCCGATCTCACCGCCGAGGCGCCGGCTCCGGCCGAGGCCGGCCCCGCCTACGACCCCGCTCAGACCGAAGCGACGACCGAAGCGGCTGTCGTCCCGGATGCGCCGGCGATACCGGCCGCATCTGAGACTGGCGAGCAGGCTGCCGACACTGAACGGACGGAGGGCTGATCCATGTTGATTCCCCGCAGGATCAAGCACCGCAAGCAGCACCACCCCAGCCGCACCGGCGCCGCCAAGGGCGGCACCCAGGTCAGCTTCGGCGAGTACGGCATCCAGGCGCTGGAGCCGGCGTACGTGACGAACCGGCAGATCGAGTCCGCCCGTATCGCCATGACCCGCCACATCAAGCGCGGCGGCAAGGTCTGGATCAACATCTATCCCGATCGCCCGCTGACCAAGAAGCCGGCCGAGACCCGGATGGGTTCCGGTAAGGGCTCACCGGAATGGTGGATCGCCAACGTCAAGCCCGGCCGGGTGATGTTCGAGCTGGCCGGTGTCACCGAGCCGGTGGCGCGCGAGGCGATGCGGCTGGCCATCCACAAGCTGCCGATGAAGTGCCGGTTCGTTACCCGTCAGGGCGGTGAGAGCTGATGGCTGCTGGAACCGCGGCGTCGGATCTGCGTGAGCTGCGCGAGGACGAAATCGTTCTCCGACTGCGGGAGGCAAAGGAGGAGCTGTTCAATCTGCGCTTCCAGGTCGCCACCGGCCAGCTGGACAACAACCGGCGGCTGCAGGCCGTCCGGCGTGACATCGCCCGGATATACACCATCATGCGCGAGCGGGAACTCGGCCTGTCCATTGCGCCGGGTGAGTGAGTCCAATGATGAGTAGCAACGGAGAAGCCACCACAGTGAACCGCAACTTCCGCAAGACACGTGAAGGGCTCGTCGTCAGCGACAAGATGGACAAGACCGTCGTCGTCGCCGTCGAGGACCGCATCCAGCATGCGCTGTACCGCAAGACGATCCGGCGTACGACGAAGCTCAAGGCACACGACCAGCAGAACACCGCGGGCGTCGGGGACCGGGTGCTGCTGATGGAGACCCGGCCGATGTCGGCGACCAAGCGCTGGCGTGTGGTCGAAGTGCTCGAGCGCGCTCAGTAGTTATTGGCGATTCAGGAGACAGACAGTGATTCAGCAGGAGTCGCGACTTCGGGTCGCCGACAACACCGGAGCCAAGGAGATCTTGTGCATCCGGGTGCTCGGCGGCTCGGGACGGCGCTACGCCGGGATCGGCGACGTCATCATCGGCACGGTCAAGGACGCCTTACCCGGGGCTGGGGTCAAGCGCGGCGATGTCGTCCGGGCGGTCGTCGTACGGACCAGCAAGGAGCGTCGGCGTCCCGACGGCTCCTACATCCGCTTCGACGAGAACGCCGCCGTCCTGATCCGCGACGGCGGCGGCGAGCCGCGCGGAACCCGCATCTTCGGTCCGGTCGGCCGGGAGCTGCGGGACAAGCGGTTCATGCGAATCATCTCGCTCGCTCCGGAGGTGCTGTAGCCATGCCATCGAAGTCAACGTCCATGAAGATCAAGAAGGGTGACACGGTTCTCGTCATCAACGGCAAGGACAAGGGCGCCAAGGGCAAGGTCATCGCGGCCTACCCCGAGCGGCAACGAGTGCTCGTCGAGGGCGTGAACCGGATCAAGAAGCACACCCGGATCACTTCGACCCAGCGTGGCGCCCAGCAGGGCGGCATTGTCACGCAGGAGGCGACCATTCACGTGAGCAACGTGATGGTGCTCGACAACGACGGCAAGCCGGCCCGGGTGGGCTACCGCAAAGACGACGACGGCCGCAGCGTGCGTTTCTCGCGGCGAAACGGTAAGGACCTGTAGTGACTGAAACCTCGACCACGGAGCGGCCGCTGCCGCGCCTCAAGCAGCGCTACCGCGCAGACATCTCCCCGGCATTGCGTGAGCAGTTCAGCTACGCCAACGTCATGCAGGTTCCGCGGGTGACGAAGATCGTCGTCAACATGGGCGTCGGCGAGGCCGCCCGCGATGCGAAGCTCATGGACGGCGCGGTCCGTGACCTGACCGCCATCACCGGACAGAAGCCGCAGGTGCAGCGCGCCCGCAAGTCCGTGGCGCAGTTCAAGCTGCGCGAGGGGATGCCGATCGGCGCGAAGTGCACCCTGCGCGGCGACCGGATGTGGGAGTTCCTTGACCGGCTCCTCACGCTGGCCCTGCCCCGGATCCGCGACTTCCGCGGCCTGTCGCCGCGGCAGTTCGACGGTAACGGCAACTACACGTTCGGCCTGACCGAGCAGTCGATGTTCCACGAGATCGACGTCGACCGGGTCGACCGCCAGCGTGGAATGGACATCACGATTGTCACCACCGCAACCAACGACGACGAGGGGCGAGCGCTGCTTCGGCAGTTCGGCTTCCCGTTCAGGGAGAACTGAGCAGATGGCCAAAAAGGCGCTGGTCAACAAGGCCAACCGAAAGCCGAAGTACGCCGTACGCGGGTATCGCCGCTGCCAGAAATGCGGACGGCCCCGGGCGGTCTTCCGCACGTTCGGGCTGTGCCGGATCTGCATGCGCGAGATGGCGCACGCCGGCGAACTGCCCGGCATCACCAAGAG
>JACCTY010000079.1 GCA_013812145.1 Geodermatophilaceae bacterium | reverse complement strand
CACCGGGCAAAGGACCAAAAGGTGCCACCGCGGCGAACACCCTGCAAACGGGCTCACCGGGCCTCGGCGACGGCGAACCGAAACCCGACGAACTTGCGGTCCTGACCACTACTAGCGGGAGCAAGATCGCAACCAGGCCACACAATGCACCGCGACACGCCTGCAGTTTCGGGCGACACGCCGTCCGCCTGGCATCAGCGAGCCCCGTCTGTGTGGCCTGGTTGCGATCATGAGGCTGGGGCGGTCGGCCTGCTTCGTACTCACGGGACAGCGTCCGCTCAGACGGCGCCGAACTGACGGTCGCCCGCGTCGCCCAGACCCGGGACGATGTACGCCGAATCGTTCAGCCGCTCGTCGATGCTGGCCGTCACCACCCGCAGCGGCAGCCCGCTGGCTTCGAGCCGGGCAAGACCCTCGGGTGCGGACAGGGCGCACAGCACGGTGATGTCGGTGGCGCCGCGACTGGTGAGCAGCCGGCACGAGTGCTCCATCGAGCCCCCGGTCGCGAGCATCGGGTCGAGCACGAAGACCGGCCGCCCGGTCAGATCGGTGGGCAGCGACTCCAGGTATGCCCGCGGCGCGAACGTCACCTCGTCGCGGGCCAGCCCGACGAACCCCATCTGCGCCTCGGGCAGCAACCCGAACGCTGCCTCGGCCATCCCGATGCCCGCTCGCAGGACCGGCACCAGCAGCGGCGGATCGGCCAGCTGGGTGCCTACCGTCCGCGCGACCGGCGTCATGATCGTGGACGTCACGACGGCCAGCTCCCGCGTCGCCTCGTACACCAGCATCAGCGTCAGCTCGCGCAGCGCCGCTCGGAACGTCGCGTTGTCCGTGCGGGCGTCGCGCATCGTCGTCAGGCGGGCGCGGGCGAGCGGATGATCCACGACAAGGGTCTGCACGAGGGCAGACCCTAGCGCCACGATCGCGTTGCTGCCCTGGGAGCCAAGCTGGTCGGGGGCCTAGACTCCGCACCCATGGCGACAATCCCGCCGGGCTCAGTCCACTGCGCTCCGGCAGTGTGCTCGTGGACGGAGCCCGGCTCGTGACGGCGACGCTTCCCGATGTCAGCCGGGACGAGGCGTCGCTCAAGTCGTTCCTGCACGGCCTGCCGGGAGTCGACCAGGTCGGCGCCGAGGCGAGAGCCGCGATGCTGTCGACGCGCTCGATCAAGACCACCAGCAAGCAGTGGGCCATCGACACAGCCATCTCGATGATCGACCTGACCACCCTGGAGGGCGCGGACACCCACGGCAAGGTGCGCAACCTCTGCGCCAAGGCCCGCCGCCCCGATCCCAGCGACCCGAGCACCCCTCAGGTCGCCGCGGTGTGCGTGTACGGCGACCTCGTCTCCGTCGCCCGCGACGCGCTCGGTGACAGCGGCATCCGGATCGCCGCCGTCGCCACCGCCTTCCCATCGGGGCGGGCGAGCCTCAACGTCAAGCTTGCAGACACCAAGGAGGCCGTAGCGGCCGGCGCCGACGAGATCGACATGGTGATCGACCGCGGCGCGTTCCTGTCCGGCCGCTACCTGCAGGTGTTCGAGGAGATCGTCGCGATCAAGCAGGCTGCTGGTCCGGCACACCTGAAGGTGATTCTCGAGACCGGGGAGCTGGCGACGTACGACAACGTACGGCGGGCCGCGTGGTTGGCGATGCTTGCCGGTGCCGACTTCATCAAGACGTCCACCGGCAAGATCTCCCCCGCCGCGACGCTGCCAGTGCTGCTGGTGATGCTCGAAGCGGTGCGCGACTTCCGCGACGGCACCGGACGGCAGGTGGGTGTCAAGCCGGCCGGCGGCATCCGGACGAGCAAGGACGCCATCCGCCACCTCGTGATGGTCAACGAGACAGTCGGCGACGACTGGCTGTCGGCGGACTGGTTCCGGTTCGGGGCGTCCACGCTGCTCAACGACCTGCTGCTGCAACGCCAGAAGTTGGCCACCGGTCACTACTCCGGCCCCGACTACATCACCCTGGACTGAGCCACGTGCCCTTCGACTACGCTCCCGCGCCCGAATCCCGGTCCATCGTCGACATCAAGCCGTCGTACGGCCTGTTCATCGGCGGCGAGTTCACCGACGCCAAGGGCGGTACGCCGTTCAAGACGATCAGCCCGGCAACCGAGGAAGTGCTGGCCGAGATCAGCCAGGCCGGACCGTCCGATGTGGACAGAGCGGTCAAGGCCGCCCGCACGGCGTACACCCAAACCTGGCGGCGGCTCGCACCGGCCGAGCGGGGCAAGTACCTGTTCCGGATCGCCCGCATCATCCAGGAGCGGGCCCGCGAACTGGCCGTCCTCGAAAGCCTCGACAACGGCAAGCCGATCCGCGAGTCGCGCGACGTCGACGTCCCTGGCGCCGCCGCGCACTTCTTCTACTACGCCGGCTGGGCGGACAAGCTCGACTACGCCGGTCTCGGGCCGGCCCCACGACCGCTCGGCGTCGCGGGGCAGATCATCCCGTGGAACTTCCCGCTGCTGATGGTCGCGTGGAAGATCGCCCCGGCCCTGGCGGCGGGCAACACCGTCGTACTCAAACCGGCCGAGACCACACCGTTGACGGCGCTGCTGTTCGCCGAGATCTGCCAGCAGGCGGGCTTGCCGCCGGGTGTCGTCAACATCCTCACCGGCGCCGGCGACACCGGCCGAGCGCTCGTGGAGCATCCCGACGTCGACAAGATCGCGTTCACCGGGTCGACCGAGGTGGGCAAGGCCATCGCCTCGTCCGTGGCCGGCACCGACAAGCGGGTCACGCTCGAGCTCGGCGGCAAGGCGG
>JACCTY010000071.1 GCA_013812145.1 Geodermatophilaceae bacterium | reverse complement strand
CTGACCAAGACCGCTGAGTACGCCGACGTGGTGCTCCCGGCTGCGGCGGACTGGTGCGAGGCCGACGGCACGGTCACGAACAGCGAGCGCCGGGTGCAGCGCACCCGCAAGGCGATCGACCCGCCCGGGCAGGCCTGGCCGGACATCAAGATCATCAGTGAACTCGCCAAGAGAATGGGTCACGACTGGGGCAACCCCACCGCGGAGCAGGCGTGGGACGAGCTGCGCAGCCTGTCCGCGATGCACACCGGGATGAGCTATCAACGGCTGGAGGAACTCGGCGGCATCCAGTGGCCGTGCCCGGACGAGAACCACCCCGGCAGCGCGCTGCTGCACGAGCGGCTGTGGGCCGACCCGCTGGAGGGCGCGCCGGCGCCGTTCCACGCTTGTGAATGGCTGCCGCCGATCGACACGCTGACCGAGCAGTTCCCGCTGCGGATGACCACCGTGCGCCGGCTCGATTCCTACAACACCGGCGTGCAGACCGACGGCTACACCTCTCCGCTGTGGGAGGCGGAGAGCCTGCGGGTCTCACCCGAGGACGCCGCACAGCTCGGCTTCGAGGACGGCGAGCGGGTGTTGGTCAGCTCACGCCGGGGCGCGATCGAGGCGCCGATCAAGTGCGACCCGTCGCTGCGGCCGGGACTGAGCTGGATGACGCCGCACGCCTCCGGCGAGGCCGACGTCAACCTGCTCACCAACGAGAGCTGGGATCCTAAGTCCGGTACGTCGGAGTTCAAGGCCACCGCGATCCGGGTGGACAAACTAACGCCCGAGAAACAGCGCGGCTAGGCAACGAATGGATCTGTACCTCAAGCACGCCTCGGCGACCGAGGAGGAGCGCACCGCCGTTGACGCGGTGCTCGGTCCGCCGGCCACCCGCTGGGAGGGCGGTGGCCGGGAACGCGCCGAGGACGGCCACATCAGCTACGGCGGGCGGGACGCCCGCAGCCAGCGGCACCTGCTGCTGCCTGTCCTGAACGCCGTGCAGAAGCAGCTCGGTTGGATCAGCGACGGCTCGCTCAACTACGTCGCGCAGCGGCTGACCGTGCCACCGGCCGAGGTGTACGGCGTCGCCACGTTCTACGCGATGCTGTCCACCCAGCCCCGCCCCAAGCGGGTCGCGCACGTCTGCGACGACATCGCCTGCCGGATCGGCGGCGCCAACCCCCTCATCGAGCAACTCACCGCCGAGTTTGGCCCGGCCGGTACGCCGAACGGCGACGCGCCTGATGCAACTTGGATCCGCAGCCCCTGCCTCGGCCTGTGCGAACGTGCCCCCGCCGTAATGTTCCAGCTCGCCGGCGACGAGCCGGACGAGTCGCACGCCCCAGCGGCGGCGAACCAGGTCAGCGCCGTGCTGACCGGCGGCACGCCGGCGGTGTTCGTGCCCGGCTCGACACCGCAGACGGTGACCCCGCGGGATCCGTCGCTGCGGTTGCTGCGCCGGATCGGCCTCGCCGACCCGGACAGCCTCGACGACTACCGCAAGCACGGCGGCTACCAGGCCCTGCGCCGCGCGCTGGAACTCGGACCCGCCGGAGTCATCCGCGAGATCACCGACTCCAAGCTGATGGGCCGCGGCGGCGCCGCGTTCCCCACCGGCGTCAAGTGGTCCGGAGTGGCCAGCGCCCCCGCCCGCCCCCACTACCTGATCTGCAACGCAGACGAGTCCGAGCCCGGGACCTTCAAGGACCGCGTCCTGATGGAGGAGGACCCGTTCGCGCTCGTCGAGGCGATGACGATCGCCGGGTACGCCGCCGGCTGCGAACTCGGCTACCTCTACATCCGCGGTGAGTACCCGCTGGCCACCCGGCGCCTGACCAACGCGATCGAGCAGGCCCGGGCGCGGGGCCTGCTCGGCGCCGACGTCATGGGGCGCGGCTTCACCTTTGACATCGAGCTGCGCCGAGGCGCCGGGGCCTACATCTGCGGCGAAGAGACCGCGCTGATGAACTCCATCGAGGGGTACCGCGGCGAACCGCGCAACAAGCCGCCGTTCCCGACTGTGGCAGGCCTGTTCGGCAAGCCGACCCTGATCAACAACGTGGAGACGCTGTACAACGTGCTCGACGTCGTACTCGAGACCGGTCCGGCGTTCGCAGCCCTGGGTACGGCGAGGTCCACCGGTACGAAACTGTTCTGCGTTGCCGGCTGCGTCACGGCGCCGGGCGTCTACGAGGTTCCGTTCGGTACGACGCTGCGCGAGATGCTCGACCGAGCCGGCGGGGTCCGTGACGGGCGGCCGCTGCAGGCGTTGCTGCTCGGCGGCGCGGCCGGCACGTTCGTCCCCGAGGAGCAGTTCGATACGCCGCTGACGTTCGAGGGCACCCGCGAGATCGGGGCCTCGCTGGGGTCCGGCGTGATCATGCTCTTCGACGACCAGGTCGACCTGGTCGACATCCTGACGCGGGTGGCGGCGTTCTTCCGGGACGAGTCCTGCGGGCAATGTGTTCCGTGCCGGGTGGGGACGGTCCGGCAGGAAGAAGCGCTCGCCCGAATCGGCAACGGCCACGCCAACGGTTCCGTTGCCGCCGACGTTGAGCTGCTCGCCGAGCTGTCCCTGGTCATGAAGGACGCCTCGATCTGCGGGCTCGGGCAGACTGCCCCGGCCGCCCTGCAGTCGGCGCTCGCGCTCGACCTGCTCGGTGTCGGGGCCAGCGCGGCCGCCGACACCTCCCGGACGCCTGAGTCCTCCACCGCGAACAAGCAGAGGACTCCCGATGCGTCGTAACGCCCCGGTCATGCTCGGTGCGATCCGCCGGATGGTGGACCTCGAACTCGACGGCGAGCCGGTCAGGGCACCGGAGGGCATGACCATCCTCGACGTCTGCCGCGAGCGGGCCATCGACACCCCGACCTTGTGCTACCTCGACAACCTGACGCCGGTCAACGCCTGCCGGGTCTGCATGGTGGAAGTCGACGGGTCCCGCGTGCTCGTGCCGTCGTGCTCGCGCAAGATCGAGGACGGCATGGTCGTCAAGACCGACTCCGAGCGGGTGCGGCACAGCCGCAAGATGGTCCTGGAGCTGCTCGCGTCCTCCACCGACATGTCCCTGGCCGAGGACGCCGTACACCGCTGGATGGACGACTACCAGGTCGACATCAAGCGCTACGGGCCGCCCGGTCCGCCCGCCGCGGCCGGCGAGCGGGACCGCCGGCAGGCCGGCCACCACCACGTCCCGGACGGGCTCACCGCCGAGACCGTGGCGCAGCCGACGAAGATCGACAACGAGCTCTACGTGCGCGACTACTCCCGCTGCATCCTCTGCT
>JACCTY010000066.1 GCA_013812145.1 Geodermatophilaceae bacterium | reverse complement strand
CACTTCACCCGGGCAGAGTGGCACCTTTCGCTCCACTACTGTTCCCTAGTCAGCCGCACCCCTACGTCGCTCCGATCGGCGGCGGACGCCGGTGGCGAGGTCGGCGGCCAAGGCACTGACCGCACGGACGCCGGCCTGCTCCGATGGCGCGTCGAGCAGCGCCCGGACAAGGGCCGAGCCGACGATAACGCCGTCGGCGTACGACGCCACCTCGGCTGCCTGTTCGCCGTTGCTGACGCCCAGCCCGACGGCCACCGGCAGATCGCTGACCTCGCGGACCCGCGCCACCAGCCCGGGTGCAACGGCGCTGACAGCGGCGCGGGCCCCGGTGACGCCCATCGTCGAGGCCGCGTACACGAAGCCTCGGCACACCGACGCGATCTTGGCCAGCCGGGCATCGGTTGACGACGGCGCAACGAGCAGCACCGGGTCCAGCCCCGCCCCGTCGCACGCGGCCAGCCAGTCGCCGCCCTCCTCGGGCGTCAGGTCCGGCGTGATCACCCCCGAGCCGCCGGCGTCGGCCAACTCCGCGGCGAAGCGCGTGACGCCGTACCGCTCGACCGGATTCCAGTACGTCATCACCAGGACCGGTACGCCGGAGCGCGCGACCTCGCCGACCGTGGCCAGGACTTCGCGGGTCCCCGTCCCGGCGAACAGCGCGCGATCAACGGCGGCCTGAATCGTCGGGCCGTCCATCAGCGGATCGCTGTAGGGCAGCCCCACTTCGACGATGTCGACCCCGAACTCGACCATCGCATGCAGCGCCCGAACGCAGCCGTCGAAGCTCGGAAAACCGGCCGGCAGGTAGCCGATGAGCGCGGCCCGACCTTCAGCCCGCGCCCCGGCGAACGCGGCAGCGATCACGATCGCCCCGCCCGGCTCCATCCACCGCGCTTATTGGTGTGCTCCGCACACTGTGCTCCTAGGCGTGTGCTCGTGGACCGAGCCGGACTCACATCTGCTCGCCCGGCGCGCCAACAGTCACGTCGGCTGGCGCGGCTGCTACCCCGCCCGCCTCCGTCCGGTCCGCCCCTGTTGTGTGCTCCCGGACGGAGGCAGGCTCGTCAACGACGTCGAACCAGCGGGCGGCGGTGTCGACGTCCTTGTCACCGCGACCGGACAGGTTCACCACGATCACCGCGTCCGGACCGAGCCGGCGACCCAGCTGCAGGGCGCCATGGACGGCATGCGCACTCTCGATCGCCGGAATGATGCCCTCGGTGCGGCACAGCAGCCGGAACGCCTCCATCGCCTCGGCATCGGTGACGCCGGTGTACTGCGCCCGGCCGCTGTCCTTGAGCCACGCATGCTCCGGCCCGACCCCTGGGTAGTCGAGCCCGGCGGAGATCGAGTGCGTCACGGCCGTCTGCCCGTCGGCGTCTTGCAGCAGATACGACCGTGCTCCGTGCAGCACGCCGGGGGAACCGGCGAACAGCGTCGCGGCATGGCGGCCGGTTGAAACACCGTCCCCGGCCGCCTCGAAGCCGTAGAGGCCCACCGACTCCTCGCCGATGAACTCGTGGAAGATGCCGATCGCGTTGGAGCCGCCGCCGACGCACGCCGCGACGGCGTCGGGCAGCTGCCCGGTCAGCTCCAGTACCTGAGCACGGGTCTCCTGCCCGATGACCGCGTGGAAGTCGCGCACCATGACCGGGAACGGATGCGGGCCGGCCACCGTGCCGAGCAGATAGTGGGTTCTGTCCACTGTGGACACCCAGTCCCGCATCGCCTCGTTGATGGCGTCCTTCAACGTGCGGGAGCCGGTGCACACCGGCACCACTTCGGCACCCAGCAAACGCATCCGAGCGACATTGAGCGCCTGCCGGACGGTGTCCTCCTCGCCCATGTAGACACAGCACTCGAGCCCGAGCAGCGCCGCCGCCGTCGCGGTCGCCACGCCGTGCTGGCCCGCGCCGGTCTCGGCGATCACCCGCGGCTTGCCCATCCGACGGGTCAGCAGCGCCTGGCCGAGCACATTGTTGATCTTGTGCGAGCCGGTGTGGTTGAGGTCCTCGCGCTTGAGCAGGATCCGCGCCCCGCCGGCATGCGGCGACAGCCGTTTCGCGTCGGTCAGCGGCGACGGCCGGCCGGTGTAGCTGCGGTGCAGCTCGGCCAGTTCCGCGCCGAAAGCAGGGTCGGCCCGAGCATCGGCGTACGCCTGCTCCAGCTCGTCGAGCGCCGCCATCAGCGCCTCCGGCACGAACCGCCCGCCGTATGGCCCGAAGTGCCCGGACTCGTCGGGCAGCGCGGCCGGGGCGGGAGCTGCGCCGGTAATCATCGGGAGGGACGGGGTGTTGCCGGGTGCGCCCCGGCGGTGACGAGTTCGGCGACTGCCTGGCGCGGGCTGTCGGCGCGCACCAGTCCCTCCCCCACCAGGACCGCGTCAGCTCCGGCGCAGGCGTAGGAGATCAGGTCGTGCGGCCCGCGTACGCCGGACTCGGCGATCTTGATGACCTCCGATGGGAGGCCGGGAGCAATCCGCTCAAAGACGCTGCGGTCGATGTCCAGGGTGGCGAGGTTCCGGGCGTTGACGCCGATCACCCAGGCGCCGGCGGACAGCGCTCTGTCGGCCTCGGTCTCGGTGTGCACCTCGACCAGCGCCGTCATCCCGAGAGACTCGATCCGCTCCAGCAGCCCGACCAGGGCGTTCTGCTCCAATGCGGCGACGATCAACAGACAGGCGTCTGCTCCGTGCGCCCGCGCCTCGTGCACCTGGTAGGAGCTGACGATGAATTCCTTGCGCAGCACCGGAACATCGACCGCCGCGCGAACGGCGTCCAGGTCGGCCAGCGAGCCGCCGAATCGCCGGCCCTCGGTGAGCACGCTGATCATCCGCGCGCCCCCTTCGGCGTACTCGCGGGCAAGGTAGGCCGGATCCGGGATGGGGGCGAGGGAACCGGCGGAGGGGCTGGACCGCTTGACTTCGGCGATGACCCCGACCCCGGGCGCTCGGAACGCGGCGAGGACATCCAATGGTGCGGTCCGGCGGGCGGCCGCCCGCTTGACGTCGGCCAACGGTGCAGCACGTTCGCGAGCGGCGAGATCCTGCCGGACACCGACGAGGATTTCCTCGAGCACACTCACCGGCTTGGATGCCCCCTCGGTACGACCGCTGGTGCGGATCACTGTAACCAGCATGCGCGATCGGGCTGGGCGCGGGTCGAGAGGGACCCTTGGGTGGGTGGCGCGGGGCGGGTTGAAGGCGGTGGAATGTCGCCATGCCCTCCGAGCAGCTGCGCGCCGATGACTCGGTGCTCGTTCGTTGGGCGCAGGACGGGCACTCCGAGGCCTTCGAGCATCTTGTCCGGCGTCATCGGGTCCCGGTCTACCGGACCGCGTTGCGGCTGACCGGGGATGCCCACACCGCCGATGACGTGACGCAGGACGCTTTCATCGCCGCGTGGAAGTCCCTGCAGCTGTTCCAGGCGGAGAGCTCGTTCGCCACCTGGCTGTACCGAATCGTGGTCAATCGAGCCAGGAACACCTATCGGAGCCGCCGTGACGTTCCCGTCGAGGAGGTCCCCGTCGACGGGTACCACCCGGGCGCCGACACCGAGGCGATTGCGCGGGAGGGCACGGACCGGGTCATGTCTGCGATCGTCGAGCTGCCGTTCGAGCAGCGAGCTGCGTTTGTGCTCCGCCTGTTCGAAGAACTGCCGTATGAAGAGATAGCGCAGATCCTGAGCATCACGCCGGACGCCGTACGCGGACGGCTGCACCGGGCGAGACACCAGCTGGCCAAGACGCTGGGAGGTGAGCGATGACACCGCCGGCACCCGCCGGAGCGCTGCCCTGCGGCGCCGACCTGGAGGAACTCACCGCGCAGGTCGTCGAGCGCACCGCACCTATCGATCCGGAACACCAGGCTGGCTGCCCGTACTGCCGGGCGGCCATCGCGGAGCTG